>JBLHNG010000035.1:0-23638 GCA_047621685.1 Myxococcota bacterium | reverse complement strand
GACCAGGGAGCTGCTCTTGACCGCATACAGCCCGTAGACCAGCAGCATGCAGACTGCGAGGGCCACCTGTCGACCCCGCCCCCAGTCGTTGGACAGCCGGATGCCGATCTGCCGGAAGAACTTCAGCGGCAGCTCTGCGCCGATCATCTCGAAGACGTGGTCCGCCGGGCGCGAGATCACCCCGCCAGGCCCCTCCAGAGAAACGCTGTCTGCTCCAACCCCGGCCAGCTTCGTCTCCATGTGCAGCTCAATTCGTCCGGCGGCCACTTCTGCCTGGACCGCCTCGCGGTTGCGCTTCTTGGGGTAGATCAGCTCCTTGTCGATGGTCGCCATGATGACGGTGTTGTGCCCACACAGCCTCAGCGCGGCCTCACAGGCGACGTCGCCGCCGCCGTACACCAGGATGCTGCGCCCCTGGAAGGCATCGGGGTCGGCGAGGAAGTGGTCGATGCGTGCGGCGTGGGTGTCCTCACCGGGCACGCCGGCTTTGCGCGGGTTGCCTGCCTTACCGATCGCCAGGATCACCCGACGGGCCTGGTAGCTGCCCTTGCTGGAGGTGATCGTGATGAGCCCGTCGCGCCGCTCGATGTTCTCGACCTTCTCGAACTCCCGGATGTCCAGCCGGGACTGCTGACGCTGACGCGCCCACTGGGTGAGCAGCTCCTCGCGGGTGCACTCCTCAAACCAGACGCTTCCCCGCAGCGCGACGGCTTCGGGCTCCGCGAACAGGATCTTGCCCTTCGTCATGTTCTGCACGGTGCTGGCAAACCGACCCGCCTCCAGGCACACCGCCCGCAGCCCCAGCTCAGCCGCCTGCATCATCGCCGAGAATCCGGAGGCACCCGCCCCGATCACCACCAGATCGTAGGCACCTTCCGGGGCCGGGTTGGCCTTGAGGTTCCCAGAGAGCTGCTCGACGAGGTCGTAGCCCTGGTTGACCCCCAGCTTGATCAGCGGCGTCCCAGCAACCTCTCCGACGAGGTAGACCCCGGGAATGCTCGACTCCAGCTCTGCGGTGACCGCCGGAAGCTGGGGGTAGGAGGGCTCAGGTCGGCGGGGCTTGATCAGCGCCCGGGGGTTCTTGATCACCTCGGCCAGCTCAAACGGCATCAGCATCCTCACGGTACGGGCTCTCGATCATCTCCCGCATCGCCCCCCAGGATGCAAGCTATAGCGACGTGCAGTCCTGCATCCTGCCGACATCAATGCGTCGGAAGGCTCCCCAGCACATGGGCAAGCAGACGGACTCCATGGGGTATCATCAAGGTCCGCCCGACCGAGTTGGGCGCCTCATCTCAAAATCAGCGGAGCATTCATGGGGATCCTGGACGGACGGGTTGTCCTGATTACTGATACCAGCACCAGCGTCGGCTACTACCTGGCCCTGGCCATCTCAGCGGCTGGCGCGCGGGTCGTCGTCAACGACAAGACCGGTGCTGGGAGCTCGCGGGCTGCTGCAGATGCGCTGGTCCAGACCATCAAGCGGCGCGGCGGTCCGGCTGCCATGCCAGCATATGGCGGCTTCAAGAACTTCCGAGACTGCATCCAGATGGTCCGGGTCGCCCCGGATCGGTGGGACTGGGTCAGCGGGATCGTGCACATCGGTCCAGGCTCAGACGACCTGCGGCTGCTGCTGCGCGCTGCCCAGCCGGCGATGTCAGAGTGGGGCGGCATGATCGTGTCGATCAACGCCGACCCAGCCACCACTGCAGTGGTCACGGAGCAGGCCGAGTCCCTCTCCAGCGACAAAATCACCCTCAACGGGGTGCGCGCAGGAGACGACGACATCACCTCGATGGTCTGCTACCTGCTGTCTCCCGAATCCAACGGGGTCTCCGGGAAGGTGGTCAACGCAGCACCGGATCACAGCGCGAAGGAGCTCATCGCTAGCTTTGACGCGGTCGTCGCCGCACAGTCCGCAAAGCCTGCTGCGAAGGTGGCAAAGCCAGTCGAGAAGCCGGCCGAGAAGGCTGCTGCACCGGTCGAGAAGCCCGCAGCAAAGTCAACAACGCCGGCCAAGATGCCCACTGCGAAGCCTGCAACGCCGGCCACAACGCCTGCAACGCCCGCTGCGAAGGCGGCTCCGGCAGCAAAGGCCGCACCGGCTGAGAAGCCTGCGGCAAAAGCGGGCACACCTGCGCCCAACACCAAGACCACCCGAAAGACCTCCAGCAGAAGTCGCACCCGGAAGTCCCGAAAGTCTTGAGCAGGCGTGGCGGATGATGGTGGGCTGTGGTGTTACCTGGTGCCTCCGAAGGAATTGAGGAGGCACCGTGTTCCTGCTGACACTGATCCTGGGCTGCGACACCGAGCCCACCGTTCCCGCTGAGGCCCCCGCTGAGGCCCCCGCTGAGGTGGCCGAGGCCACGCCTCCGGCCCGGGAACGGCCCACCGATGTGCCAATCAAGCTGCCCACAGCGCCGCTCTCTCCTGAGCTTCAGGCAATCGCCGATCAGCTCGTCGCCAAGGAGTACGAGGCGACCCGGACCGCGCTGGACGCCTGGCTCGCCGAGCACCCCGACGACGCCGACGCCCTCTACCTGCGTGGCGAGAGCTTCATGGCCGAGCTGAATTGGCCGGAAGCCGACGCCGCGTTCGCCAAAGCCATCGCGGCAAGCCCCGACTACGCCGATGCCCGAAAGCGCCAGCTCGGTGCGTTGATCGGGCAGCGAAAGTGCGCGGAGGTGTCCGAGGGAATCATCGCCTACCAGGCGCTTCGTCCCGACGATCCCGAGCCACTGGTGATGCGCAGCTTCTGCCGCGGCGCTCAGGGCGACCACGAAGGCGCGCTGGCGGATGTGGTCCTGGCCTGTGAGCAGGGCTACGCCGATGCCTGTCAGCTCATCCCCCGGCTGGAGGGCCGGCTGGCGTGGGTCCAGAAGAAGGAAGCCGAGCGTGCCGAGGCTGGCTCGGTCATTGAGGATGCTCTCGCACTCCCCAAGCCCCCTGAGGCACCGCCGCAGTAAGCTGGAGGCCATGCTCCTGACCGCACTGCTGCTGCTTGGCTGCACGGACGCCCCCCCTGTCGTCCCTCCGACCCCGCAGCCGCCTCCCGTTGAGGCCCCGCCACCTCCACCGCCGATCTCTCCAGACGACGTGACTGTGGAGATTGTCGATCCGCTGATCCTCGCCGAGCTGGACGCAGGCGGACTCGGGCTCGCCGCCCTGCTCGGTGCCCCGCAGCCTCCTCCCCGCCCCACGACCGCCTGGATGACCGCAAACAGCCCCCGCTACCAGCAGCTCGCTGTCGGCTGGGGGAGTGAGGCCGAGACCCTCGCCGCCCGGCTCGACCGAGACCTCGTCGTCGACCACCGCGATGCGACACGCTGGCCGGCCAGCAACGTCGGGCGCCGACTCGACCCGCGCTGGTTTTCATCGGATAAAGCGTTCTTTCAGCTCATCGGTGTCATCAACCGGCTCGATCGGACCGACTTCATCGGGGGCTGCGGTGAGGTGCGGCTGCTGTACCGGCTGGCCTACCAGACCGAGACGGAGGCCGGAGTAACGGTCGGCTCCCGGCTGCCGGTGACGGTCAACGCGGTGCTGTCCTGGCCCGAAGAAGACGGCTGCGTCTCGGCGGCACAGTGGTGGGCAGGTGATCAGGCGGACCGGCTGGCGAAGCTCCAGTCGCTGCCACTCAAGCAGGTCGAGTTCAACGCCCAGATCGTGCGCTTTCCCTCCGGTGTGGAGACTCAGTTCGCCGGACAGGCCCTCTACCTGCTCAAGGTCTACGCCGATCAGGGCGGGACCATGGTCGCCCGCCCCCTGGAGAACACCCCCGACGTGGACCGCATCCGGGCTGACCCGGCGCTGAGGGCGGAGCTGCTCGACTTCATCACCACCCACCTCGATGACATCGGCGACGGGGTCTACCAGCTCCCCGAGTCCCTGCTGACAACCACTGCGCTGTCCTGGTCGACCCTCGGCATCAACCGCAGCGCCAACAAGCCATTCGATGCCCTGCTGGATGTCGAAGACCTGCCAACCGGGGGCTATCCCGACACCCTCGGCTCGGGTGCGGAAGCCATCGAGCGCCTCAACGCCGGGACCTGCATGGGCTGCCACCAGGCCGCCTCGACCGCCGGCTTCCACTTCCTCGGCGCAGACGATGAGGCCGTCTCCGGAATCACCAACCGCCTCCAGCTCCCCTTCTCCGCCCACTACCACCGAGAGCTGGACCGCCGTCGGGCCCATGTCGCCGACCTCGGCAGCGGACGAGACCCCGACCGACACCGCCCCCACCCCCTCGCTCCTGCACCGAATGCCGCTGGCGAGCCCCCCGACGTCGGCTCCAACGCCGCCTGTGTGCCGGAGGTCAGCCGCGACCTGCTCGCGAAGCCCTGGGGCTGCGCGGAGGCCGGCGAGGTCTGCACCGTCGTCGCTGGAGATGCAGCCTCAGCGGTTCAATTCGGCCAGTGCGTTCCTGAGGACGTCGCCGGGCTGTCCTCTGGGATGACCTGCCGTGCCGGGACCGTCACCGGCGCAGAACGCACCGACTCCCCGTTCAACCTCCACGCCTACCGCGACTCCTTCTCCAGCGATCCGCTCTACGACCTGCCAGAGGACAAGCGCTTCTTCGCCGACAGCTACAACTGCCGCCCGACGGTCATCGGGGTGCCGCTTGGCCGGGCCTACCGGCGCTGCACCACCGAGGAGCGCGCCCTGACCGCCACCACCACCGCATCCACGGAGATCTGCGCAGTGGTCGGCGGCAGCAAGTTCGACCAGTGCGTCGAGGGGGACTTCCACAGCTGCCTGGCGGGCATCGTCGGGCGCGGCATGGTCGACAGCTGCCACATCGGTCGGTTCTGCCGGGAAGACTACATCTGCCAGTCCCTGCCCCACCAGCTCTCCAGTGTGCCCGACGAGGCCGGACAGGCTGTCTCAGCGGCTGGAGTGGGCTTCTGCACCCCGACCTACTTCCTCTTCCAGCTCCGCCTCGACGGCCACCCCACCCCATGAACGAGCCAGCCATCCTCGCAGAGCTTCGGGTGAAGCCATCGATGAGTGGACTGACCGCTACCATCCACGGCACGCCCCGGAGCATGCGCGGCGTGGCGACTGGCCTCATGGTCCTCGGCGGGCTCACCCTCGCCGCCTTTGCCATCACTGCGGGGGGCTGGATCCACATCACGGCGGTGACCTCCGACCTCCTCCTGGCAGCACTGGTGCCGTTGATGGCGGTCCTCATCGGGCTCAACCAGCGCCACGGCAGCCAGGTGCTCTCACGCATCCACCGGTTCCTGCGCGGCTACCTGCTGCCCACTCAGAAGTCGGTGGCGGTGGTGGAGCTGACCCCAAAGCAGCTCCTGATCAACGGCACCGCTCAGCTCCCGGTTGTGGTCCCGACCGCAGACATCATCGCCATCCGTCGGCAGCCCGGGGTGCTCATCCTTGACGGCCCTCAGCCCCCCATCCAGCTGGATGTGAGCCTGAACTCCGCCGCTGCGGTCGACTGGCTGGAGGCAGAGCTGGCCCGGATCATCGCCGCTCGGGGCACCCACACCAGCCCTCCCGAGGCGCTCAAGCGTCTGCTCCAACAAAAAGGGGCCCAACCGGAAGCCAGCCGGGAGTAATGCAGCTGGGCCAGTCAGGCGGCTATTGTAGAGAGCCGACCCGGAGCCGAGATGTCCGCAGTCCTCCTTGTGCTCACCGCCTGCCGCCCCGTCGCTGAGCTTCCCTCGATGGCTGCAGTCGCTGCGCGCATCACCACACCGGAGGCCGACGGCTTCACCGCCACCGACAACGCCACCGGGGATGCCTTCGGCTACACGGTCTCGGTCGCAGGAGACATCAACGGCGACGGCTACGGCGATGTCATCGTCGGCGCCTACCTCGACGACGACGGCGGCTCCGGATCCGGCAGCGCCTACGTCTACTACGGCACCGCATCGGGCATCGATCCCACTGCCGAGGACAAGCTCACCGCCAGCGATGACGCAGCGAGTGACTTCTTTGGCTTCAGCGTCTCTGGGGCCGGCGACATCAACGGCGACGGCTACGATGATGTCATCGTCGGAGCATACGCCGACGATGACAACGGCTCCTACTCTGGCAGCGCCTACGTCTACTACGGCTCCTCCGCCGGCATCTCGACCTCTTCTGAGGAGAAGATCACCGCCAGCGACGGGGCCACCAACGACTACTTCGGCTACACCGTGGCCCAGGCCGGAGATGTCGACGGTGATGGCTACGACGATGTCATCGTCGGCGCCTACCTCGATGATGACAGCGGCTCCAGCTCTGGCAGCGCCTACATCTACTACGGCACCAGCTCGGGCATCTCGACCGCGTCTGAGGACAAGCTCATCGCCAGCGACGGGGCTGCGTATGGCTACTTCGGCTTCTCGGTGGCCCGGGCCGGAGATGTCGACGGCGATGGCTACGACGACGTCATCGTCGGGGCCTACGGTGATGCGGATGGCGGCTTCAACGCCGGGGCGGCCTACCTCTACGCGGGCTCCTCTTCGGGCATCTCGACCTCGTCTGAGGACAAGCTCACCGCCTCATCCGGCTCCGCCTCCGACCGAATGGGGGCAGCGGTTGCTGGAGCCGGAGACGTCAACGACGATGGCTACGACGACGTCATCATCGGCAATCCCCTCGCAGGGGGCCGGGGAAGCGCGTACATCTACCAGGGCTCGTCCTCGGGCATTGATGCCACCACCGAGGAGGAGCTGACCGCGAGCGACGCCGCCAACAACGACTACTACGGCACCGGCGTCTCCTCAGCCGGAGACCTCGACGGCGACGGCTACGACGACGTCATCATCGGTGCCTACCTCGAAGACACCAGCGGGAACACCGACGTCGGCGCGGCATACATCTACTACGGCGCCACATCCGGGATGCAGGACGAGGACAAGGTCTCCGCCAGCGACGGCGCCTCCTTCGACAAGCTCGGCCGCTCCGTCTCGGGCGGTGGTGACTTCGACGGGGACGGCTTCGACGACATCATCGTCGGTGCCGACGGCGACGATCCGAGCGGCTCGGGGTCTGGCTCGGTCTACGTCTTCGTCGGCTCCGGAACCGACGCAGACGGCGACGGCTATGCCGCAGAGGACGACTGCGACGACACCGACGCCGACGTCAACCCCGGCGCTGAGGAGGTCTGCGACGGCAAGGACAACGACTGCGACGGCGACATCGACGGCGATGCCACCGACAAGTCCACGTACTATGCCGACGATGACGGCGACGGCTTCGGAGATGCTGGCAGCGCCGAGGAGGACTGCTCCGCCCCGTCGGGCCATGTCGCTGACGACACCGACTGCGACGACACCGACTCCGCGGTAAATCCAGACGCTGAGGAGGTCTGCGACGGCATCGACAACGACTGCGACGGGATCACCGACACCGACGCCACCGACGCCGACACCTGGTACGACGACGACGACGGCGACGGCTACGGAGACGCCAGCGAGAGCACAACCACCTGCACGCAGCCCACAGGCACCGTCTCCGACGACACCGACTGCGACGACACCGACGCCAACACCCACCCCGGGGCCACCGAGATCTGCGACGGTGAGGACAACGACTGCGACGGCAGCACCGACGAGGGCGCGACCGACCTGGGCACCTACTACGCCGATGACGACGGCGACGGCTTCGGAGATTCCTCCGACACCACCGAGGACTGCGGTGCACCGAGCGGCTACGTCAGCGACGACACCGACTGCGACGACACTGACTCGGCAATCAACCCGGATGCCACCGAGGTCTGCGACGGCGAAGACAACGACTGCGACGGCGACATCGACGGGGATGCCACCGACAAGTCCACGTACTACGCCGATGACGACGGCGACGGCTTCGGAGACGCCTCCGACACCACCACCGACTGCGAGACTCCGTCGGGCCACGTCACCGACGATGAAGACTGCGACGACACCGACTCTGCAGTGAACCCAGACGCCACCGAAGTCTGCGATGGCATCGACAACGACTGCGACGGCGATGCAGACTCCGACGCCACCGACCTCGCGACCTGGCACGACGACGACGACAGCGATGGCTACGGCGATCCAGACGAGACCACCGAGTCCTGTGCGCAGCCTTCGGGCACCGTCAGTGATGACACCGACTGCGACGACACCGACGCCACCATCAACCCCGGCGCCGACGAGACCCCCTACGACGGCATCGACCAGGACTGCGACGGCGACGACCTCACCGACATCGACGGCGACGGCTACGATGGCGAAGACGGCGGCGGGACCGACTGCGACGACACCGATGCCGCGACCTACCCCGGGGCCTCTGAGTCACCCGATGGCGTCGACGAGGACTGCGACGGGGTGGTCGACGAGGGCACCGACCAGTACGACGACGACGGCGACGGCTACACCGAGGACGGCGGCGACTGCGACGACGACGACGCCAGCCTGCACCCGGGGGCCCCGGAGACCCCCGACGGCGTCGACGAGGACTGCGACGGCACCATCGACGAAGGCACCGACGCCTATGACGACGACGGCGACGGCTACTCCGAGGATGACGGCGACTGCAACGATGATGATGCACTCATCAGCCCCGACGCCTCAGAGACCGACAGCAACGGCATCGACGACGACTGCGACGGGGTGGTCGACACCGGGCGGTTCGACCCCGACGGCGACGGCTACCTCGAAGACGGCGGCGACTGCGACGATGCGGATGCTGCGATCCACCCCGGTGCTGACGAGTCTCCCGATGGGGTCGATGAGGACTGCGACGGGCTCATCGATGAGGGCACCATCGCCTATGACGACGACGGTGATGGCCTCAGCGAAGAGCAGGGCGACTGCAACGACGACGACGCAGACATCAGCCCCGATGCTCCGGAGCTGGCCAGCAACGGCATCGACGACGACTGCGACGGGGTTGTCGATGAGCACTCCGATCAGTCCGACGACGACGGCGACGGCTGGACCGAGTGGGCCGGGGACTGCGACGACGCAGACGCGACCATCTACCCTGGCGCCGACGAGATCGATGATGGCTTCGACAACGACTGCAACGACGATGTGGACGAGGGCTTCGACAGCTTCGACAACGACAACGACGGCTACTCTGTCGACGACGGCGACTGCGACGACGACGACCTGTGGACCTACCCCAGCGCCTATGAGTTCTGCGATGGCCTCGACAACAACTGCAACGACAGCATCGACGAGGGCTGCGACGGGGAGCTGGATGAGGAGACCGTCACGCCAGACAAGAGCGGCTGCGCGACCACCTCAGCCCCCAGCGCGCTGTGGCTGCTGGCGGCGGGCCTGGTGCTGATCCGTCGGCGCCGGTGGCTGCCCCTGCTCGCCCTGCTGGCGACCGGCTGCTCGTTTGAGAGCACCGTGCAGAGCAGCTCCCGTAATCTCCTCATCGACGAGGAGCTGATCGACCTCGGCATCGTGCCGGTGGGGGTCAGCCAGACCATCGAGATCGACCTCGTCTCCGTCGGCGCTGGCACGATCAACATCACCGGAGTCGAGCTGGGCGCGGATCCGGAGTCGGCGTTCACCATCGACGCCTGGCCCGAGCAGCTCACCAGCGGAGACCAGGGGGTGCTGGCGTTCACCTTCATCCCCACTGAGATCGGCCCCCACCGCGCCGAGTTCGTCGTGGAGTCCGACGCCAGCGAGGAGTCTCAGTCGATCTACTTCCGAGCCCAGGCCGCCGAGAGCAGCGTCCAGGTCTGGCCGTCGCGCATCGACTTCGGCGCGGTCGAGGGCAGCAGCGTCACCGAGCTGCTCACCATCCGAAACACCGGCGACCTGGAGCTGACCCTGAGCCAACTCCTCGACGGCGATGCGTCCTTCTCCACCGACGGCACCATCGAGAGCATCTACCCCGACGAGGAACGCCAGCTCACCGTGCGCTTCACCCCCGAAGACACCGTGGCCGCCGATGCCACCCTCACCCTCAGCTTCTCCGGCGGCTCGGGAGACGTGGTGGTCGAGCTGCTCGGCAACGACTGCAACGGGGGCACCCCCTCGCTCTACGATGTTGACGGCGACGGCTTCACCTCCTGCACTGGCGACTGCGACGACGAAGACGCTGAGATCCGCCCCGGCGCCCCGGAGACCCTCGACGGCATCGACGAGGACTGTGACGGCACCATCGACGAAGGCACCGACGCCTACGACGACGACGGCGACGGCTTCTCCGAGCTGGAGGGCGACTGCAACGATTACAGCATCGAGATCGGTCCAGGTAGCACGGAGACCGACAGCAACGGCATCGACGATGACTGCGACGGGGTGGTCGACCTCGGCAGCGAGGATCCCGACGGCGACGGCTACACCACGCTGGGTGGCGACTGCGACGAGTCCGACGCCAGCCTCCACCCGGGGGCGGACGAGCTGGCCGACGGCATCGACAACGACTGCGACGGCACGGTCGATGAGGGTACGTCTGCCTACGATGACGACGGCGACGGCTACTCCGAGGACGGCGGAGACTGCGATGACACCGACGCCTCCATCGCCCCGAATGCTGCTGAGTCCGCCGACTGGCTCGACAATGACTGCGACGGCGTGGTCGATGAGGGCACCGACCACTACGATGACGACGGCGACGGCTTCACCGAGGACGGTGGCGACTGCAACGATGCCGACGCCGACGTGAGCCCTGCCGAGCTGGAGGTCAGCGGAGACAGCGTGGACAACGACTGCGACGGCTCGGTGGACTGATCTTGCGGAAGAATCTGTCGCAGCCGACCCCGCCAAATAACAAGGGTCTTCGATAACATCGAAGCCATGGTCAAAAACTGACCATCGCAACAATCCAAGACGCGCCCCCTTGGATTATACCAACGCAGCCTCCGCGAACTCCCCCCGCGGCTCAACCAGAAGGGCCTCCTGTGAAACGATCCATCTCCTTCCTGCATCTATGCGGGATGCTCCTCATCCTCGGACTGATGTCCGGTCTCTGGGCATCTCCCTCGCTCGCTCAGGATGCCCCTGACGAAGCCCCTGCTGAAGACATTGCCGGTGAGGACGGCGACTCCGTCGATGGTGCTGTCGGAGGCGACCCCGTCGGAGGCGACCCCGTCGAAGGCGACCCCGTCGAAGGCGACCCCGTCGAAGAAGGCGACCCCGTCGAAGAAGGCGACCCCGTCGATGACGCCGAAGAGGCACTCGCCGATGTCGAGCTTGAGGAGACCCTCTCCCCCTGGTCCACCGGCCTGATCACCTCCATGAGCGCCCTGATGATTGGCGGATTCTCCGCGGTCCTCGGCATCTGGGTCGACCGCGACAAGAGCCGTCCCATCGTCTTCGCGGTAGTCATGTCTGTGCTGATCACCTCCGCAATCAGTGTCGGTGCCACTCAGAGCTACCTCGATGCTGTCAGCGCCATCCAGCAGAAGGAGGACCTCCAGCGCATGCTGAACATGGTCGGTGAGATCGCCGAGTCCTCTGGAGATGAGAGCCTCGTTGCGCTCCTCAAGTCCGAGGGCGGCCCAGAGGTCGTGATCACCCCTCGGGAAGAGGCACCCGCTGACGAAGCCATCGAAGGCGACCCCGCCGAAGAAGAGCCCACTGAAGACGCTGGCGAAGACGCCGCGAGCAACCACTAAACCCGAATCGAAGAGGACAAAGAAATGAATATTGGAATGATCGTCACCTTCGCCGGAGTCGTCGTGGCCGCCCTTGCCGGTGTGCTCGGTGTGTGGATGGAGCGCGACCGTGAGGCCCCGCCCCGCTGGGCCTGGGTGTTCTCCGTCATCATCATCGTGGCCATGTTTATTGAGATGGGTCACTCCATCGCCCAGGCATCCGAGGATTCTGAGACCGAAGAGTCCATGGCTCGGGTGCTGGAGCAGCTCGCGGACATCGCCGCCAGCGGTAACAACCCGGCGCTGGAGCAGTTCGTCGGCGCAGAGCTTGCGATGCAGGCCCGTGCCAACCCGGGCGTGATGGACCGTCTGGAGAAAAAGGTCGAAGCCAAGGGCGGTGATGCCACCAGCCTGCGCAAGACCGCCGCCGCCAGCCGCCGTCAGGCCGCTGGACTGCCCGCCAACCGACCGGGTCGCGTCGCGGCCTCCAGCCGAGGCAAGGGTGGAAAAGCTGGCAAGGGTGGCAAGTCCACCACCGCCGGAGCCAGGACCGCTTCCCCACGTGCCAGCAAGGGTGCAAGCCGATCACCGGCGTCCGCTGGGGCAGGCAAGGCCGGTGGAAAGGCTGGCAGCAAGGCCACCACCTCAGGCAGCACGACTACTGAGGCCACCGGAACCGTCGAAGAAACGACCACCTCGGCCAGCAAGTCTGGCAGCAAGGCCAAGTCATCGGGTTCCAGCTCATCGAGCAGCAAGAGCGGCGGCAAGGGCGGAAAGACTCCCTGAGAGGATGGGTGGCGTTAGCTGAACACCATGCAGCAGCTCCCGCTCCCCACCCCAAACCTGACTGCCCACCTCTCCCTTGAGGTGCTGACCCGACACTTCGCAGACCTTCCCCCCGCACCGCGGGATCATGGGAAGGTCACGCTTCTTCTGGCGCGGGCCGTGGACTCCAGCCGCACCCTCTACGACCGGGTGGTCCTCACTTCGGAAGGCGGCATGCCAGGAGATCGATGGAGCGACAAGACCCCGATCAAGCCCAACGCCCAGCTGGCGGTGATGTCTCACCGGGTCGCGACACTGATCGGAAACGGCCAGCCCCTCGCCCTGTTCGGTGACAACCTCGCCATCGACCTCGACCTCTCCACCGCATCCCTCCCAATCGGCAGCCGTGTCCGAATCGGTGAGGCCCTGCTGGAGGTCACACCCATGCCACACAACGGATGCAGCAAGTACGCTGCCCGGTTCGGCATGGATGCGCTGAAGTTCATCTCCGCGCCCGACCAGAAGCCACTCCGGCTCCGCGGGCTCTACCTGCGTGTCATCGAAACCGGAGTGGTCTGGTTGGGTGCGGACGTGGTGGTGTGCTCACGTCCGCAGTGAGGCACTGCTCACCACCAGCATGCTCATCAGCACCGGCAAGCGCCTCTCAGCAGACCGCCGGGGCCTTCCCCGCTCGCCTCCGGTGAGATCCGCTGCATGATGCTCCAGTAGCCGCCCCGCCAAACCCCGCACCTCACTCCAGGTTGTCGGATGACATCCATCCGGGACTACCCTGGCGACATGACCGACCACACCCGCCGCACGCTCCTCCTCCGCTCGGCGCAGGCAGCCGCTCTCTTCCTGGCGGGCTGCAAGCCGGCAGATACCTCCTCGACCGACTCCGGCACCGCGCCAGACACTGGCGACACCGATGAGACCGGCCTGACCGACTCCGGTGAGACTGGAGAGACCGGAGAGACTGGGGAGACTGACGGAGACTGCCCGGAGCCCGATGGGGAGCTGCTGGAATTGGTGGCGTTCGTCGGGGAGCAGGACCGCGAGATCGGTGTGCTGACTGGAGCGGGTCTGGATGGTCGGCTGGTCCACGACATCTCTGTGATCTCTGCCGAGGCCCTCATCACCCCCACCGAGGACTTCTTCATCCGCACCGCCGCCCCCACCCTGCCCGGGGGCACCTGGACCATCCGGGTTCGTGGGCTGGTGGAATCCGAAGAAGACCTGACCCTCGACGACCTCCCCGAGGCGGAGGACATCGGCGTGGTGATGATGGAGTGCTCGGGAAACACCAGCTACGGCGGCTTCGGGCTGCTGTCTGCGGCGACCTGGCGCGGGGTGCCGATGCGCGCGGTTCTCGACGGCATCAAGGCGCTGCCAGGGGCGACCCGGGTGGCGGTCTCTGGTTTCGATGACCACCCACCCGCAGAGGGCACCTCGCTCGCCGGAGCGTCCTGGGTGTTCACTCCCGAGCAGCTCGAAGACGCCATCCTGGCCGTCGAGATGAACGGCGAGCCGCTGACCGAGGACCGCGGCGCACCGATTCGCCTGCTGGTGCCGGGCTGGTACGGCTGTGTCTGCATCAAGTGGGTCGACGAGATCTCTCTTGTCGACGACAATGAGCCGGCAAGCATCCAGATGCAGGAGTTCGCCGCTCGCACCCACCAGGACGGCACCCCCACCCTCGCCCGGGACTACCTCCCCGCCACCATGGACCTCTCCGCAGTGCCGGTCCGGGTCGAGAAGTGGCGCATCGACAGCGAGATCCGCTACCGGGTGGTCGGCATCGTGTGGGGCGGGACGATGGCGGACGGACCGCTGCTGCTGGGCTTCGATGACGAGGACTACGCGGAGGTCGAGGTCTGCCCGGCCCGAGAGGGCGCGTGGACCTGGGCGCTGTGGTCACACTGGTGGACACCCACCCAGACCGGTCGGTTCACCCTCACCCTCAAGCTCGACGACGACAGCGTGCAGACCCGTCGGCTGGACTCCGGCTGGTACTGGCGGACGGTGGACATCGAAGAGGTGTAGGCGCGAGGTGTAGGCGCGAGGTTCAGGGCGTCCTATCGCTCGGACTCCCAGAGCCCGGTGCCGATGTAGGCGTCAAAGCTGAAGTGCGCGTCGCTCTTGAACAGCACACCGGCACTCTGGAGGGCCTCCGAGGCTTCCAGACCAGGCCGATCACGAAACTGCAGCAGCGTCAGCGATGGGATCCGCGCCATCGCCATGAACCCGGCATCGGTGATGCTGCGCTTCATGTACCTGCCCAGCGAGAAGTTCTCCAGGGAGGTCGATGCGGAGAGGGCCTCGAAGTGCTCATCGTTGATGCGGGTGATGTTGGAGTTCCCCCCGAGCCGGAGCCGCTTGAGCTTTGGCAGCGCAGCGAGGGTGGCGAATGCTGCTGGGCTGACGATACCGACCTTGAGGGTCAGCTCTTCCAGTGCTGTGAGGGCTGAGAGCGCCTGGAGGCCGGCGTCGTTGATCTCGACGTTGCCGAAGTCGACGTTCAGGCGGCGGAGGGTGGTGCACTTGGAGAGGTAGATCATCCCCTTGTCGGTGATCTTTGCGTCGTGGACGTACAGCTCTTCGAGGGGCAGGACGGACAGCTTCTTGAGCGCCCCGTCGCTGAATTTCATGCTGCTGACGTTCAGGCGCCGCAGCGACGTCATCCCGGCGATGGTCTTGGCGGCCCCGGCGGTCAGCTTGTAGCAGCCGTGCAGGTTGAGACCCTCCAGCTTCTTGAGGTTCGCCAGCGGTGCAATGACGGCGTTCTTGAAGCTCCCGCCCCGGTAGAGGTTCAGGAAGCGCAGGCTGGAGAGCTTCCCGACCGCCGTGAGCCCCCGCTCGCCAAACTTCTGGCCCCGGTTGACCACCTGCCCCTGGTCGAGGTTGAGCCCGTCGAGGTCGGGGAGGATTGCCGGGATGCGCTCCAGAAGCTCGTCGGTGATCTCCTCCAGATTGGTGAACCGCAGCCGGACCTGTGGACCGCCGGACAGCGGGGCGAGGCGCTCCAGGTCGGCGGCGGTCTCGACATACGCGTAGATCTTCTCCAGCGCCGGAAGCCCGACCACCGCTGCGACTTCTGCCTCTGACAGCGGGCGGACGATGCGCAGGGAGGTCAGCTTCGTCATCTTTGCGAGGTGAGACTCCAGGCCGACGCCGATGGTGGTCTTGTAGCCGTATAGCTCCAGCTCTTTGAGATCGGGGAGGGCCGCGAAGGCTGCGAAAGCTTTGGTGGAGACGGGCTGGTTGACCACCTTGAGCGTGGTGAGTCCGACGGCATCGGCCAGGGTGGCGAGGTCGAATTTGCTGCAGGAGGCGACCTTGATGCTGGTCAGCGGCAGCTTCGAGAGCGCACCGAGCTTGCGGATCCGCTCCATCTCACGGAGTGAGAGCTTCGACAGCTTCGACAGCTTCGCGACGTGGGCGAGGCCCTTGCTGGTGACACTGCCAAGGGTGAGGGTGAGGTGCTCCAGGTCTGGGCACAGCACCGGCAGACGGGCCAGCCCGGCATCATCCAGGCGCTCTTTGCTGCGCAGCGACAGGCTGGTCAGGCTGGTCAGGCTGGCCAGGGCCTCCAGGTCTTCGCCACACAGCTCGCTGTCCTTGTCGTAGTAGGACAGGAGCAGGCTGGTGGTCGTGCTGGGGGCGGAGTTGATGAGGGAGCGATTGAGAATGTCGTAGGAGCGCATTGTCAATCGGTAACCATCTGCTCACAGCAGTGCTGCAATTCTGTTCAGTATCCCACTCAGGACAGACTACTCGACGACCAGCTGAATCTCGACGTCAGTGTGGTAGCCAGAGTTCGAGCGCTCGACCTCTGTGTCTCCGAACGCCAGCCCCTCAAATGCCGGCAGCTCAAACTCCAGCGCACCCAGCGCCAGGAGCAGCAGGTCGATGGGCAGCATCTCCTCGATCAGCGCGGTCAGGGCCTCGTTGGAGGAGCCCCAGTCGCTCTCCCGGACTGCCATGATCAGCTCCGGCTTGCCGAGGTCCAGTGCGATCGTGCTGCCGTCGAGGGACAGCTCCAGATCGACGAACGCCGCGACATCAATCACGACCCGCTCGCCCAGCTCGCCGCCAGGGGTCTCCAGGGTGATCGACAGCTCGCCGACCTGGACCTGCAGCCCGCCCTCGCTCTCCACGATGACCGGGGGGAGGTCTGCAGTGACGGTGACCGTGCCCTGCTCGGCATGCAGCAACGAGAGCATCGCCGGCTCCAGGCTGCCGTCGTCGGTGGAGAGGGTGAGGTTGAGCATCCCGCCTCGCCAGACCTCGAACAGCATGCGGTTGAGCAGCTCGTCGGAGAGCACCATCGCGAGGTCTGCGCCCCGGTCGATGTTGGGGGTGCCCTCGCCGCTGGCCATGTAGCCCTGGTAGATCTGGGTGCCGACGGTGGGCACATCCACATCCACATCGATCG
Source organism: Myxococcota bacterium (assembly GCA_047621685.1). Taxonomy (GTDB): domain Bacteria; phylum Myxococcota_A; class UBA796; order UBA796; family UBA796; genus JAQXDW01. Next base: position 6,902 of record JBLHNG010000035.1, on the reverse strand, counting down.
CGATGGCGACCCCGTCATCGTCGACATCCACATCGGCGAAGGAGGCATCGACCGCGACGGTGGTGCCCATCAGCTCGGTGTCGAAGCTAAAGTCCAGCGCGCCGAGCTGCTCATCGAGCAGGGCGGGAACCATCGCCTGCATCTGCTCGATGAGGGTGTCCTGGATGGCGGTCTGGATGGTCTCGATGAAGAAGTAGTCCTCAACAAACGAGGGCAGGAGCGTGGTGTCGTAGGCGAAGCCCTGAAGCTCGACGACCGGATCAATCAGCTCGACGGTGAGGGTGCCATCCTCCGCCCCCAGCGCGAGGCTCGCGGTGATGACGGCGTTGTCCGCGGTCATCACGATGTCCTGGGTGAAGTCGAAGGTGACGGCTTCGCCATAGGCGAAGATGTCGACGTTGAGGTTGGGGAGGACAACCTCAAGCTCGATGAGGTCGTTGGGAATCGCGGTGATCTCCGCAGCGCTGAAGTCGATGCTCTCAAGGTCCGCGGCGGCCCAGTTCCAGTCTTCGGGATCGCCGTACTGGAAGACGGGGTTGAGCTCTGGCCCGAGCGCCTTGTTGAGGGTCTCGGCGGTGACCATGCCCTCGACCATGTCGGCCATCTCGTTGATGCCGCCCTGGTTGAGCCGCATCTGGATGCCATCCTCGACCGCAGAGCCCGGATCAGCGTACTTCCCGGCCATGACCGAGCGGCGCTCGCTGATGATGTCACCGTCGGGCTCGATGCCCTGCACGTCGATGACGTTGACCCCGCGCTCCAGGGTGACGGTGCTGCTGAAGCTGCCGGAGGCGTCGAGGATGGCGGGCTGTCCGTTGACGCTCACCGACTCGATGTTGCCGGTCAGGCCCGTGACGGAGACCGCGCCTTCGCTCATCCATTCACCCTCAGAGGGAGAGTCGATGGTGAGAGAGGAGGGATCGTCGTAGACGACCGGAGCCCCCTCTTCGTCCTTGTTGCAGCCGCCGCAGCCAGTCAGGAGGAGCAGCGCCGAGGTGGTGGCGAGGTTGCGCATGATGAGTCTCCATCCCGAGGGGTTCCGTCGAGTCGTCTTAGTATGTCTACCTGACTGACCGTGGTGTGACAGGGCAGTGATAAGGGATTGAAAACCGCCATCTCCCGGGGGAGGGCCGGCTGTCTGGCCCGGATCTATCGGGTGCCGGGGGCGCTGACCAGCGTGACGGCGGTCTGTCGGGTCGCGGTCCAGTGGGCCGGCACGCCGTCTCCGTCGAGATCCTGCCAGCCATGGGCGGTGAAGTCGCTGCCGTCCTGAGAGACCTCGACCTGGAAGGTTCCCCGGACCGCGCCGTCGGGTGACCAGCCGAGGGAGTCAAAGTCGCTGCCACTCGGCCAGGGCACTGAATCCGGGGTGAGGGCTTCGACGGGACGCGGCCAGACCGCCGCAGGGTAGTAGGCATCAAAGGCCGCGCTGTAGGCCATCTCAGCGGTCCGGATCCCGCTGAGGTACTCCGCAGTCCGCTGCTCCAGCTCCGCCTGTGCTGCCGCCTCGATGAGCTGCTCCAGCTCCACGCGGCTTCGCGGTGCGGTGCGGGTCAGGGTGTGGCTCTCCTCCCGGCCGGAGTCGTAGACCAGCCCGAAGGTGACACTGTCGGACTCGACGAGGGTGAGGGTGAAGGTTGCGCGAGGACCAGCCCCCTCCGGAGGGTGGAATGACACGGTGCCATCCGGCTGACGCGCCGCTTGCTCACCAGTCCAGATCTTCTCGCTGTCCCCAGTCACAACCCACACTGTCGGCGTGCTCTCCGCGCCTTCCACACCGATGAACACCTCCATCTCCACATTGGACCAGCCACCGTCAAGGGAGGGGCCGGGTGTGGGGGCCGGGTGGGCACAGGCACTGAGCAACATCAGGGTGGACATGGCCTGATTCTACCCGAAGGACGCCCGAACACTGCGCATGTGCCGCACGCTGATGAAGGCGAAGAAGCAGTAGAGCCCCAAGAACATCAGCGGGATCAGCGGGAGCACCGCCACGGGAGCCTCGGCATACGCCCACAGCGCCATGCCGGCAGTGGACACGCAGCCAACCAGGAGCAGCGGTGCGAGGCGGAGGCGCTCGGTGAAGACCGCTGAGCGTCGATCCGGGGCGATGTACAGGATCCCGGAGCAGGCGATGCCCATCCCGCGGAGTGCCTGGATCCCAAACGAGTCCCGGAAGCCGATGCGGACCCGGCCCGACCAGTACCCGACGGTGTCTTCGTCCAGCCAGACCCCGTTGGCGCCGTGTGCCTCCGACGGCAGCGCGCTGTCGGGCGGGAGCACATCGAGCAGGTCGATCGGGCCGCTGCCGATCGGCAGCCCCAGCCGATGGAGCCACCCGACCCCGCTCGCCAGCCCCGCACCGTCCGCGAGGAGCACCCCGATCGGGATCAACAACAGAATCGCCAGCGGCGCAGTGAGGGTTGGGTCCATGGTGCGATCCTATCGCAGCACCCGCAAGCCGGTCAGAAGCTGACACGACCCTGTTCTGCCACCCCACCGCCGCGTTAACCTGCCCCGATGCTCTCTCCCCCACGCTTCCTCCAGGTCGCCAGCCGATACCAGGTCCAGCTCGGCTGGCTTCGGGTGATCGCACAGGCCGTCGGCGATGGCCGGATGGGCATCGAGGCGCTGTCTGAGGTCCTGCTGTCGCATCGGGAGCAGTTCAACGGCTGGTGGGAGCAGACCGGACTGGAGGGCCCCGCCCGGGGCATTGCCCAGCCCGCCACGGCCAACCGGGCCGCCCGCATCGGGGTGACCTACGGCATCCACGACCCCGACAGCGGTCGGCTCACTGCGCTGGGACAGGTGCTGAGACACGCCGCGCCCTGGCAGCCGGGCGAGTCCCCGCTGGTCTGGCGGGGTGGGGCGCGGTGGCTGGGCTTGTGGATGACGATGTCAGCGGCGGGGGATGTGCTGCTCAGTGTGCTGCGGACCTGGCCGGAGACTGGCCTGGATGCCGACAATGCACCGGGGTTCCTCGCCGGGGTGCTGCGTGGTCTTGCCCAGCGCGCGGATGCTGAGTCCAGCCGACAGCTGCTCGATCAGGCTGGACGGTCTGCGGGCAAGCTCCGGTTCGCGCGCAACTTCCTCATCTACCCCTACCTGGAGCCGCTCCGGGATCTCGGCTACCTGCACATCGAAGGCAGGGCCGGTGGCTACGGACTGACCCCCGACGGTCTCCGACTCCAGCAGGTGCTGAGTGACGACCGAGACGCGACCGACTGGCTGGAGGATGGCCTCCATGGCGCCTACCTCACCGCCTGCGCGGCTCCCGTCGGTTCTCTGAGGCCCTCCACCCTCGCCCAGATCCTCACCGCGCTTCCAACATCGCTCGGCAGCGCAGAGGGAGCGGATGTCCAGCCGATCCTTCTGCTGGCCCAGGCCAGTCTGGCCGAGCCCGATGCAGACGCCGCGGTGCTGGAGCTGTCCGAGGGCCGAGCACTGCTGGCTGGAGCCGCAGACCGATCCGGTGGTCGCTTGACTGTGATCGAGGATCGACTCCAGTGGCAGTCCCTCCGCCCCGATCTCTGGAGCACCCCTCAGCCGCATCCCCCGACGCCAGCTCCGGAATTGACCGCAGTCACATCGACCGCAGTCACATCGACCGCAGTCACACCGACCACCGTCGCCTCCAGCAGCACCCGCGCCTGGCTCCAGGCCGCCGCCGCGCTCCTCCAGGCCCCGACACCCGGCGGGCCGCTGTGTTGGGGCGGGCCACGGGCTGCGCTCGGGGCGCTGCGCAGTCAACTGGAGGCCGGCCTACCCCGCTCCGGTGCACCGCTCGCCGCGCTGGTTGATGCGCTGTGCCATGCGGTCGAGGGCCGGGCGCTGCTGGAGCGGGTGGTGGAGCGGTGGGACTCCGACCTCTCCGACGACGCCCTGCTGGCCACCCTCCGTCGGGCACAGCTCGCCGCGGACTCCGACCGACTCGCCCGGGTCACCCGCCTGAAGTCCGACCTCACCGCATCAGACGCCGTCGCTCAGACCGCCGCGCTGCTCGGAGACGCCATCGCAGTGGATGGCTGGCACAGCGCTGAGCTGCTCGACCGGCTCTGCCGTCGCATCGGCGCACTCGGGGAGGACGCGGGCGCCACAGCCTTCCTCAACGACCTCGCCGCGCCACCGACCCCGCACACCTACGTTCGCATCCTCGACATCCCCCTGCCCGCCGGTCGGCTGGACGGGGTCGAGATCACCGACGGCCCGGGTGGGCAGCGTCAGGCGTGGGTGAGCGTGGCTGCCCCCTGCCCGGCCGCCGCTCTCCGGCTCGCACGGACCCGGGTGGACGCCGTGCTGATGGTGTGCTGCTACGCCGCCCGGCTCCCCACACCGACGGGCCAGCCCTCCGAGACCCTCTCCCCCCCACCTCCCGCGCCCGTCCCTGTCCCCGATGGCCTGCTCCTCCCCGCGCCGCCCCGCCCGCTGCTGGCCCTGTCGAGCCTGGGCGGTCCGCTGCTGCCGCTGGTCACCGCCGTCGCCCGAGGGCTCCCAGTGCCGCCGATCCCAGCGCTGCCAGAGGCAACCGCCATCGCCGGGATCCGCGCGGCGATCGTTGCCGGTGTCTTCGCCGCTGAGGTCGCCCTCCACCGCGCCGCCCTCGCCAGCCCAGAGCCCGCGGTGCTCGCCGCCATTGCCGACTGGCGCGGAGAAGACGCTGCCGCCGCGTATCGAGAGCTGTCGACGCTGGCCCCCCTGCTCCGTCCGCTCAAGCTCCCCCCGCCGTCTCCCCGAAGCCCCGCCGTGGCCATCGGGCTGCTGGCCCGGGTGGATCGGATCCGTCCGGTGATCGCGGCGGACTGGCCGTGGCTGGTCGCCAGCCTACACCGGTGGTCCGACGCCCTGTCCGACCCGACGATCTGGGCCACAGAGGGCGCAGCCCGGCGGGATCGCGCCCGGGAGCTGCTGACCGGGGCACCGCTGCCGATCCTCACCGCGCTGCTGGATCCAGTCCTCGAAGAGGCCGCCCGATCCTCTGGGGACGAGCTGGCGCTGCACTGGGCGGGGGTCGCAGATCGGTTCGACGACCTCATCACCCTCACCGGCCCCATCTCCCCGACCCGACTTGTGGAGATTCTCGGGTGAGATTTCTCCAGCGGATCGGGGTCTCACCACCCCCACCCGCTGGAGCTTTCCATGCTCGTCCTCCTGACCAGCTGCGTCTTGTCCGTGCGCCCGCTGGTTGATGACTTCTCCGACCAGCCGGGCGACCTCCAGGTGCGCCCAGCAGGCCCCGGTGTGCTTGTTGAGTGGTGGGATGATTTATGGTGTCACCCGCGCACCTGCCTGCGCACCAGGAGTCTTGGATGAACATCGTCGTCGTCGCCGGAACCAACCGCGCCGGATCCCGCACCCGCATCGTCGCGGACGCCATCACCCGCCGCTATGCGGAAGTCGACGGCGTGGCCTCCCAGCTCCTCGACCTCGCCACCCTGCCCCTCGATCTCCTCTCCCCCGATGCCTACGCCACAAAGCCCGCAGCGTTCACCCCGTTCGTGGAGGCGGTCCTCGGCTGCGACGGGCTGCACATCGTGACTCCGGAGTACAACGGCGGCATGCCCGGGGCGCTCAAGCTGTTCATCGACCACCTCCCGTTCCCCGAGTCCTTCGAGCGCCGCCCGGTGTGCTTCACCGGAGTCGCCGCCGGTCGCTGGGGTGCGCTGCGTCCCGTCGAGCAGCTCCAGGGCGTGTTTGGCTACCGCAACGCCTACCAGCTCCCCGATCGGGTGTTCATCCCGGGTGTCCACAAGGCGGTGGATGAGTCCGGCTGGCCGGTCGAGCCGCTCATCGCCGGGCTCCTTGAGGCGCAGATCGCCCACTTCGTGCAGTTCTGTCAGGCAGTCAAGCCGCTGCGGTAGTGCGATAGGCTGACGGATGCGTCCGTTCAAGCAGCAGCCCTTCGCCAGCCTCCCCGCCCTTCCCCGAGAGCCCCACAGCTTCTTCGACGTCCCGGCGACCGCGCTGAGCGTGACGGACGATCACTTCGGCACGGTGACCACCCCCTGTCGGGTCCTCGGCAGCGGACCGCCCCTGCTGCTGATCCACGGTCTGATGACGTCGGGGTATTCCTGGCGCTACGCACTCGCCCCGCTGTCTGAACACTTCACCCTCTACATTCCCGATCTCGTCGGGTCTGGAGAGGCGGACATGCCTGACGTCTCCTACGCCCCCGACCACCTCGCAGACTGGATCGGTGCGGCGATGGATGCCCTGTCCATCCGGGGCTGCGCGGTGATCGGCAACTCCATGGGCGGCTACCTCACCATGCGCCTCGCCCTGAGGCAGCCCGACGCGATGGCCCGGCTGGTCAACCTGCACTCCCCGGGGGTTCCGATGCTGCGGCTGCACGCCCTGCGCGCCGCCCTGTCGCTCCCCGGCAGCGAGGCCCTCCTGCGCTGGCTCATCACACGCGACCCGATGCGCTGGGCGCACCAGAACGTGCACTACTACGACGAGACGCTCAAGTCCCTGGAGGAGGCCACCGAGTACAGCCGCCCGCTGAAGCGTCGGGAGGGGATCCGTGCCTTCTACCGCATCCTCAAAGAGACGATGAACCCCGCCGAGATGCCTGGCTTTCTCGCGGCACTCAAGGCCGACTTCCCGGTTCCCCTCCAGCTCGTCTACGCTCAGCAGGACCCAATGGTGCCACCCATGGTCGGCGATCGGCTCGCCGCCCTCCGTCCAGACGCTCCGTTTGTACGACTCACTGAGGCCTCCCATTTCGCCCACGTCGATGCCACCGATCAGTTTGTCGCCGCAGTCCTCCCGTTTCTCCTGAGCCCGTCATGAAGACCTACCCCTCCATCCCCCACCGACTCGACACCGACGAGCCGCTCTACATCTTCGCCAAGCTCGACGGCTCCAACATCCGCGCGGAGTGGAAGCAGGGGGCCTGGCGGCTG
>JBLHNG010000034.1:0-24370 GCA_047621685.1 Myxococcota bacterium | reverse complement strand
CGGCCGGCGGAGACACCCGGCGGGCGGAGAAGGGGCTGTCGATGACGTCGTACAGCGCGATGCCGCCGATGAGCACACCCGAGCTGAGCATCATCCACTTCCCGGTGCTGTCTACCGGGGTGATCACGCCGAGATCGCCGGCCGGGTTGGTCTCCGCCAGGAAAGCCCCGCCCACCCCGATCCCCGCTGAGATGAGCCGGAGGCTGGAGGTGTAGTAGACCCGGTCGTGCTCTCCCGTATAGAGCTGTCCCAGGCTCGGTGCGACCATCAGCCCGGCCATGCCCACATAGAACGCCGGCTCCGGAAGCCATCCAGCGGTCGGAGCGTAGGTGAGCAGGCCGCTGCCGACGGTTCCAGTCAGCGACAGCACCAGGGCGACCACCGGCGAGCGGGGGCGGTACTGTCGGTTGGAGACCCCATGACTCCAGACGATCGGGGCGTCGTCGGAGGCCTCTTGAGGCTCCGTGGGCTCAGTCGTCTCGTCAGCGAGGGCAGGGGAGAGGTTAAGCAGCAGGCAGATCATGCTGTCGAGAATATCGCCAACGCTGCGGCGTAGCCCGCTTGGAGGGAATGCACCGTGAAGAAGCAGAACAACTCACTCGCCATCATCAGCCTCATCCTCGGCCTCTGTGGTCTGTTCGGGCTGCTGCCCCTCATCGGCAGCATCCTCGCCATCATCCTCGGGCACATGGCTCGTCGCCAGATCGCTGCGAACCCCGAGCAGGACGGCGACGGACTCGCCCTGACTGGCCTGCTCTCTGGCTACATCGGCCTCGTGCTGGCCTGCACGGGCTTCCTGGTCATGATGATGTTCTTCGGCGGATCACTGGTGGCGATGCTGGCGGCGATCTTCGCCTCCACCCCGACCAGCGCCTCAATCCTGCTGATGTTTTAGGCCCAGTCTCGTCACCCCACCCCGGGACCGAGCCGGAACTGCCGCTCGGCGGTCCCGTAGGCCTTCGGGGTCAGCTCGATGACGGTGTGCAGCGGGATGTGCAGGTGCGGGCACTCCTCGCGCGGGTGGTCGGTGAAGTAGGCGTACAGGGTGCGCAGGACGGCCTGGTGGGCGATCACGAGGATCGGCCCGCGCTGCCGCTCCAGCTCTAAGAGCACCGGATCCAGCCGACGGATGACATCCTCATAGGACTCGCCCCTCGGGTAGCGGTAGCGCAGCTTGTCTTCGGCGCGGGCGGCGTAGTCCTCGGGCATCGTGCGCTGGATCTCGGCGTAGGTCATGCCGTCGCACACCCCGGCGTCGATCTCGTCGAGCAGCTTGAGCGCGCTGGTTGGCCGACTCAACGCCTCGCCGGTCTGGATGGTGCGCTTGAGGGTGGAGGTCCAGATGGTGACGCCATCTCCGACCCGATTGTTGAGGAAGCGGGTGAGGTTGCGTGAGAACTGCACCCCCGCCTCTGAGAGCTCGGTGTCCTCGCCGATGTGCCCGGCGACGTTGGCCTCGCTCTGTCCGTGGCGGGTCAGCCAGATGGGACGGGGGGTGGTGTGGAGGTTGGCGACGAACTGCACGATGCGCCCGGTCAGGAAGCCCTCGATGCGGTTGATGATGAGCTGACGGCCGAGGTCGATGATCTTGATGTAGCTCAAACGATCATCGATGACCGGCTCATAGGCCTGCTCGTAGTGGCCGATTCGGGCGCGGAAGTCGACGACGGCGGCATCGGGGTTGGCGTCGACGTAGTCGGGCGAGGTGAGCTTGGTCTCCCGGATGTTGCCCTCGATGATCGCCGGGTCGTTGCAGATGACCTCGATGAACAGCACCTTCATGCCGGCCCGCTCGCAGTGCTGGCGGACCCACAGCCGCCGAGCGGTGGTGGAGTTGGTGGCGTCGTAGATGCCGATCTGCCCGCCGCCCTCCATCCAGATGAGCAGCTCCTCAAGGGCAGACTCTGCGGCGCGCCGTCGGGCGGTGGTGCCATCGGAGTTGCCGGGATCGAAGAAGGAGTGGGGAACCTGGGAGCCGGAGATCCGGCGGCGGTGGTTTCCGACGTTGAAGACATGGGCGCGGTAGCCCAGCCAGGAGAGGTAGCGGGCCAGCTTCCGGGCGGTGTAGGTCTTGCCACGGGCGGGGAGTCCGACCATGACGACCACCAGCCGGGTGTTCAGCGGGAAGGTGTTTCCGAGGGGCATGGGGAATGCTACCCCGAGACGTTGACCAGGATCCGTCCGTCGTAGGTGTAGCTGCCTGCCTTCGTGTCGTTGTGGAACAGCAGGACGGTGTAGCTGCCGGCGTGGGGGAAGTCGCAGCGGACTCTGGCGGGCTTGCCGCCTCCGACACTGCACTTCGAGCGGGTGCCATCCTCGGTCTCGATGTCGACGAGGAAGTGCTTGCTGCGGGGGTTATCGATCTGGAAGTTCAGCGTGTCGTCGACGGTGACCTGGGAGCGCTCGATGCCGATGAGGGAGAGGTCGGCCTCAAAGAACGACGGGCGCAGCATCGGAAGCCGGGTGAACTCGCCGCGAGACAGCGCGGGGGCGGCGAGCTGCCAGGCGGGCTCCTCGGGGAGGTGAGTGATGCGGAAGTACTGCGGTGGGGTGAGCAGGTAGTCGGTCTTGTAGTCGTACTCGAATCCGTCAGCCCCTACGCCCCCGGCATCCCAGGTGGCGTCGATGAGATACCACTTGCCCTCCAGCTTCACCGCGTTCCAGGCGTGCATGGAGCCCGCGACCCCGCCCTCTTCGTCTCGGGAGTGGCCAACGAGGTAGACGATGTCGAGGTCTGCGGCGGCTCCGATGGCGACCATGAGGTTGGCGTAGCCCGCACAGACGCCCTCGCCGGTGGTGAACACGGTGTCGGCATCCTGGGGGGCGCGCTGTCCGGGGAGCAGGGAGTCGGTGTCGTAGGCGACAGTGGTGGCCACGAAATCATGCACCGCCCGGGCCCGCTCGAACGGGTCGGAGAGCTGTGACTTGAGGTGGCGCCCGATGCCCTGGATGCTGCGGGCCTGCTGAGGGGGGATGGTGTCGAGGATGGGATGGGGGGCGTCGTGGTGCTTCCACCGACTGTGGTCGCCACCCTGCTGATCGATGACCGACTCCGCGCGTTCGTGTCCGCTGCGCTGGGCAACCGCAGCGGTCATCGGCAGGCTGACTACCCCGCTGCACAGCTTCTCGTAGATCGGGGTGGTGTAGCGGACCTCGCCATCAGCCACTGCGGCGAGCCGGCGGAGGTAGGGGGTGTCGGTCGCAGCACAGAGGGCGGCGGAGGCTTCGTCGGTGAGGGTGAGCCGGATGTAAGGCTCACGGATCTGGACATCGGTGATGCCCTCTGGGCCGAGCAGTGCGTCCTGAAGGGTGAGCCACTCCTCTTCGCCGCCGACCGGCTGGAACGGCACCGTCCCGGGGCGATCCGCAGAGCTGGTTCCCAGCACGAGGTGCAGAGCGGGGCGCCAGGTCGGGTTGGGGGACTGGAACTGCTCACAAGGCGCGGGTCCGAGGTACCAGGGGTCGCCTCGCACGAGGCCGAGGGTGGGCTCGGCGGACGACCAGCCAGCCCAGTCCACGGAGATCGGGCAGGCAATGCCGCGTCCGTCGGCGAGCATCGCGATCATCTCGTAGTCGCCGGGTGTGAGGGGGAGGGGGACGCCGTCCTCTACGGTCAGCTCGGTGCCGGTGATGCGACCGGTGGCCCCGTCGGGCATCACCGGGAGGAGGGTGGCGGTCGGGGCGGGCTCGTGAGACTCGGAGCCGCTGCCGACTCCGAATCCGCTGCCATCCTCGATGCCGGAGACGTCCGGGGGCGGGGGCGGGGGCGGGGGCTGTCCATCGTCGGCCCAGGTGTTCTCCTCTTCGGCGAGACGCTCGGTGCGATCGGCGATGGCGAAGATCACCGAGCGGGCGTCCTCGACCCACGGCGCCTCCACGCCGTCGAGCATCCAGTCCCCCCGGGCGGTCAGGGCGCTGGCGGCGGTGGTGGGGCTGTTGCTGAGGAGGAGGCCGAGGAAGGCGACGTTGAGGATCAGGGTTCGCAGCATCAGCCGGTCGATGAAGCCCATCGAGACGGTGCGGCGTTTGGAGGAGAGGTCATCGAGGAAGCTGCTTTCGCGGCGGCGGGACTTCTTCTTGCGCTTTCGCCACGTCGCGAAGGCATCCCAGGTCAGCGGAAGGATCGGGAACAGCAGCGCCCCACCCAGCGCGGTCAGCCAGACCGGACCGTTGAGCAGCGCGGCCAGCGAGGACGCCAGCCAGATCCCGGCGAGGGGTATGCCGAGGATGACGGCCCAGAGAAGTCCGCGAAGCATCCACCCGATCACGCGCATATCGACCCCTTTGGCACGGGGTACGGCCTTCTCCTGACGGTAGTGCAGCCTGATCCGTCAGCACTCTGTCAGATTCAGCGGCTTCCGGGTATCCTCACCGTGATGCACACCGACGAGGAACTCAAGATTCTCGACCGCTATCTCCGCATGCTCAAGGCTGGCCTGCCTCGGGGCGGGATCGACCGGATGATCGCGGAGGTTGAGGCGCGGATTGCCGAATGCGATGTTGAAGACGCCGAGCTGCATCGGTCGGTGCTGGAGCACTACCGGGAGATACGCACGGGCATCCAGCAGACCGAGGAGCGCTTCATGTGCATCCTGGCGGAGCGGATGGACAGTGTTTCTGAATAGTGTTTCTGAATAGTGGTCTCTGAATAGCGGCTCAGAATCAGACCTATTCGAGATCCAGATCGAAGTCGTCGAGGTTGTCCTCGTCATCAAAGTCCGGCTCTGACCGGGGCACTGCCACATTGTCGAGGCCGGAGTTCAACAGATCGCTGTCCTCGGCTTCGGGCAGGGTCGGGTCGCAGAACATGATGTACCAGTTCTTCTTGGTGAACTTGTTGTCGTCGGGCAGCCACTGGGCGAACTGCGGGAGGGCATCGCCCTTCTCGGCCTGCTTGAGCACCGGGACTGCCTGGTAGGTGTCTACGCAGACCTGGAACTTCTCGTTGATCCGGCTGGTGAGGGCGGCGTTGACGGATTCGTGGCAGTTTGCGTGACGCTTGCGGGTGCCCCGGTCGCAGATCTCGACCTTGGCCTCGGCGTTGAACGCACTCCACAGGTTGGCGGTGGATTCCTGCTTGTACTGGATGGCCTTGGCCTTGTAGACCCGGGTCTCGGCGATCTGGCGGTCGAGGTCGCGAAGGGTCTGCTTCAGCTCGACCCGCAGCTCATCCCGCTGGGACTCGGCCTCCGCGAGCTGGCCGCGCAGCGATTCGATCTCGCTCTCCATTGCCCGCCACTTCTTCCGGGCGGCGACCTGGCGGGTCTCGTCCTTCTCGTTCTGTTGCTTGAGGGTGGCCAGCTCCGCTTCCTTGGCGGCCAGCTGGCTCTGGAGGCTGGAGACCTTCTCCTGAGCGGCGACGACCTTGACCTTCTCGGTGTCCGTCAGCTCTTCGCACAACGCCATCAGGGCCTCTTCAGAGATCTGCTCCTTGATGATCTCCGGCGGCGGCACGATGACCTCTGGCTGCACGAAGATGGCGTGCCCGGCGTAGCCGATGACGCCACCGGCAGCGGTGCCGATGCTGAGCGCCACGAGGGCAGCGGGGATGGTGGAGCTGAGGTTGGCCATGCGGTGTCTCCCTGACAATGGATGTCGCCGTCCCCCCCATCAGCATGCTGAATTCAGGACTGCGCCCGGCCAGAGATAGCACAGGTCTGTACATGGCTTTTATGACGATGCTGAAACAAAGATGGCCCGTCAGTTCATGAGCGTCTCAGACATGCTGATCAATCAGGATCGGATTTCCATCCGGGTCGATCAAAATGATGTGCGCCGGACCCGATCCGTCCGGATCTGTCTCGGTGACTGGCTGGAGGCCCTGGGCCTTGAGGTGAGCCTGGATGGCGCGAACATCGTCGAATTCGGCGAGGGTCTCCTTGGTGGAGCCCTTCCAGCCAGGGTTGAAGGTGAGGCTGTTGCGCTCGAACATGCCCTGGAACAGCCCGATGGTGGTCTCTCCGCTGCGGAGGACGAGCCAGAGCTGCGCCTGATCTCCACCGGTAATGGTGAAGCCGAGCTTCTCGTAGAAGGCGCGAGAGGCGGCGATGTCCTTGACGGACAGGCTGATTGAGAAGGCTCCGAGTTTCATGGTTTCTCCAGATCCAGTGGTGTGGGCTGGAGTCTACTGATCGCACCGCTAAAGGTCCGGTCAGGATCCGTCCGGCTCTCATCGCCTCAAGCGGGATCGTCGAGGGAGCCCGGACAGAATAGGGATCTCCGGTGCCTGATCCCTGCATCGAACTCGGTCCATTCCAGCTCATCCGTCCCATTGGCAGCGGCGGGATGGCGGAGGTGTGGCAGGGGATCCATGTCCAGCAGGGCATGCCGGTCGCGCTGAAGATCCTCACCGGCAGCGCGGTGCAGGCGCCGGCGTTCCAGGCTGCCCTCCGCAATGAGCTGCGCGCGGTCGCCGGTCTGTGCCACCCCAACGTGGTGATGGTGTTCGACTACGGCGAGGTGAGTGCTGCGGCGTCGGTGGCCTCCCAGGGGCTGCTCACTGCGGGCAGTCCGTGGCTGGCGATGGAGTTTGCCAGCGGTGGATCGCTGCGGGAGCTGCGGGGGCGGATGTCGTGGGGAGAGCTTCGCGGCACGCTCTTAGCACTGCTCTCGGCGCTGTCTCATGCCCATGCGCGCGGGGTCATCCACCGGGACATCAAGCCGGCCAACACCCTGCGCTGTGTGAGCGGAGACTTGAGACCGGGCATCAAGCTGACCGACTTCGGGCTGGCCTATGCTGCGGAGTGGCCCGGCAGCCCGAGTCCGACTGCGGGCACCCCGGCCTACATGGCGCCGGAGCAGCGGCAGGGGCGGGTCCGCGACTATGGGCCGTGGACGGACCTCTACAGCCTCGGTCGAACGGCGGTCGCGCTGCTGACCGGCAGTCCTGGCGGCGATGCACTCCCCCCGGCCCGGGTGCCGAAGGGGTTCTTGCCCTGGCTGTCCCGGCTCCTCCAGCCCGAGCCGATCGATCGGTTCCAGCGGGCCGCGGACGCCGCCTATGCGCTGCGTCGGCTCGACAGCGCGGTGTCGTGGGTGGATGTCCCGCTCTCTGAGGTCCTGCCTGGTCCGAGCAGCACCGCGCAAGAGACCTGGCTGGAGACCCGCCTCGATGGGATCCCCGAGGTCGCACCGGCCCGGCCAGACATCGTGCCCGTCGACATCCACCGCCCGCCGCATCCGCCTGCCTGGCCGACGACGACCACCACCCCGCTCTCCCTTGCCGGGGCTGGCCTCCGCCTCGCACCGCTTCGTCAGCCGCCGCTGATTGGCCGCACCACACAGCAGGCGGCGCTCTGGCGTCAGCTCGCGGAGGTTCGACAGCGCTCACGTCCGGTCGCGGTGGTGCTGGAGGGTGCTGCCGGGGTGGGCAAGAGCCACCTCGCGGCGTGGCTGCTGGAGAGCGCTGCGGCGACCGGGACCGCCGAGACCTTCAATACCGCCCATGCCCCCGGCGCTGGTGGGCTGTCGGGCATGCTCGCCCAGCGGCTGCGCTGTGAGGGGTTGCCGGAGGGGCGGCTGCTGTCTCGGGTGGAGGCGCTGCTGCGTCCGCTGGGCATCACGACGCCCGATGAGTGGCGGGCCATCGCCGCGCTGATCTCGTCGGAGATCCCGGTGAAATTCACCTCTGCCGCCGAGCGACACCACCTGCTCGCCCGGGTCATCCTCGCCTTGTCTCGTGGCGGGCCGGCGCTGCTGTGGCTGGACGATGTGCAGTGGGGCGGGGATGCCCTGATGTTTGCCCGGCACGTCCTGACTCAGCTGCCGGATCAGCCGCTGATGATCGTGCTGACCGCCCAGACCGAGGCCCTCGCCGAGCGGCCATTCGAGTCCCGCCAGCTCGATCGGCTGCTCGCCCTGCCCGACACCCACCGCTCGATCCTCCCCGCCCTGACCGACCCGGATACCCGCCAGCTCGTCCGAGAGCTGCTGGGCATGGACGGCGCGCTGACCGATGGGATCGTCTCTCGCTGTGGGGGCAACCCGCTGTTTGCGGTGCAGCTCATTCGGGACTGGGTCGCCCGGGAGGTGCTGGTGCCTGGCGAGGACGGCTTCCGGCTGGCGGCAGGCGCTCAGGTGCCGCTGCCCGACAGCCTGCACACCATCTGGAGTGCCCGGCTGGATCGGCTGTGTGTGGAGACGGCATGGCGGAGCGCGCTGGAGCTGGCGTCGGTGCTCGGAGCGGAGGTGAGCCGGTCGGAGTGGGTCGCGGTGTGTGCGGGGCTCGGGCTGTCAGAGGCCGGAGTCGGCGCGCTGCTGGAGGCGCTCCTGGAGCAGCGCCTCGCGGTGGCATCGGACCCACGCAAGAGCTTCTCGTTCGCCCATGGCATGCTGCGGGAGAGCCTGCTGCGGGCGGCAGAAGAGGCCGAGCGGCTCCCGGATCGCCACCGGCAGTGCGCTGCGATGCTCGCGGAGATGGGCGGCTCGGTGGAGCGCATCGGGCTGCATCGGCTGTCCGCTGGAGACGCCGCGGAGGCGCTGCCGGGGCTGCTGGAGGGCGCAGAGCGGCAGCGACTCCGTGGGGATCACAAGCGCGCGCAGTGGCTCCTGGAGCAGCGCGAGGCCGCCGCAGAGTCGCTGGGGCTGTCCTGGGACGATCCGCAGTGGATGGAGGGCTGGATCTGCGCAGCCCGGGTGTCGCTGGTGCGGGGGAAGCCGGAGCAGGCCGCGGTGTGGGCGACCCGGGTCGAGACCGCCTCCCGGTCTGCCAGCCACCCCGCCGCGCTGTCGGAGGCCTTCCAGATCCTCGGTCGGCTCGCGCATGCCTCGGGACAGGTTGCGGAGGCTGCGGACCGGCTGGAGACCGCGGTGATTCTCGCAAGGGCCTCAGGACGGGTCGAGCTGGAGGCCGCCGCGCTGCGCCTGCTGGCCGGGCTGCACATCGCCGGGGGGCGGCTGGACGATGCGGAGCGCTGCCACCAGGACGCCCTCGCCCTGCTTGGAGAGGGCGACTCGCCGCGGGAAGTGGGGATGTGTCGGTACGCGCTGGCCGGGATCGCGATCCGCCGGGGGGAGCATGCGGTGGCGCGGGCGTATGCCGAGGAGGCATGGCGGTGCTACGAGCGCGCTGGTTACCGTGGCGGGGCGGCGTCTTCGCTGAACCTCATGGGCGAGGCTGCCCGCGCCGCCGGAGACCTCGACGACGCCGAGCGCTGCTACCGGGAGGCTCTCCAGCGGGCGGAGCATCTGGGCAGCTGGACCGCCCGGCTGCCGGCTGCAAACCTCGGGCTGCTGCTGATCACCCGCCAGCGCTTCGAGGACGGGCGCGCCCTGCTGGAGCAGGGGATCGCGGCGCTGGAGAAGCAAGGCATGGGCAACTGGGCGATCCGGCTGCGCATCTGCCTGCTCCCCTGTGAGGTGTGGGCGGGCGATCAGGGGTCTGCGGCCGCCCGGCTCCGTGAGGCCGAGGGGCTCGCGGTCGGGGGAGAGCGGGTGAGTGAGTTTGTGCGGGTCGCCGGGATCGCCGCGGAGCTGTGTCGGGACCAGGGCTGGACCGACCTCCTCCCCCGGGTTCAAGCCGCCCGCGAGGCTCACAGCGTGGGCAGCACCGCCTGAATCGCGGTCAGACAGTCCGCACCCAGCCGACGGGCCCGGCCCGGTGACCAGCCCCAGGTGGCATCCGGGAGGTCAGCGTTGTCCTTAAACGGCATCTCCAGGGTGACCGCGAGGCTGGAGAACCGGGCGGCGACCTGGTTGGCACAGATGGTGGGATTGGCCTTGCCGGGCCGGGGCTGTGGGTAGCCGTACTTCGCCTGGAACTCCGGACTCGCCGCGACCATGGCCTCACTGAACGCGGCGTAGAGCCGGCGCTGTCGGTCGGTGAGGTTTGGGATCCCGAGCATGCCGGGGGAGAAGAAGTTGTAGGGCAGCGCCTCGTCGCCGTGCACATCCATGCACAGGTCGACCCCGGTGCGGTCCATCTCGTTTCGCACGAAGAAGACCTCCGGAGTGCGCTCCTGGCTCGGTCCGTCCCAGGCCCGGTTGAGGTTCTCACCGACCGCGTTGCTGCGGAGGTGACCCCGTCGGCTGCCATCGGGGTTCATGTTGGGCACGATGGAGAAGGTGGCCTGCTGGAGAAGCGGAGCGCTGTCGGGGGAGAGCAGCCGGTCGAGCAGCCCATCCACGAACCACTCCGCCATCGTCTCGCCGGGGTGCTGTCGGGCGACGATCCAGATCTGAGCCGGCCCGGTGCCCACGGTGAGCAGGTCGATGTCGGCACCATCCAGGGTGCTCCCCAGCGAGGTCAGCCGCGCCCCGGCCTGCTGACTGCGGACCAGGAGTGCGTCGTGCCGGGCCTGGGAGTAAGGGGCGAACGCTGCGAACCAGACCGCGTCGGCCTTCGGAGTGTGCTGGATGACCAGGGACTTGCCGTCGTAGGTGGTGTCCACCCGGCGCCACTGCTCTCCATCCGACGAGCACACCGCCCGGTAGTCCTTCCAGCCCGCCGGGTAGCTGGAGCGCCCGGCGTTGTCGATGCTCAGTCGGCAAGGCACCCCCCGACACCCGGTCAGCCGGAAGTAGAACCACTGGAAGAAGCCGGAGCCTTCATCCGGGCGCATCTCCAGGTGGGCGGTGTCTCGGTCGGTGGAGAGGACGACGATGTTGCCGCCGTCGTGGGGTGCGGTGATCTGCATGTCGGAGGGCTAACGTGCTCCCTCGTCGAGGCTGGAGAGGTCCGTGTCGAAGTCCTCCCCGCCCAGCGCGCCGTCCCGCTCCAGGACACGCATGGTGCCGCTGGCGAGCACCGCCATGAGGACGCCGAGGATGGCGATGGTGACCATCAGGTCGATGAGGGTGAGTCCGGCGCGGTGACGGAGGATGAGCTTTCGGTGCATGGAGACTCCTGGGGTGACGACCAGGAAGAAAGCAAGGTCCGTGCCGGGGTTTTTCGAGGTTTCAGGTGACGAATTCCGGACATTGTGTCAGCCCGGGGCGACGCTGTCGGACAAATTAAACACTGACGTATAAAAATGTCATTGACGTTCTTGGCAGTAAACTTACAGTGATGACTGTCACTGACAACGAGAGAAGATTGTGATCACATCGGACTGGAAAGAACGCTTGATAACCTGGGAAGGGACTGCATCAGAGATGGCGGCGGCGCTGACAGGGGTCGAGGATGCTTCGGCCTGGTCCGGGACTGAGCCCAGCGTCCGGTTGATCCGCCACTACACCCAGCTCAGCGTGCTCGACCGTCCCGAGCGTCGTGGAAAGGAGGCCTACTACGGATACCGGCAGATCGTGCAGTACCTCGCGGCGCGCTGGCTGCTCCAGGATGGCTGGATGCTCGCTAAGATCGCGGAGGTCACCGCCACCCGCACGACTGCCGAGCTGATCGCCCTGCTTCCTGGCGCCCCGAAGAACCCGGCGCAGGCCCTGATCCAGCGCTTCAAGCAGTCCTCCTCGCCCTCCTCAGAGGCGGTCACCAGTCGACAGGCGCAGCTCCTCCAGCAGCGCTCCCGACTCCAGCAGGTCCTCCCAGACCTTGGCAACCCCGGCGGTGTGGTGCAGCGCCGGGACCGGGTCCAGCTCAGCCTGACGGACTGGTGTCAGGTGCTCATCGACGCCGACCGCCTGCCGACCCTGTCCCCTGAAGAATCCACCCGGCTGGGCGAAGCCCTGGCCGCTGCCCTCAACGAAGCCAGCCGCACTCCGATCCGGAAGACCGCGAGCCGCGCTCGAAGCCCCCACCGAGGCAAGAAGAAGAAATGAACCCCGATCTCATCCTGCTCCCCCGCCGCTCCGCCCTGCTCATGGGGCACGACAACACCCTCGACGTCCTCATCCGCCTCCAGGCCCCGCCCCCTCCTGGCCGCCAGCACACCCGACCACCGCTCAACCTCGCCATCGTCATTGATCGCTCCGGCTCGATGTCTGGTCAGCCCCTCAAGGAGGCGATTCGCTGCGCGGAGTTCATGATCGCGGGCCTCACCGCTCGGGATCGGGTGAGCATCATCACCTATGAGTCCGGGGTCCAGATCCTCGTTCCCTCCACACTGGTCACCAACAAGGGGCGGCTGGTTGCTGCCCTCCGTGGGATCCGCAGCGGTGGCTCGACGGCTCTGCACGACGGCTGGCTGGCTGGCGCGGAGCAGGTCTCTGCCCACCTCTCCGATCAGACCATCTCCCGGGTCCTGCTGCTGTCGGACGGACAGGCCAACCGCGGCCTCACCGATCGTGCTCAGATCGCGGAGCAGGGCGGCGCACTCGCTGAGGCGGGCGTGGGCACCTCGACGTATGGGCTCGGCCGCAGCTTCAACGAGGATCTGATGGGCGACCTCGCGCGATCCGGCGGTGGAAACAGCTACTATGGGCAGTCCGCGGAGGATCTGATGGATCCGTTCCGCGAGGAATTCGACCTTCTCGCCGCGATGTACGCCCGCAGTGTCACCCTCTCGCTGGTGCCATCGCTGGGGGTGAGCCTGGAGGTTCTCAATGGCTATGGGCAGGTCGATGGGGGGTGGCGTCTGCCGGATCTGGCGTTTGATGGAGAGGCCTGGGCGCTGGCTCGGCTGCGCATCCCCGCCGCAATCGGTGACCGCCCTGATCACCCGATCCTCCTGTCCGCTCAGGCCGAGATGATCGGCATGGACGGCGAGCCGATCTCCACCCTCACCGCCCGGCTCATCCTCCCGAGCCTCCCGGCTCCGGCGTTTGGTGCGGTATCGGAGGATGCGCTGGTCCGCCGTCGGGCACAGGAGCTGGAGGCTGCCAATTTCCAGGAGCAGGCCCGTGTCGCTGCGCTCGCGGGGCAGTGGGACCGCGTCCAGGCGATCATCGAGAAGGCCCGCGCGGCCTCCGCAGAGAACGAGTGGATCCAGCAGTCGCTGACGGTGCTGGAGGGCTATGCCCGGCGGAAGCAGGCCCGGGCGTTCTCCAAGGAGGCGTTCTACTCCTCCCGCAAGATGCGGCGGCGGCTGACCAGCCAGCAGGAAGGGGAGTGGAGCGAGGGGGCCCAGGAGCCCACCTTCCTCCGACGCAAGCGCGAGCAGGGCCGCAAGAGCGACTGACCTGCCAGTGAGTGTTGGTCGGAGGCGGGCGGAGGCGGGCGGGGGGCTGCCTGTGGACTGACCATCAAGTTCGGCAAGTGCCGGTCGTAAGACGGGCTGATTGCCGTGCCGGGGTGAGGAACGGGGACGGGGTGAGTCCGACGAAGCCGGTCAGGTGGCTGCCTATCTGTACCCGCCTGAAGTTCGACAAGTGCCGGTCGGAGACGGGCTGATTGTCGATTCGGGGAGCGGCGCGGGGACGGGGTGAGTCCTACGAAGCCGGTCAGGTGGCTGCCTTCCCCCCTAATTTTGTTGATTGTATTGTTTTGGATCGCCTTGTCTGGAGTCGCAGTTCGCCCGGGCGCGCGCAAGGGGAGCCCGCAGTGGGCCGTGTCGGAGGCCCCGCACGCCAGATTCTCTGGCGGGGCCGGAGGCAGCAAGCGACCCGAGGCTTGAGAGGTCGGCAGTGGCTTTAGAATGGACGTCGACAGGGAGTGAAGCGCGGACCGCGGAGGGGACCCGTAGCGATCAGCGCCCAAGGACGGAGACGGGGTTGGCAGTACCACCGTCCTTCAAGGATTCGCCCATCTCTGCTTTTGATAGTGCCGACCTGTCCTGCTCGCCCTTCGGTCTTCTCAGCCTCGGGGCCATCGAATCCGAAGGGCCCTCCCTCACCCATGCGCTGAGGTTCGCCATCCTCCGCGCCATTCTTTTTCTGGCCGCTTCGCGAAAGCCTCCAGTCCCTCCGGTCTGGATTCTTCCGCTCGCTCAAGGGGGGCTGCACTTCCTGCATTTACCGCCTTACGTCGGTTCATTACAGTCGCCGCTCCCCCTGTGACCCCCCAGCCGGACTCCTCGGAAACTTGAGTCGGATAGGCTCAAAGAGGAACCTCAGTCCGTCCCTGACGTCTGGACACTTCACAATGCTTCCTTGGAGCCACGCCCTCCTGCTCACCACCCTTGCTGCCCTCAGCGGCCTGCTCGCGGTGCGCTGGACGCAGCTGGACAGCGAGGCTCCCGCTCGGGTCGATCATCCCCTGTGGCTGCTCGGTCCCACCTTCGTGACCCTGGTCGGCGCAGCAGGGGTGAGCCTCGCGCTGTACCTCCGTCCAGCGGGGGTGGCGGGGCTGGCGATGGTCTACGAGGACAACCTCCTGCCTGCAGCCCTGTGTGTGGTCCTGGTCGCCGGTCTGACCGCAACCGCCTCCGCTGGTCGAAGCGCTCGGATCTGCGCAACACTCGCCCTGTCCGCGTTGATCGCCGCTGTGGTCATTCGGCTCGATGCCCGGCTCTTGCACTTCGTCACCGACAGCAACGACGCCGCCATCCGGGGCTGGTTCATCGATCGGCTGATCCCGGTCTGGCCGTGGCGGGCGCACCTGCTGAAGGCATCCGGCGGGGTGCTCACGCTCGCAGCGGCCCTGGCGATGCTTCGGCAGTCACGACCGATCGGCGGGATCCTCCTGGCGAGCGTGGTCGCGGCGGTGGCGATGACGGGCGTGGCGCTGTCGGCGGAGTGGGCAGAGGTGGTCGACCCAGACACCCGCTCCCGGCTCGCTCAGACTCGGATGCCGATCATCGAGGCCCCCGGTCCGCTGGCCCGACCCTCTGGCGCAGACCTGACCGTCTCGGCGCCCGGCACCCACCTCACTTCGCTGGCCCTTGCCCCGCCGCTGCGCATCCTCGTTGCCCTGCCCGGCACCGAGACCCTCCCCGAGTCGCTGCGGTGGACTGGCTGGCGGGAGGTCGCCATCGACAGCCCCGACGACCCAGACGCGATCCGCCTGTTTGGAGCCGCCGGTCAGGTCTGGCTCTCCCAGGAGGGGGAGTCGATCGCCTGTGGCTCGCTCTCCGATGCGCCGGACTGCCTCGCTGCACAGGCCATCACCGGCAGCGTCACCATCCAGCCAGACACCGACTGGACCCTCGGAGACCTCGCCGCCCTCTGTGTCGCGGTCGGCGGTGACTGCGCGCTCAGCGGGAAGCTGGAGCAAGCGGTGCTGTTCTAGATCAGGCAGCGACCCGCAGCGCGCTCTGAATATGCTGGAGCAGCTCGTTGGGAGTAAACGGCTTTGCGAGGATGCCGCTGACCTGTTGCTTCAGCGCACCGCTCATCAACACCACCGGGTAGCGCTCCGCAAACGCTGCAGCGACCTCATGGCCAGACATGTCTGACATCTGGACATCAGAGAGCACCAGATCGATCTGGTGTTCTCCATCAATGCGCTCCGCGATCTCCAGTGCCTCGGCACCGCTGCTGGCGATCAGGACCTGAAAGCCCATAAACCGCAAGAGCCTGCCGACGGAACGGCAGATGGTGGGGTCATCATCAATGAGGAGTACAGTTTGCATTGGAATGTCGCATATAGGATCAACAACAGACAGCAATAGCTGTCTCGATTTACAGGTTCTGTCGCCGGTCCAACAGTAGCTGGCTCGATGTCAGAAAGGGGAGAGCGGCCTGTTACAAAAGCGTGAACTGGACTGGAGGCTTTTGAGTCAAGCGGCTTCCGTCGTGATGACAGGTTGGCCGGCGGCGAGCCAGATGTGGAGGGCCTCTGTCCCGGCCTCGACCCGGCTGATGTCGGGGTGCATGTTCTCCAAACAACACATCACCCCACCGAGATCGCCCATGGTGGCGTAGCGATGGGCGATGGTGGTGAGGTGGGGGTTGCGCATGTGGCGGGTGCGCAGCTTTCGGGTGGTTCGGAATGCGCCGAGGTTGTCTTCGGAGTGGAGCTGATCGGCGATGACCGACTCCAGGGCGGATCGACGGGCGAAGCCCTGGTTTGATCGGGGTCGACGCACCCCGATCGCGAGCCGGCTGGCCTCTTCCAGCTGGGTGAGCCCGGCGCGCCGACGGCCCAGGTCGACCTGGAGCGCGGCGAGGTGGCCGACGGACTCGGCGCGGTGCCGGTCGTCTTGCATGCTGGCGGCGAGCCCACGGGCGGCACACAGGAGGGGCTCTCGGGCGGTGAGGGGGGCATAGCGGACGGCGGACAGCAGCGCGGTCATGCGATCCTCGTGGTCGACGACCCGCTCCAGCGCAGCGAGGGTGCCGCCGAGATCGCCCGCCCAGCCACAGGCTCGTCCGAGATCCTGGTAGCGCCAGGTGTCGTGCCAGGCGACCTCCTCGACCTCCAGGCGCTCCTCCAGCTCTGCTTTGAGCGCATCAGTGGCCGCTTCATCCCCCAACATCGCCAACATTCCCAGTCGGATGACGTTCCCTGGGCTGGTCTCCCCCCAGTGCTGGAGGACGCGATGGGCCGCACCGATTCGGCCACTGTCGATCCACTGAAGCACGACAGCCTCCAGCAGATCGCTCCGGTAGGCCGCTGGGCAGGCAGTGGTGATGAGGAAGACCGCATCCACATCCTGGGCACGGATCGGAGCCTCCGTTGCGGATCGGAGGATGGTGGCCTGGACGAGAATGTCGCGGTGTTGCTGGATGATCGGGAGGATCTCTGAGAGCCTTCCGGCCTCATAGAGGGCGGCACAGAGGTTGGTGTAGTGCGTGGTGTCTGTGTCGGGCGGGGGTGGGCTGAGGAGCTGGAGGAGCTCAAGTGCGCGGTCGAGATCCGGGATGGCCAGCAGGTCGCTGAACAGGGGGTGGGCTTCCGGGTAGTGCGCGGCTTCCTGGGCACGTGTCAGTGCCACAGCGGGATCCAGACCAAGCCGGGCCTCTGCTCGCCCGATGGCTCCCCAGACCCAGCAGTCTGTTGCAGTGCTGGCGCGCGCACGCTGGAGTGTAGCGAGGGCTTCTTCCGGTTGATTGGTGAGGTTCTCTGCCTGGGTAGCCCACAACACTGCCGCTTCCGCCGGGCTGGCGTTTTGCAGGAACATTGGGAGCAATGTGGCGACATGATCGGGCTGCAGACGAGCGAGGAGGGAGAGCAGCCGGCGGACGGAAGGCAGGGAATAAGCAAGGTCAATTGAAGACAATTGGGAGACAATGCTGTTGATAATGTCCGCTGCGGTGGCGGTGTGGTTCTTTCCTGCTGGTCTAAGTGAGGGGGCCATGACAAAACGCTCCGATCCGGTGCTCTGAGAGATAGCGTCTTGAGACCGGTTTAAGGCGGGCATTAATCGTCCGCTTTTTAAGATACTTCAGGGCGGTTGTAGACTCCGCATCCTGCTACGATGGCTCCCATCCCCAGATAATCAAGGAAAAGCATGGATCTCACCCATCAGCAGACCGCACTGAGCGGCACCGAAATTGACATCGGCGCCGCGCTGGAATTCGCCAAGTCCGACCCGGACTGGCTCAAGAAGTGCGGCATGCACGGTCTTGTGATGCTCATCCCCATCGCTGGTCTGCTGGCGCTGCAGGGCTGGACCCGCAAAGTCTATGACAACGCAAAGTCCGGCGAGCGTACCCTCCCAGACCTCGACATTGGCAGCGAGGTTTCCTACGGAATCACGCCGCTTGTCGCAATGCTCAACGTCGTTGCCATCACCCTGCCGCTGATGATCGTGATCTGGATTGTGCTGGCGGGCCTCGGGTTCGGTGTTGGTGCCGTCGGAGGTGCGATGGGTGAAGAGGCCGCGGGCATCATGGGCATCCTGATGATGGTGGTCTCCCTCGTTGTGTGGCTGGTGTTCATGGTGGTGATGCTCGGCGTCCAGCTCCTCGTTCCCGAGATTCAGCGTCGCGGCTACAACGGCGAGATGGGTCCGTTGTTCTCCCCAGGTGCCTCGATTCGTGCGGTCAAGGCCAACCCCAAGGCCTACCTGATGACCTTCGTGGGCCTGTTCGTCGCCAACCTCATCGCCAGCCTTGGTGCAATGGCCTGCTACGTCGGCATGTTCATCACGATGCCGTTCGGCAGCGCGATGGCCGCCCACCTGCTCGCGCAGTGGGATGCGATCGTTCAGCGTTCCGAGGCAGCCTGATTCGTCATCCGACCGATCGGGAGTCGCTGGAGCGGGACTGCAGGGACCGGGCGGACAGCACCGCAACAAGCGGAACACTGCCGCCCGACTGACCCATCCAGCGACCAGCACCGGTCGCTCCTCCTGGAAGGGAGAAGACTGAACGTCTCCTGCAGCGCTGCTACGCCTGGAGCAGGACCCCGATCTCCCCGATGAGCGCGACCTCGTCGGGGTGGACCTCGCCGTCGGAGCGGGCGATGTCTTCGAGGGCGGAGAGCACGGCGTCGGCGGGGGTCCGCGGTGCGCGAACACGCAGCTCGGCGACCAGCTCGGCCACCGGCGCTGCGGGCTCATTGAGGATCGTGGTGAGCAGTGCGGACTCGGACGCCGGAATGCTCAGGCCAGTGACGAAGCGGGTGTGGATGCGCTGGATCTCAACGGGATCGATGTGGCCGTCGGCGCGGCTGACCGCCAGACCGAGGAGCAGCAGCGGTCGCCAGAACCGGGCGGCGTGGTAGGGGGTGTCCGGCCAGGGGATGGTGAGCTGATCCTCTCCGAGCACGTCGACCTCCTCGGTCTCCGTGCTGCTGCCGTAGATCCGGAGGCTCAGGGTGACCTCTCCGGTGGCGTCGATGGTGCCAAACGGCAGGAACATCCGGACGGTGCCATCACGGACCGTGCCGACCAGGGCGAAGCAGTCCGCCCGGGAGTATCGCCGAACCCGAGCGGAGATAAAGTCGCCGTCGTTGTCTCTGGCATGCACGATCGCGAGACAACCATCGGGGATCTCCCGAGCCTGGGCGATGAGGGTGACCCCGTCAGGACCGGGGATGGTCTGTATCTGTGCGTTGAGCGGGGGGAGGTCCCGGTCTCTGAAGATGTCCAGTCCTGCGCCCAGTGCAGCCCCGACCGCGAGACCCCATGGTCCCCCGACCAGTCCACCGACTGCGCCACCCATCAATGCTTCCCAGATCATGGCGGGATTATACGCCCTGCTCTCGTTCTCTACTCCAGCCAGAAAATGACCGAGAGGATCTCGTCCTGCTGCGTAGTCTTGGACGAATCTTCGACGGAGGGTGAGCAGATGACACGCATCAAGGCATGGCGGGTCGGGGCTGCCGGGGAGCCAAAATTCCCCGCCAACTTCAAGATCGTCAAGAAAGCGGTGCTCCAGAACACCGACATCAAGACCAACCACAACAAGTACTATGCCCTGGAGCTGCACCAATCCAGCAGCCAATTCCGGGTGTTCACCCACTACGGACGAACCGACGATCTGGCGGTCAACCCCGGTGCTGGAGTACGAGAGTGCAGATACCACCTCAATGGTGGCGCAGCCGAGGCGAACTACCAGGACATCTACCGCCAGAAGACCTCCGCGCGGAAGGGCTACAAGGAGGTCAACCTCGCCTCCAGCAACATCGGCTCTCAGCAGGCCCGAGGCACCAGCAGCGGCCACATCGACGCCGCCACCCTGCAAAAGCAGAAGGGTGCCAAGACCACGAAGCCGAAGGTAAAGCCCTCGGCCCTGGAGCCCAACCTCCAGGAGCTGGTCCGCTATCTCTACGCCGAAGCCACCAGCGCGCTGACCAGTGCCGTCCATGCACGGATCACCGCCAATGGCATCGAGACCCCACTCGGGGTGCTCACGCTGGGGCAGGTCGAGGCGGGTCAGGGGGCGCTCGATCAGGCCTGGGCGGTATTTCAGAAGATGCAGAAGGCTCGCAGCAAGGCTGGCTACCAGGACAAGCTCGCCACGCTCTCCGGTGATTTCTACACCGCCATTCCCCATCGCATCGGCCGCTCCCGATCCGCAATGGCTGCCGCCGTCCTCGACACCCTGCCGGAGTTCGAGGAGAAGCAGAGCACGCTCCAGCTCATGCGCGACATGCTCAAGGTCAACGGCAGCAGCGGCAGCGTGCTGTTTGACCCGGAGCTGGACCGGAAGTACACCGCCCTGAAGTGCGGGCTGGGCTGGCTGCCCCGGCGCGGTGCGGAGTTCCTCAAGATCAAGTCCTTCGTCGAGAAGTCCCAGATCAAGACCCGAAACATCAAGGTGGTCAACGTCTTCACCGTCAGCCGTGCTGCTGAGCGTGCGGCGTTTGACGGCAACATCGGCAACGAGCACCAGCTCTTCCACGGCTCTCATGCCCGCAACTGGGTCGGGCTCCTCTCCCGGGGGATCCTGATGCCGAAGATCGTGGTCAGCCTCGGCGGATCGAGGACGGACGGGGGCTGGCTGGGCAACGGCATCTACTTCGGAAACGCCGCCTGCACGAGCTACTGCTACGCCGCCCCAGGCAAGAAAGGGACCCGCTTCCTGGCGATTGCCCGGGTGGGGCTGGGGCGGGTGAGGAAGTACCGCAAGATCACCTACGGCCTCGATTCCCCGCCATCCGGCTACCAGTCCTGCCATGGTGTCCGCGGCTCACAGTTCGCCGACGATGAGTTTGTGGTCTACCGCTCCAAGCAGCAGCAGCTGGAGTACCTCATCGAGGTGAAGTAGCCCTCAGCCGTGGATGATCCAGAGGTTTGGCTCAGTGTAGCGACCGATGCCGCCGGACAGCTTCAGGGGGGCGAGGAGATCGGGGTGGACCTGCTCGCCGTCAGTCGGGAGATCGACTCCCAGCCACTGTGACCACTCTTGGGTGGTGCCGATCATGCACATCGCCCGGTCGCAGGGGCCGACGATGCGACCGCCGATGCGGGTGTGGGTGCGGATCCAGGGATCCCGGGGCAGGCCGTCGTCTCGGGTCCAGGTGGCGTACTCGGCCATCGGGGTGTTCGGGTGGCGGGGCTTGTGAGAGGGGCGGACCGGCACAATCAGCCGCTCCATGCCGTGCTGTCGGGCCACCGCATGCATCCACTTCAGCATCACCCGGCTCAGCCCCTCGCCCTGGCGGTCCCGGGCAATGGTGACCGCGAGTCCGCAGAGGGTCGTCGGGGTTCGCCCGGCATCGCGGTCGTCTCGAGAGCGGCGCATTGCCCAGTCCCAGCCTTCTGCGGGGAGGTCGGCCGGGTCGCCGTCCCAGGCCAGCGGGGCGCTGTGTGCCGAGGCGATGATCCGGTCGCCGTCGAGCAGGGCGAGCTGGAGGTGAGGCCAGCGGCGGTACAGCCCACCCCAGTCCACCCGCCCATCATCTGGGTCGGTGTGGGCGTGCTGGAAGTAGGTCGGCCAGGTCTCTTCGACGAGGAGCTGGATCGCACCCGCCAACGCGGGCTGCGCTTCGACGCTAGTTCGGGTGGTCTGGGCTGAAGTCATCGTGGAGGAAATAGCCCGGGGTGGCAGTGGGTTGCGTCTGCATAACGGGAGACATTGTATGAGTAACAAGCGGAAGACCTGGGAGATCCGATCCATTCACCATCCGGTGATCACTGTAATTGCCCCAAATTGGCTCGCCGCCCTTGGTGCTGCGATGACCGAGCTGGGGTTGGAGGAGGGGCTGGACCGAATGGCGTGTGAGCGGCTGTCCAACGGACGGATCATCGTCAATGACGTCGGGCGCAAGATGCGGTTCACCGTTCGAGAGACCACGAAGCGGGCTGAGACGCCCCCGGAGGGGCCTCGGAGCGCGCTGAGACCTGAGCCCCCTCGCCGCGGACCCTACCTGGACTGGATGCTCGACGGCCTGCGCTCGATCCACTGAGCGGTCGCGGTAGAGTCGGGCCATGGCCATCAAGACGATCGACGGGGCGAAGTGGAGCTGCCGGGGCTGCGGAGACTGCTGTCGGGGGTTTGCGTTTGGACCGGTGGAGCCAGCGGTGATCGCCGGACTGCAGGCCGCCGACATCGCCGCACAGTGGGCACCCGCCGCCGAGGCGCCCTGGTTCGCGACCCGACCCGACGGGCAGCACTTCCTCACCCACCGCGACGGACACTGCGTCTTCCTCCAGGACGACAGCCTCTGCGCGGTCCACCGGCTGCTGGGCGAACCTGCGAAGCCGTGGTTCTGCCGGGAGTATCCATTCCACGCCGTCGAAGAGCCGGGCGGAGACATCGCGGTGACGGTGCGGGCGGACTGCGGCGGGCTGCACGAGTCGTTTGAGGACGGCGAGCCGATCGCGGCTCAGGCCGAGGCGGTCCTCGCGCTGCCCCGGATCGTGCCGAGGCAGGTGTTCGCGCCAAAGCAGGTGGTGATCCTGCCCCGGGTGGCGGTGGGGCTGGACAACTGGCTTCAGATCGAGCCCCACCTGCTCGCCCACCTCGCCGCCTCTCGCACACCTGAGGCGGCATCGGCCTCTACTCGGGGGATGCTGCTGTCGATGGCGGGCCGTCCTGCGGTGGACTCCGATCCGGTCGCACATGCAGCGGCGATGCTGGCGGTGATCGCCGGGCTTCGACAGGCTGCAGACGCCGAGGCTCCGCCGCCGTATCGGGCGAAGCTCGCCTGGGCTGCCGGGATCCTCGATGACCTCGACCTCTCCAGGCCCCTCCCACCGCTGTCGGAGGCGTCTCTGCGCTACCTTGGGCTGATCCTGCGCGGGGAGGTGCTGACCCGTCGGCTGGGCACCGTCGGCGGGCTGCCGGCGATGATGGGCCTGTTCATGGTGGAGACCGCCATTGCCCGACACATCGCCGGGGGAGACGCGCCGCTGACCCCTTCAGACCTCGGCGCGACCCTGCCCCGCTTCCGCCGCGCCCTGCACCTGCCGCCGCTGTGGGCCCAGGTGAGAGCCTCAAAGGAGCTGCTTGAGGCCCTGTTTATGACGGTGTAGACCCAATGTACTCCGCCCGGGGACGCATCAGCCGCCCGTCCCGGCGCTCCTCCGCAGCGTGTGCCAGCCAGCCGGCAGTCCGCGAGCAGGCGAACAGCATCGCGAACACCCGTCGGTCGACCCCGACAGCCTCCAGCAGCACCGCGGTGGCGAACTCGACATTGGCGAAGATCGCACGATCCGGCTTTGCCTCTGCCAGCAAGGCCACCGCCGCGGACTCCACCGCCCGCGCCAGCGTCAGTCGCTGCCCGCCGATGCCCACCGCGCTCAGCCGACGGGTGGCGGCCTCCAGCACCGCCGCCCGGGGATCCCGGACCCGATAGACCCGGTGGCCCATGCCCATGATCCGCCGCCCTGCCGTCAGCTCCGCCGCGATCCACGGACCGGCACGCTCCGGAGAGGCGATGTCGTCGAGCATGTCGAGGACCGGGCCGGGTGCCCCGCCGTGCAGCGGACCCTTCAGCGCACTGATCGCAGCGATGACCGCAGCGCTGTCGTCGGACGCGGTGGAGGCGACCACCCGGGCGGTGAAGGTCGAGGCGTTGAGTCCGTGGTCCATCACCGCGACGAGGTAGGCGGACAGGGCCGCAGCTCGTTCGGGGTCGGTGGCCCCGGTGAGCAGACGGAGCAGGTCGGCGGCGTGGTCGGCGGTTGGGTCGGGGGTGAGGGGAGGCTGGTCGTTCTGTGTGCGCCACCAGGCTCCGGTGAGGACTGCGACAGCGCCGAGGATGTCGGCGGGTGTCTTGCAGTTCATGGTCGCAATGCCAGCCTGGATCGCGGCCATTCCGTCGGCCTGCTTGAGGATCTCTGATGTGGCGTTGAGTCGGGCGTGTGCTCGCAGTCGCGCTGCGCCGAGGTCGATCGTTCCTGGGATTCCAGCGGTCTGCCACAGCCGGGCTACTGCGGCCTCCACGGTGATCTTTCCGGCCAGGGCCTCCACGGGTTCTCCGGCCAGCAGCAGCTCGCCTGTTGCTCCGTCCACCCGACTCAGCCGGGTCTGTGCCACATGAACGCCCTCAAGCCCACGATGAATGGTGATCATTGCATCCTCCTTGTGATCGGGGTGTAGCGGAGGGATACATCGATCGACGAATCGCTCTGTTTGAGGAGGGCACATGGCCGACACTCTGACCGCCCAGCAGGCCGCCGACCGGCTCGGGGTCAAGCGGACCACGCTCTACACCTACGCCAGCCGGGGGTGGCTGCGCAGTCTGCCGGGGGAGACGGGCCGGCAGCGGCGCTACCTCGCGGTAGAGGTCGAGGCGCTGCGGGAGCAGGCGGAGGCGATGAAGGGACACCGGGCGGTCGCGAGCACTGCGATCCGGTGGGGCCAGCCGGTGGTGGACACTGCGATCTCGGCGATCGGGCCGGAGGGGCCGTGCTACCGGGGGGTGGCAGCGGTGGCGCTGCTGTCGGAGGGCTTCGAGGCGGTCGCGGCTCGGCTGTGGGGAGCGGCGTCCTGGCCGATGGTGCCGGTGCCGGTGGTTGGCGAGGGTGCACTTCATTCGCGGCTGATCGGGCTGCTGGTTGCGATGCCGGAGGTTGCTCCGGGCGCACTTGTCCGCACCCTGGCCCTCGCCGCCTGTCCTCCAGAGCATCGCGCCGCTGCTGCTGAGGCTTCCACCATCGCGGAGCTGCTCGCGGTCGGTTTTGGGCGCCCGGATGCTGCTGGCATCATCGACCACGCCCTCATCCTCTGCGCGGACCACGAGCTGAACGCCTCGACCTTCGCCGCCCGGGTGGTCGCGAGCACTGGCGCGGACCTGTCCGCCTGCCTCATCGCTGGCCTCGCC
>JBLHNG010000033.1:0-24771 GCA_047621685.1 Myxococcota bacterium | reverse complement strand
CGGACAGGCCACTGAGGCGGACTGGCGGCTGCTGCCGACCCTGCTGCGGTTCGACCCGGTCTACCACCACCACTTCAAGTGCAGCCTCCGCCGACTCCAAGACTACCCGGCACTGTGGGCCTACACCAGACGGCTGTACCAGCGCCCCGGGGTCTCACAGACCTTCAACATGGCCGAGACCCGGCGGCACTACTTCTACAGCCACGAGAGCATCAACCCGCATCGGATCGTGCCCATCGCACCAGAGCTGGACCTGGAGGGCTGAAGCCCGCCGAGAATCCGAGGCTCAGTGGTCGCCTTCGCCCTCGGCGTGGTCATCACCAGCGGGGGCGTGATCGTCGGGGGCGTGCTCGCCGCCTGCGGGAGCATGATCACCAGCCTCGCCATGGGCCTCGCCATGGTGGGACTCAGTGATCTTGTACTCGCGGAACAGACCGCCGAGAAAGATGGTGCCGACCACGAGGGTGATGATCGTCGCTATCAGGCCGGGGTTCTTGTCGACAAAGCCGCTGTACTGGGGCTGCTCGCTGTGACCACCCATGACTCACTCCATGTCTTCAGGCCGGTCAATCTACCGGCTTCGAAGGCTCCGGGCAACCCCGAGGCAGCTATTGCCCCATCACCTCGACATCCCCTGATCCGGTGCTGATCTCGATGCGGCGGTCGGACTGGTTCGTCTCGGTGACGTTGGCCAGATCGACATCCCCTGATCCCGTCGAGATGCTCATCGAGTAGCTGCCGGAGGGCACCATGAGGGTGACATCACCAGAGCCGGTCGAGACATCCGCATCGCTCAGCCCCTCCCGGATGTCGACGTCGACCTGCCCCGAGCCGGTTGAGAGCGCGAGCCGTTCGGTCATTGCCTCGCGCACTGTGACATCGCCAGACCCGGTCGAGAGGTCGAGGTCACCGATGCTGTCCTCGATGGTCACCGCGCCAGAGCCGGTCTCTGCGGTGATGTCGCCGTAGACCTGCATCATGCTGATGTCGCCAGAGCCGGTCTCGGCCCGGGCACCCTCGTCGAGGCCGCGGAGCGACACGTTGCCTGCACCGGTCATGATGTCGCTCCAGATCGCCTCAGAGACGACCACGTCATGGTGCGCCTGACAGACAACCTTCCGGGTGCAGTCCGCGGTCAGGTAGAGGATGCCGTCTTCCACCCAGGCATCGATGTCCGGGCGGCTTCCCGACCACTCCAGGTCGCGGTAGACCATCGCGCCGACGGTGTTCGCACCGGTGATGGTGACATCCCCCGCGCCGAGATCGGTGACGATGCCGACCACTGGCTCGTCAAACTCCACGGAGTCGGAGTCAGTGGTGACGTTGACGACGCAGCCAGTCAGGGCGGTCAGCAGAATGAGATGGGACATCATGGGGGCTCTCCTCGTTGCCCCCCTTCAGACACCAGCGCGCGCTAAAAGCGTACCCCTGCTCCGGCGTTAAACGTCAGCCCCTGCATGTCGAGGTCGCCGATCGCGATTGCGGCGTTTCCAGCCTCCTCGTCCTCGAACTCCATCCCGAAGACCTTGCCGTAGCCGAGCTCGATGTGCATGCCGAAGTGTGCCCGATGGGTCGCGGCTCCTGGCACGATGTCGAGGCCGAGTGCTGCGAACCCGCCGAAGGTGGTGTCGGAGTAGCTCAGCACCGGGCTGTCGTCGTCGTCGCGATCCTCGTCGATCTGGATCCGCCCCAGGACACCCATGCCCTGCACGGTCCCATAGGGTCGCAGCCAGTGGTCGATCTGGTAGTCCACCTTCGGTCCCAGCGCGATCTGGTTGGTGGTGAAGTCCATGTCGAGGTTGTGGTAGCTCTCGCCGTCGACCCCGAGGGAGCTGTCGTGCACACCCCGGTGCCAGCTGGCGACCACGGTGAGGTTGCGGCTGAGGCCGTAGCCAGCCCGCAGCCCCCAGGCCCCGACGCTGTCGGAGTAGGAGAACGCACTCCAGGTGTCGTCGGAGGTGCGCATCGAGCCAGTCTCAATGGACAGCTCGTGGTCGATGCCGTCGGCGGATCCGGCGAGCGCTGCGCCAGAGAGAAGGGTGAAGATGATCATGGCTTACTCCTCGTCCGTGCGGGGCAGGACTTCATCGGTGAACAGCCCGGCGGTCGCGAAACCGCTGACGGAGTTCTGACTGAGATCGGTGGGATCCAGGTAGGTGAGCAGGCCCAGCGGTGCGTCGTGAGCAATCAGGAAGCGACCATCGGGCAGGGCGTCAATGGAGATCGGCGGAGCGGGCAGGTCGATCTGCTCGGCCTCGCCGGGGTTGGAGAGGTCGACGTGCAGGAGGTAGTCGAGGCCATCGAGCAGGACGAGGGCATACGCTGAGCCGTCCGCATCCTCGACCAGCTCGAGGCCGACCGGCTGAGACTCGGTGACCAGGCTGATGACTTCATCACCGGTCATGTCGATGACCGCGAGCCCCCACCGGGCGTCCTGGTAGCCGTCCAGGTCGTTGGAGGAGCTGCTCTCCGGGCGGAGAATCGCCACCGCGGTCTGGCCGGACTCGGTCAGCCGCATCTGAGAGACGGGGTTGGAGACGACGTACTCGATGAGGTCAGAGTTGGAGAGGTCCAGCCGGTAGACGTCGTGGTAGTCGGTGCCTGAGGTGTTGAACAGCAGCGCCATGCCGTCGGTCATCCGGATCTCGTTGGCCGGCTCTTCGAGGTCGATGGACTCGATGCTCTCCTGGCTGAAGACATCCAGTCGAGAGTTGTCGAGGACGTTGACCTCAGACTGGCTGGAGAACACGAACACTGAGGTGTCGGTGACGGCGTCTACCGACAGCGTCGAGGGCACGGCACCGAGCGAGCCGATGTTCCAGTAGACCGTCTCGAGGTCGAGCATGTAGAGGTCTGAGGAGCCCTCCACCGTGATCAGCAGGGTGGAGCCGTCCGGGGTCAGCTCCGCGCCGGATGGATCGACCTGTGCGTCGGCATCGAGGGTCAGCGGGGCCTCCAGCACCTTCTCGAAGGTGTTGAGGTCCACCTTGACGACCTTGGAGCGGGACATGACCACCGCGGAGGTGCCGTCGGTGGAGAACAGCACCTTGCTGGGCGAGAAGCCGACGCTGGCCGAGCCGACGGAGCCGTCGAGGAGGTTGATGAACCGCACCTCGCCGAGATCCGCGAGGCCGTCGATCTCGATGTCGGCGCCTGCGGTGTAGTCGAGGTAGGCCACCGCCACCGTGCCGTCATCGGAGAAGGCGACGGTGTTCATGTGCGGGGCGATCTCGCTGACCGAGGTGCGAACCCCCTCCTCGACCGCCGCCAGCTCGGTGTGCCAGACGAGGTCCTCGGCGGGGCAGTCGTCGATGTTGACGATCTCATCGTCGGTGTCCTTGCACTCCGCCCAGCGGGCGAAGACGAGCACCTGGGCCTCATCGGGGGCAGCAATCATCGAGGTGGGCTGTGCACCGTCGAGGTCCACGATCGACCAGGTGCCGCCGTTGGGGGTCTCGTTGATGCGAATGAGCTGGTTGGAGCTGGGGAGCTGGACGTAGGTGGCGTCTGCGGTGGAGACGGTCTCGGTGTTCCACAGTCCGCCCTCGATTTCGTGATCCCCGTTGCCGTAGCAGCCGGCCAGGAGGAGGGAGGTGAGTGCAATTGGCTTGGACATATCAATGCTCCTACTGATCGATCGCTGAGTTGAGTTCGAATCCGGTGACGGTCTGAAGCTCCGACTCCCCGAGGCCTGCCTCGGGGTTGTAGAAGCTGATGCGTCCCAGGTCGTGCTCCTGGCTGACGTAGGCGGTGTTGGTGTCGGGCAGGACGCCGAGGTAGACCGGCGCGCTGGGGAGGGACTGCATGTCGTGGATGAGGGTCTCGTAGTCCAGCACGCCGACGTGGTCGGAGCCCTCCATGATGAAGAACCCGGTGAGGCCGTCAGCGGCGTTGGCGTATGAGGTCGGCTCGGCGGCGAGCTGGATGGGGTTGGTGAAGAAGTCGTCGAGGTCGATGAGGGTCAGGGCGTGCTCGTTGTAGAACGGCGAGTCGGGATCGATGTCGCCGTTTTCTTCGCTGTGGAAGATGAGCGCAGTGCCGCCGACCGGGCTGACCCCGATGCCGGAGACCGGCTTGACGAGGCTGTGGACCTCGACACTGTCATTTGCGCGATCCCACACGCCGTAGCGGGCTTCTCCCGAAGCGGTGGAGTACAGCAGGCCCTGGGTGTCGTCGGGGCTCATGAGCAGGCTGCCGAACACCGCCTCGGTGGGCATCGCGATGACCGCGGGCGTCGCGGCAGGATCCGCCATGTCGTAGACCCACAGCTCGCTGCTGCCCCGGGCGACCACGATGGCCTCGCTTCCGTCGGGGGAGAGGTCCATGTCGGTGGGGTTGTCGCCCACCATCAGCCCGGAGGTGTTCCGGCTGAGCAGGTCAACCAGGACCAGCTCGCTCACCCCGTACTGCCGCACGAAGGCGTAATTTCCCGCCGGATCGAGGAGGACCTCCTCTGCAGCGGGTGGGTCGATGGTGTCGCTGGACAGCGCGATGCGATCTGGAGCGGACTCGTTGCCGCCGCCAAGCTCGATGACCGCGAGGTAGTCGTCTGAGACCACGACCGCAGTGGAGGAGTCCTCGGTGAACTTCACGTCGTGGGGGAAGGTGCCGACGACGGCCTCGTAGTGGACGGCGCTCTCAAGGTCGACGATGCTGATCTCGTTGTAGGAGATGCTGCCGGAGGCCGGGTCGCTGCCATCGTCTGCGGCGAGGTCGTGGTAGCAGATCGCCCACTGCCCATCGGGGGACATCACCATCGAGTTGAGGTTGTCCCGGACATCGACCTCGATGACATCGAGGGTCTCGGCGTCGATGATGCTGAGGGTGTCGGAGCCCTGGTTGAAGGTGACCGCCCGGGTGTAGTCCGAAGACGTCACCACCACGCTGGGCCGCACGCCGACGGAGGTGGTGATCACCTCCAGGGAGGGCACCGAGATCCGAGTGACGGTGTCGCGCTCGGTGTTGACGACGAAGACGTACTTGTTGGTGGTGGCCGGGCGGAGGCCGAGGAAGTCGTTTTCCTCCTCCGAGCCGAGCCCGTCGTCTGAGTCACCAGCGGAGCCAGTGTCCATGGCAGAGCCGCCGTAGTCGCTGTCTCCATATGAGTCCATGCTGCTCTCGGCTCCGTCCAGGGAGTAGCTGGAGCAGGCGAGGAGCAGGGGGAGGAGCCCGAGCGGGGCGAGGGTTCTGTACATGAGGTCTCCAGGGGGTCGCGCTCAGTCATTGCAAGCATAAACCATGCCATCGCCGGTTGTGCCCGGTGGTACGGGGATCACGGTTCTGGCGGGGTTGGCGGGGAGGTGGAAATGCGACACTGGTGTCATGACTGACCGCTGAGGAACCACCCGGCGCCCGCTGAGGTCCAGGACGGGCCGCTGAGGGAGCGAGTGGGTGGTGTGCGCACGGGTTGTCATGCAGGGGGCTGCAGGGGGCGACGGCTGCGGGACCCAGGATCTTGCATGCGCGCTTCGGGAAATCGCGCGGAGGCGATTTACGAGAGGGAGCCGCGAACTCACTGGAAGGACCGGGGTCGGCTCCCCAAACAAAAAGAGCCAGGGAACGAATTCCCTGGCCCTTAGTGCGGAAGGGGGGACTCGAACCCCCACGGTCGCAATGACCACTAGGTCCTGAGCCTAGCGCGTCTACCAATTCCGCCACTTCCGCGACCCACCCCAGTTATCCAACCACCAATTACTGTCAAGGCTCCAGCGTATTTTTCCGCTCTGACAAGCGATAGATTCTCACCCGCCTCGCCTCATGAATCAGCACTCCCTCTGCAAGAAGCTGCTCTTCCAGTAGTGCCAGCGGCTCCAGAAATGCTTTCCGAAACTCATCTTCCGAAAGAAACGCATACGTCTTGTGCAGAAAACCAATCCGCCCAACGATCAAATGCGTCACGCCTTCCTTTCGCAGGTCCGCCAGACTCTCTGTC
The DNA here is from genome assembly GCA_047621685.1 of Myxococcota bacterium. GTDB lineage: Bacteria > Myxococcota_A > UBA796 > UBA796 > UBA796 > JAQXDW01. Next base: position 18,839 of record JBLHNG010000033.1, on the reverse strand, counting down.
TCATGCGTCAGCAGCCAATGTCGCACCGGAATGTGGTCCTCAACACTCCCGAGCACATAATCACGCTCCAACAGGTACCCGCTCCACGTATACAGAAGCGCCACCTGAGCATCCTCGGGGAGGTGTTCATTCGCCCAGTCCATCGCTGGCCAGGTGTCCTCAACCCGAGCCAAATACGCTGACGCCTCTTCCTGACCGGTCGCTGCAGGAAGCCGATCCGCGAGTCGGGGAAGCAGGGGACCAAGGTTCGCCGGCAGCCCTGCGAGCAGGCACACCAGCAGCACTCCCCTCCCCCACCCCGACAGCCGACCCACCCCGGCCGCACTCGCCAGCGCGATGATCGGCAGCGACGGCAGCAGGTACCGCAGCCAGTGGGGGCCCATCGCCCACATCACTCCAGCCGCCGCACTCGCCAGCAGGAGACGCCGGGTGGTCGCATTCCGACGGGCATGCCACAGCGCCACTGGCAGCATGGCGGCCAGCAGCGGTGAGATTCGACCCAGCAGTCGGAAGCTGTGAATCTCCGCGGACATCACCGCCCGCCACGGCAGAAGCACCAGATCGGATGGCGCTCGACCGAAGCCATACTTCTCCAGATACTGAAACGAGAAGTCCCCCGACCAGCCCGCGAACGGAAACAGCGGGTGGAGCCCCTGGACGAGGTTGACCAGCCACCACGGCGACACCACCGCCAGCGCACCGACCCCGACCGCCACCCGGGCCGGCACCGACATCCGAGCCGCCAGGACCACCCCAGCCGCCGCACCCGCCGCGGTGTACTTGATGGACAGCGCCAGTCCCAGCAGCGCCACCACCCCCACCCGCTGCCCCCGCAGGGCCGCATCCAGTGCCAGAAGCGCCGCGAAGGCCGCCGGCAGGTTGTTCGAGGCGAGCCCAGCCTCATGGATGACGCTCCAGGATCCCGCCAGGGCCACCGCCGCGAACACCCCGGCCGACTCGGAGAGGTGCCGACGCCCGATGCTCACGCAGCCCATCAGGATCGCCACGGTGATCGCGAGGTGCAGCAGTCGGGGAGCGGTGTCTCCGCCGAGGAGCAGCAGACAGGCCATCGGCAGGTGAAGGATCATCGGGCGACTGCCGTCCGGCTCCAGCACCCCGCCAACCAGTCCGCCCTCCCGCAGCATCTTCGCCGGCAGCGCGAGGTGGTAGTACAGCTCATCCGTCTCGATGGGCGGCGCCATCGCGTCGATCAGTCCGACGACAAGGACCACCCCGATCGCAGCGAGTCCCAGCGGCGGGATCGAGGGTAGCCGGAGCACCGGTCGGGTCAGCCAGCCCGCGGAGAGCACCGCGGCCAACCCCACCACACCGGCACCACCCAGCCCGCCTGCGAGCGCCAGCAGCAGACCGCCGAGTCCCCACAGCAGCAGTCCGACAGCGAAGGCAAACAGCCCCCCGTCCTCCCCCTCGATCAGCTCCGGTGCGATCCGTGCCAGCAGCGCTCCGCCCGCTCCGGTCGCCGCCACAACCATTGCTCCGGTCGCACACAGCGCGATCAAACCGGACCAGGCCGACTCCGGGTGAATGCTTCGTGCAGGATCCAGCACGAGGAACAGCCCGGCAGTCAGCACGGCGAAGACGGCCGTCGCTGCGCTCAGTCCGCGGTCAGCAGCCACACCCGCCCCGCCTCTCGAAACAGCAGCCACGGTCCCCATCGGGACGGCCACTGCTGATGACCCGGCCGCCGAACCGCCAGCCCATCGGAGCAGACGATGTCAACATCCTCCGCCCACTCCTCCCAGCAGACCACCCCACCCCACAGGGTGAGCGGAGCGGAGAAGCCGGTGCGGACGGCAAATTCCTGACGATGGTTGGTCTCCGTGTTCAGCAGGACCACCGCATCCTCCTCCACCCAGGCCAGCCAGACGCCATCCCCGACGACATGTCGCTGGCTCCCCACCCCACCCGACAGCAGGGTCGGCTCGCCCTCAGACAGCGCCATCCACCAGACATCCTCTTCCCCGGTCTCGTCGTGACCGACCCAGGCCACGTGCCCGTCGGTCAGCGCTGGAGGATACCAGCCCGCCACCGAGACCTCATAGAGCTGTCGGGCGGCATCGTGGATGTCGGTGGCCTGGATGCGCCCCTCAGACAGCAGCGCGACCCGCTCACCATCCAGCGACAGGGGGGCGACCGGGATCTCATGGATCGCTGGCAGATCAGGCTCTTGAGTGGCACCGGCCGCAGAGAGCCGAACCAGCCCGCCACCCCAGCCCGACACATACACTGCTGCCTCAGACAGTCCGGGGGAGACCGCAGAGATTGGCAGGGTCAGCAGCGTCCCGCTGGTCAGCGACAGGGCGCGATCGACCTGACCGTCCCCGCCGCAGCCCACCACCCATGGCCCGGCCAGTGCTGGATAGCGGCTGTCCGTGCAGGGCTCGTCGAGGACATACAGCGGAATGGCCACCCCGGGAGATCCCGGACCGGCCAATACCATGTGGCTCAGGAGAGCAGGGATCACCCGCCCGCCTCTCTCACTTGCCGGAGTCTTTCTCTTCGACGCCGCAGCAGGTGACGATGAAGGTCACGGTGTCTGAGCCGATCTCACCGGGGCAGTCGGTGGCCGACAGCTTGAAGGTGTACTCGGTGTCCTCACAGGCACCCGGCTCGGTCGGCATTGCGCCAGTGAGCTTGGCGGTGGTCTCCATCGCGGCGGAGTCAGTGATGTCCGCGGTGGCATCGCCCACAACCTCCCAGTACAGGGTCATCGGGTCGCCATCATCATCGAGCGCCGAGGCGTCCGAGCCGAGGGTCACGCTGACCGAGCCGCAGGAGTCACAGTCGTAGGTGTAGCCATCCTCTTCACAGGTGGCCTCACCAGCGTCGATGGTCCAGCCCTTGCCAGCCTCAACCACCGGGGCGGTGTTGTAGGGCCGCTCGGAGGTGACGATGTTGACGAGGTCCGGGGTCGACCATTCCGCACCGTCGTTGACGGTCAGAGAGACGACATAGGCACCAGAGGAGTCGGGATAGAACGCGGTCAGACCAGCGTTGCGATCCAGGATGCTGGCGTTTGAGGTCGAGGAGCCCTTGGGAGACGACTGGATGGACCACTCGTAGGTGATGAGGTCACCGTTGGGGTCGTAGGAGTCGGAGCCATCCAGGGCGACTGAGGTGCAGTCGTAGGCATCCTTGATGTCATCGCCAGAGTCTGCGACCGGCGGCAGCGGATCTTCGGCCTCGACCGTGATGGCTGCAGTGTCGGGCTCAGAGTTCGAGAGGCCGTTGTTCACCACCAGAGAGACGACATAGGTGCCGCCGACATCCGGGGTGAGGTTGGCGATCGACGAGGTGTCGCTGGAGATCGCGGTGAGGCTGCTGTTGGCCGGAGCCTCGGTGAGACTCCACTGGTAGGTCAGCGCACGACCGAGGGCGTCGTAAGAGGACGAACCATCAACTTCAACAGTGGCACCTGTGAGGCTGTTCTGATCCAGACCAGCATTGGCGACCGGAGCCTCGCCGGGCTCGACGTTGATGACGACGAGATCCGGGCTGGACTCTGCGCCCAGGTTGTCCTTGACGATGAGCTCAACAATGTAGGTGCCCGCGACATCTGGTCGCAGCTCGGAAGAGTTGCTTGTTGTGCCATTGCCCGGGAAGCCAGCATAGGCGGCCATCGCGGAGTCTTCAGGGACCCGGTCGAAGGACCAGTGGAAGGTGATCTGATCACCGTCTGGGTCATACGATCCACCGCCATCCAAAACAATGGTTTCGTCAGCACTGACCGTTCGGTCGGTGCCAGCGTCCGCAACGGGGGCGCCGTTGGGGTCCACGTCAGGGGTGGTGTCGTCCTTGTCAGTGCACGCTGCCAAAGACAGCAGCATAGAACAGGAAATCAAACGAAGCATTTAGGACTCCCGAATCAGGGCTTCTTGCCGTGGCAGGTGTAGGAGATGATCATCGTATCTGTAGTGGACTGCTCACAGGCCGCAACAGCGAGATCGATCTGAAACTGGATGGAGTTGTCGACCCGGAACTCAGCCGCCTGGGGCGGGATGGTTGCCGTGGTGATGGCGGCATACTCGTTGAGGAACTCGAGGCTCTCGGTCTGCTCCGTCCAGTGGTAGGAGATCGGATCGCCATCGGGGTCGTAGGATCCGCTGCCGTCAAGCTCGATGCCAAACTCCTCACAGTCGGGGCAGGCCCAGATGTAAGAGGAGGACTCACAGTCGACCTCGACGAGGATCTCCTGGTCAGCTCCGGCATTGGAGATCGGTGCCTGGTTGTCTGCCAGCTCCGCGATTGTGAAGCTGAGGACATCTGGGGAGGACCAGGTCATTCCATCGTAGACCTGGAGCTGCAGGATGTAAGTCCCGCTGGTATCCCAGGCGAAGGAGGAATCCGCGGCAGCGCGGTTGGAGAAGCTCTTGTCGGAGGAGGCGGAGTCTGAAGGAACGGAGACCACCGACCACTCGTACTGCAGCTCATCACCGTCGAGGTCGTAGGAACCATACCCGTTCAGCTCGATCGGGTTCTCGGCGCAAGCGCCAAGGTCGCCGCCTTCACCAGCATCCGCGACCGGGGTCTGGTTCTCGGAGCCGACATCGACGAGGCAGATGGCCGGCTCGGACCACTGCTCACCATCGGAGACCACGAGGTTGACCGCGTAGGTGCCCTCGCAATCCGGGACGAAGCTCGGGGAGGTGCCGCTGCCGTTGTAGATGTCTTCGGAGGTTGCTGCGGAGCAGTCCGGACCGGTGAGGGTCCACTCATACTCCAGCTCAGCGTTTTCCGGATCGTAAGAAGCGGAACCGTCGAGGGTGACGATCTCGCCAATCTCGCCCTCGTAGGGACCACCACAGTCTGCGATTGGGGCCTCATCTCCAGCGGAGACTGAGACGACGAAGATGTCCTCGGAGGACTCTCCGTTGTCGTCGGCCAGGCTCAGAGAGAGCACGTAGTCGCCGACAACGTCCGGGGTGAACACCGGGCTGATGGCGGTGTTGGTGCGGTTGTCAGACAGCGAGGTCTCATCCACCGCGGAGTCCACTGGACTCTGGATGAATGCCCAGGTGAACACAAGGCTGCTGGAAGTCTTTGAGCACCACTCACTGAGAGCGGCGTCGAGGGTGACTGCATCACCGAGATCTGCGGAGACATCATCTCCAGCATTGGAGACCGGCACAGTGCAGGTCTCTTGGTTTGCGGTGTCGACGTCCTTGTCTCCGTCACAGCCAACGAGAGCCGCTGCGAGGAGGACGGAGAAGGTCAGAGAAGTACGTGCCGGCATTTTTCTACTCTCTGGAGGGCGTGACCCACGAACCGGGCCGGTTTGCAAGGTAGTGTACGGACAACTCACGCACACCGTCAACATCGATAGGAAGGTGCAGGGTATGTGTTCTTCCATTGTGGTCAAACAACACCGTGCTTTTGTCTTGGTATGCGGGTTTCTGCTCGGGGTAATGGGGGAAGCCCGAGCGGAGAGTGGTCGAGGTGCAGTTTGGCCGGGAGATAGCGGTCTGGCAACCCCGAAGGGAAGCCTACAGCTCTCCGGTTCCTATTCAGCAGGTTTACTGCCGAACTTCAGAGCTTCGGAGCGAAGTGTAACTTCAGCTGAGATTGGGGTAGGAGGGTGGCTTGAGGAAAGGATCTATCTCAACGTCCGTGCGGATTACCACCTCCAGCGCTCGGAGAACAACAATCTTCACACAGGCCCTGGCTCCCTGAGACTGCTGACCCTCGCCACGGTCTGGGACGGTGCGCTGGATGTTCAGGCTGGCTGGATGGCCTCACTTCCGTGGAGTGCAGACCACGGTATCGTGCTGACCGATGAGCTGGACGTGTGGCTGCTCAGCGGGATGTCGACCGCTGCCGGTCCGGGGCGGGTGGGGCTGACGGGAGGGCTGGCGATCCTGGGCAATCCGCTGCGGTTTGCCAACCAGGACGACGCCCCGCTGCTGTGGCTGACTGGCGCAGTCCCGGTAGAGGGCACCTCGCTGTCAGGTCGCATCGGCGGCGCGCTGGGTACAGCACGCAACCCTGCCCGGCTCACCGCCGCTCTCTCTGCGGAGCGTGGGCACCCCTGGCGCGTGGGGCTGACCACCGAGATCGGCCTCACCCGGGCCGCTGCGAATCTGGGCGGCGGGGTGTGGATCGGCCATCGCTGGGGTTGCGGGTCAGCGCGCTGTGATTAAGACGTGCGACAAACCAAAACGGATGGCGACAACATGGGCTTCTTCGACTTCCTCTTCGGGGGCGAGGCCGGTCAGGTCAAGCGACACATCAAGCGCCTGAGCAACCTCAACGCCCAGAAGGAAGAGCGCACCGCCTCCGCCCACTGGCTCGCAGAAAACGGCACCGAAGAAGCGATCCTCGGCATGCTCAAGCGGTTCGAGATGACCTACGAGCACCGCATGAAGGACACCGAAGAGAAGGACCTCGTCTACAACCTCCTGCTCTCCATCGGCCCCCGGGTCGCTCAGCCGGTTCGCCAGTGGGTCCGCTCCAACCAGAACTTCGCCATCCCGCTGCGGCTGCTTGAGCGCTTTGAGGGCAAAGAGGCGGTGGTCGAGGTGCTCCTGGAGATGCTCGGTCGGGAGGTCGATCCGTTCAAGACCGAGAAGAAGCGCCAGATCCTCATTCGGCTCGCCGAGTATCGCGATCCGCGGATAATCGAGCGCGTCCCGGCCTGCCTGGAGGACTTCGATGGCGAGATCCGCTACGCCGCCGCCGAGACCCTCATCGCTCAGGAGACCGACGCGGTCCGCGAGTCCCTCGCCGCTGCCCTGGCCAATCGCCAGGAAGAATCCAACCGCCTCCGGGTCCGCATCGCCCAGTCCTTCCAGCTGCGCGGCTGGAGCCTCGGAGAGCACGTCGAGGCCATCACAGAGAACCCCCCGATAGGCTGGGGAGTCAGCGGCGACCGGATCCACAAGGCCTGAGCGTCAGGCTCTATCGGCACTCTCCGGCGAGCGACTGGTTGAAGCTGGCCCGAAACGCCTCGCCGGTGATGCCCTGGCCCAGCAGCCACATCGACTTCACCACCACCGCCTCGCCGGTCATGTCCTCGCTGAACAGGGCGCCAGCATCAAACCCCCGGCGGCTGCCTTCGTAGCGCCCGGGGCTGATGGTGCCGCTGCGACACTGGCTGGTGATGATGACGTGAATGCCCTTCGCAGTGGCAGCTTCCACGACCGCCGGCCAGTCCTCTCTGGGGAGGTTGCCGTCGCCGAACGTGCGCAGCACCACCACCCGAGCCCCCTGATCGACCAGCCACGACAGCTGCGAAGGGCTGCACCCCGGAAACAGCGAGAGCACCGCAACGTCTCTGGAAAACCCGGGGCGAAAGCGGAATGCCCCGCGTGGTCTCAGTGGGGCAGCACCTTCCTTGATGTCCACCCCCATCTCTAACAGCGCGGGGAAGTTCGGAGAGTCGAAGGCGTGGTAGGACTGCAGCGAGATCTTGGTCGTGCGGTTGCCCCGAAACAGCTTGCTTCCGAAGTACAGCCCGACCTCGGGGATGTCCCGCATCGCGCAGAGCGTGGAGTGCACCAGGTTGATCCGGGCATCGGTGCGGGGCTCGGCGAGGGGCCGCTGGCTGCCGGTGAGGATGACCGGACGGGGAAGATCCCGGAGCATGAACGACAGCGCACAGGCGGTGAACGACATGGTGTCGGTGCCATGGAGCACCACGAAGCCGTCGAAGTCATGCACCGAAGACGCGATCATCTCCCCGATGGCGCTCCAGCGATCCGGGGACATGTCCGAGGAGTCGATGTTGCAGACCGATCGGCTCTCGACCTCTGCGAGGGACTCCACACCCAGGATGTAGGGCTGCATGGAGCGGGCGAAGTGGTCGGGAGCCAGCGCACCGTCCTTGCCGCCCGGGACCATGCCCAGGGTGCCCCCGGTATGAAGAAACAGGAGTCGGGACGCCATCAATCACCCTGAGCCATTACCAGGAGTAGATCTCCTCGTCGTAGCATACCGCCTCGGCGATGTCGGAGCACTCGTTGTCCGCCACGCAGGTCTTGAAGTCTGACATCGCCTCCTGCTTCTGCCCGTCGTTCCAGTCCTCGTAGCGCTGTTCCTGGGTCAGACAGGCGTCGGTGCAGTCCTGAAGGGCGATGAGTGGAGTGTCCACCTCATCGCACGCCAGGATCTTCTCGCAGGTGTTCTCACAGCTCGGTTCGCAGGCGACGAGCTGTGCGACAGAGAGGAGTAGGAGGGCTTGCAGGGCGGTCGAATTCAACAGGGTATCCTTGTCAAAGGCGCAGTAGTTTTTTCAAGGACCAGTCGTTTTTGACGGACCAGTCATTTTTGAAAGATGCTGCGGCGCCCGGTGCTACCAGACCGGCGCGCAGTATCCAGACTCCAGGAACTCACAGGCCGTCTCAGAGACACAGTCCATCCAAACCGCGGCCTGCTTGTCGTTGTCCAGGGTCACGGAGACGGAGGCGGGGGTGTACTCGGTGGGCTTGTAGTCCCCGACTTCACCGGGACGGCCAAGTGCGTACTCACAGGAGTCCATGCAGGTTGTCAGCAGCTCGGTCTGGTCGGAACCAGGGCTCTGGACGTTGCACTGCTCGCTCTGGTAGAGGGTGTTGCAGGTGCTCTCACAGTTGGGACCACAGCCCACGGCGAGGGCGCTGATGACCGCGAGGGCCGCACTGAGTAGACATCTGGATACCAAGGCTCACCTCCGGTGATGCGGCTGGCAGGGTATCGAAGGGTTGCGGGGTCGTCAACGTCACAACCCCACTTGGCATTCCCTTTGCATACAGATCAGGTATACCTGAGCCACGTGCATGTCCTCCAAATCACCCCCTATTTTCCACCCACATGGGCCTACGGTGGGATCCCGCGCATCGTCGATGGGCTCTCCCGGGCGCTGGTCGATGAAGGGGTACGGGTCAGCGTCCTGACCACAGATGTGCTCGATGAGACCCACCGCAGCGGAGTCGAGCCCATCCGGGATCACCACGGGGTGACGGTCTACACAGTGGGGAATGCCTCCAACCGGCTGGCCTACCGCCACCAGCTCTTCCTGCCCCGGGGCATCGCCGGGACGCTGGCGTCGATCCCAGATGTCGATCTCATCCACCTCCACGGCCACCGACACCTCCTCAACAACGCCGCGGTGCGCTGGGCGGGGCAGCGCGGACTGCCCTATGTGCTCACCGCCAACGGCACCTTGCTCCGCCATGAGCGCAAGGTCGGGGTGAAGTGGCTGTGGGACGCGCTGGTCGCCGGGCACATTCCAGGGGGTGCGGCGCGCTGCATCGCGGTCAGTCGGGCCGACGCCGCGATGCACCACCAGGCTGGAATCCCCACCGAGCGGGTTCGCCTCATCCCCAACGGACTCGACCTCGGCGAGTTCGATCCCCTGCCTCAACGCGGTCGGTTCCGGCAGCAGTGGGACCTCCCTCAGGGTCCGCTGGTGGTCTACCTGGGGCAGATCTCGCCGCGCAAGGGCGTGGAGCACCTCGTCGCGGCCTTTGCGGATGGTGGGCTGGGCGGCGCGACCCTGGTGATCGCCGGCAACGACATGGGCGGACTGGCCACCGCACAGGCAGCACTGAAGCCCGGCAGCCCGGTGCGCTTCGTCGGACTGCTGGAGGGCCGAGAGCGCCTGGAGCTGCTGGCCGATGCCGATGTCCTCGTCTACGCCTCCACCGCAGAGGTCTTCGGGCTCGTGCCGTTCGAGGGCCTGCTGTGCGGCGCACCGGTGGTGGTCGGAGACGACTGCGGCTGCGGAGAGCTGATCGCGGAGTCCGGGGCCGGGCTGCTGGTGAGACACGGAGACGTCGCTGGACTGAAGGCACGCATCCGCACCCTCCTGCTGGACCGGGTCGCCGCAGAAGCGATGGTCTCCCGGGGACGGCACTACATCCGAGAGCGCCTGGGATTCGCCCCCATCGCTCGGCAGCACCAGGCGTTGTATGCGGAGGTTGTCGCGGCATGAACCAGGACGCACTGACACGGCGGCTGGGCTGGCTGGTCATCACGGTGGTCATCGTGGCGCTGTACTGGTCCGTCCAGGACGCCCCGTTCGTCTATGACGACAAGATCGAGGTCATCGGCAACACCACGATCCGCTTCCTCGACGAGTGGCGGGCGATCCTGCTCTACAACGTCTCCCGGGCGCTGCTGCTGCTGAGCTACGCGGTCAACTACCACTACTCCGGCTCCGATCCGACCGGCTACCACCTCACCAACATCGCCATCCACGCCCTGACCGTCGGCGCGGGGGTGCTGATGGCGGAGTCTGTTGGGCGGCTGGCGGACCGACCCCGTCCGCTGATCGCTGCGCTGGTCGCCGGGGGGCTGTGGGCGATCCACCCGATGGGCACCGAGGCGGTCACCTACATCACCGGCCGCAGCGAGAGCCTCTGTGCGCTGTGGTGCTTCGCCGCGCTGCTGTGTCAGGCCAACGCCCTGCTCGCCCGCCGCGACGACACCGGCACGGAGCGATTCTGGCGCCTGGGCGTCCTGGTGGCGTTTGGTGCCGCAGCGATCTGCAAGGAGGTCGGCGCGGTCACCCCGGCGGCGGTCCTGGCGATGGAGTGGCTGCTCGGCGGACGACGAGACGACGGAAAGCGCCGCATCGACTGGGCCTGGATGGTGCCGTTTGTGCTCCTCGTCGGGATCGCGGTGGTCGCTCGGTTCAAGTTCACCGGACAGCTCCTCCCCCAGGAGGTCGATCGGGCACTGCCCGTCCAGCTCACCACCCAGGCCTGGGTCTGGCTGCGCTACCTCGCCCTCTGGCTCGCCCCGGTCGGACAGACCCTCTACCACCACGTCCCCGACCTCTCCCCCACCTCCAGCCAGGGACTCACCGGCTGGCTGGGCATCGGCGGACTGGTCGGCGGCGGGCTGTGGTGGGGTCGGAAGAACCCTGCGGCGGGCTTCGCGCTGCTGGCCGGCGCCCTCTACCTGCTGCCCAGCAGCTCCGTGGTTCCCCTCAAGGAGAGCATGGCGGAGCATCGGGCCTACCAGACCGGGCTGTGGCTCCTCCTGGCGATCACCTGGTCCATCCCCGAGCGCTTCCAGAAGAGCGCCGGGCTCCTCGCCGCTCTCGCCGTGCTGCCGCTCCTGTTCGCCACCCAGGCCCGCAACGCAGTGTGGTCCTCGGAGGTCGCGCTGTGGGAGGAGGCTGTCGGCCACCACCCCGACGTCGCTGAGGCCTGGTATGGCCTGGGAGACGCCCACCGGTTCTCCCAGGGCTACGACCGGGCGGAGGAGGCCTTTGAGCAGGCCGTCGCCCTGGATCCGAACTACCTCGACGCCTGGAACAACCTCGGCATCGTCCGGGCAGAGCAGGGCCAGCCCACTGCGGAGGACGCCTGGCGGGCCGCGCTGCGGGTCAGCCCCAGCTACTGCAAGGCCCACAACAACCTCGGCTCCCTGGCCTACCGTCAGAAGCGCTGGGATCTCGCCATCTCCGAGTTCCGCTCCACCCTCGCCCACTGTCCTGACGACGTGGTCGCCCACTACAGCCTCGGCAACCTCTACGGCGGCCCCCGGCTCAACCGGGAGCGGGCCATCGTGCACTACGAAGCCGTGCTAAACCTCGCCCCGACCTTCCGGTTCGCCGCCCAGGCCCGCCAGAAGCTCAATGAGCTGACCTGGTAGGTTGGTTCAAGAAGATGGCCTGGCTCAAGAGGACAGAGACCAGCTCGCCCAGGCCCGGGTCAGCCGGACCGCCTCGCCGATCGAGCCGCTGCGCACCGCATCCACCGCGAGTCGGCTCATCGGACGGGGGCGAAGGTAGAAGCCCCGCCACGCACTGCGCATCAGCCGGGCCAGCTCATCGGGGGGCAGGTCGGTGATGGTGGAGCGGCTGAGGTCGGCGTCCAGCGGGTTGGTGACCGCGGAGGCTGACGAGGCACCATGCTGGGCAAACAGCGGGGTGCCAGGCATCGCGACGAGGCTGGAGAACTGAACATAGTCCGCCCCAATCTCCCGACAAAACGACACACTCTTCCGCACGGCCTCAGCGTCTTCTCCCGGGGCACCGATGATCATGTAGGCCAGCGATCGCAGCCCAGCCTCCCGGGTCACTGCGAAAGCTGCCACCGACTGCTCGACGGTGATGTCCTTGCGCAGCAGGGCCAGCGTCTCTGGGTTCGCGCTCTCCACCCCATAGGCAACCACCCGACAGCCTGCCCGACGCATCAGCTTGAGCAGGGGCAGGTCGACGGCATCCACCCGGCCCTCGCACTTCCACTCGATGTCCACACCCCTCCGGAGGATCTCCTCGCAGATCGCCACGACCCGGCTGCGCCTCAAGGTGAAGTTGTCGTCGTAGAAGTTCACGAACCGGATGCCGTGCTGCTGACGCATCGTCACCAACTCGTCGACGATATGGCCCGCCGGTCGTGCCCGCCAGCGGCTCCCGCTCACGCTCTTGTCGCAGAAACTGCACCGGAACGGACAGCCCCGGCTGGTGATCATCGTGCCGAAGCCCCGCCGGGTGGCAAACAGGTATCGGTAGGCGGAATTGGGCAGGAGATCTCGGGCTGGTGGCGGCAGGGTGGTGAGGTCCTCAGGTGGGGTGGCCTCCACAAACGGCTGGCCGGGAACGAGGACGCCAGCCGGAGGTGCACCGCTGCCGCCAGACGCCCACCAGTCCATCAGGGCCACCGCCGGTCCCTCCCCTTCCCCGACCACCGCTGCGTCCAGCTCCGGAGAGCCGGTGAACACGGCGCGCTTCACCGCGGTGGGGTGGGGTCCGCCGAGCACGATCCGACCGGCGTAGGGTCGAGCGATTCGGGCGGCACGGGCAGCGATGTCGGCGACCGGGGTCATTGCCGAGAGGCCGACAACCTCCGGGCGACGTCGGGCCAGCTCACTCTCCAGGCGCTTCCAGGACCACGACAGCGCCAGGGCGTCGAGGATGTCGACCCGATGCCCGGCCGAGCGGAGCGCACCCGCGACATAGGCCAGCCCCATCGGAGGCACGCACAGTCCAGCATCGTGTGGGTTTCGACGCGGAGGCCGGATCAGAAGGACATCCATAGCCACCACTATCCGACGGTGGCGTCCATCCCACAAGCCCGTCGCATCCGGGCTGCCGACGCGGTCACGTCCTCCCTCCCCAGGATCGCCCCGATGCACGCCACCCCCGACGCACCCGCCGCCCGACAGCCCGCGACGACCTCCGGTCCGATCCCGCCCAGCGCGATCACCGGCAGCGATGCAGAGGCACACAGCACCGCCAGTCCATCGAGTCCGAGGGTCGGCCGGGTGTCGGTCGGCTTGCTGCCCGGCGAGAACACCGGGGAGAGGAAGGCAAAGTCACAGCCTGCAGCAGCGGCGGCAGCGAGTCCGGCAGCGTCATGGCAGCTCTGCGACAGGGTGCCGGTGATGTGCTCCCGAAGCGCTGAGGCATCCAGGGTCGCCGGCAGGTGCAGCCCGCAGCCCGTGCGGATCGCAGCCTTGATCGCACCGGGTGTCCGTCCATGGAGGATCACCCCTGGCCTGAGCAGGTCCAGACGCAGCACTGGCTCCCGGAGGAGCACCGCATCCACTCCCGCCAACAGCGCCGCCAGAACCCGAGCCTCCAGGTCACGCCCGTCTCCCGGCGTGATCGCGACCAGCCTCACCGCGTCATGATGCCGGTGATCGGGGAGGACGCCGTGGCGTAGAGCTTCATCGGGATGCGACCGGCCTCAAACGCCGCCCGGCCCGACTGCACGGCCAGCTTCATGGCGTAGGCCATCTTCACCGGATCGTCCGCGCCAGCGATCGCAGTGTTCATCAGCACCGCGTCCACCCCAAGCTCCATGGCGATGACCGCGTCTGAAGCCGTGCCGATGCCGGCGTCGACGATGACGGGCACAGTGGCCTGCTCGACGATGATGCGGAGGTTGGTGGGGTTGCGGATGCCCAGGCCGCTGCCGATGGGCGCAGCAAGCGGCATGACCGCCGCACAGCCAATGTCCGCGAGCTTCTGGCAGAGCACCGGGTTGTCGCTGCAGTACGGGAGGACCGTGAAGCCATCTCGGACCAGCACCCGGGCCGCTTCGAGGGTGCCCTCAGGATCCGGGAACAGGGTCGCGGGATCACCAATGACCTCCAGCTTCAGCAGACTCGTCCCCAGCAGCTCCCGGGCCAGTCGGGCGGTGACCACTGCGTCCTCTGGGGTGTAGCAGCCCGCAGTGTTCGGCAGCAGCTGGATCTTCTCCCGATCAATGAAGTCGAGAATGGAGGCTCCCGAGGCGGCATTGAGATCGACCCGGCGGAGCGCAAGTGTGACCAGTGTGGTGCCACACGCCTCATGACAGGCCTGCATCGTGGAGAAGTCTGCATACCGCCCGGTGCCCACAATGAGCCGGGAGTCGAAGGTCAGATCACCGATTGTCAACATGGTTCGGAACTATCCCATCACGAACTCAGCCGCGAATCTGATCGTCCACATTGCATTTTGGTACAGGCTTTTGAAGAAATCGTTAGATCGAGACGTGGAAGACTCTGCGATGCCGGTGTATAAGTGCTCACACGCTGAGCGACGAAGCTTCAGCGATGGAGGTAAAAACATGACCAAGAACTGGATGCTCATCGCCGCGGCGATGCTTACCATCGGTTGCACCGATGGAACCAAGAGCACCGGCGGTGACGAGGCTGATGCCGACACCGACGCCGATGCTGACTTCGACGCCTCGGTTGCCTGGAACGCTGGCTCCGTCGACCTGACCCAGACCAACGGTGTTGCGGGTTACTTCGGCATGGCTGAGACCACCTGTGCCGGCGAGTGCTGGTTTGGTGAGGATTGCATCTACGGCGACCTCACCAAGACCTACTTCTACTGCCACCCCACCAACGCTGACGGCGTCTCCCTGCTCTACGGGGGAGCTTTCGCTTCCCTCAGCGAGGGTACTGACACCGTGTTTGGTGGCTCGTCCTTCGACGGTTCCGTGACCTACTACGCCGAGCAGGGTTCCTCCTGCTACGTGTGGGGCCACGACACCAGCTACTACAGCGGCCTTGGCTGCACCGAGCTGTAAGAAGCCCCGGACAACCTGCTTTGCAGTTTATGTTGAGCAAACCGTCCAACGCCGCCACCCGCCTGAGCATCTCGCTGAGGCGGGTGGTTTGCTTCTGGCTGGTCACCGCATGCAACGGGACCACCAACACAACCAACACAACCACCGTCACCGACACCGGCTCAGACACCAGCGCGCTCCAGTCGACCTTCAGCGTCTCCTGTGACGAAGACTCCCTGGACGTGAGCATCTACCGCGGTCGGGATCAGAGCTGGTGGATGGGCATGGCAGTCACCGATCCTCGCGCAGAGGTCTGGACCGGAGAGGACTGCTTCATTGGAGACACCCTCGACGGCGAAGCGGTGCTCTACTGCCACCCCCTCAACGACTCCCGAACCACGCTGACCTTCGGCGCAGACCCACTCACCCTCATCCCCGGGGAGCAGACTGCGTTGATCGACTCTGACATTTGTGAAAGTTTAACCTTCTATTTCTTCGAGACGACGACTCTGGGTTGCTGGGTCGCAGGTCACACGCCAGACTACTACGCAGGGTTATGCGACAATCAGGTATCGCTTCAATGAGTTCGGGAGAGATGAGATGAACTGGATTCCCATGGTGTTCGGTCTGCTGATGGCCTGTGGTCCCAGCGATGATGTTGTCGATCGGGATGAAGACGGTGTCCCAGACTGGAACGAGACCAACCCGGATGACAACATCCAGGAACAGGCCGCCTTCGATCTCATCGCGACCTGGACCGACACCACCCTGACCTTCGACATCTTCGGCAGCCAGGGCTCAGAGTTCTACTGCGGCATCGCCGAGACCGGCGTGGACGACGGCTGGACGGGAGAGTCCTGTGTCGGCTCTCAGTACTGCCATCCCTGCGGCACCACTGGCATCACCCTCAACCTCGGTGGCGACTCCGCGGACCTGGAGGAGGGTGTCGAGACCGCATTCGAGGACAACAGCTACAAGCCGGGCGTGACCTACTACGCCGAGAACCGCACGACCCAGGAGTGCTGGGCCTGGGGACACGATCCGTACTACTACATCATCGATCTGCTTGAAGACTGTACGAACTTTTGATGTGCTGCTCTGCCCAGGCTGAATTGACAGCATTGACCGCCCGTGGGCAGGATCCACGACAGACTGTGAGGGGATGATGCTTCTGCTGATGTTGGTGGCCTGTGGCCAGACCGATTCCGATAGTGACTGTGTCAACAAGGGGTTCCCCAAGTCGGGCTACACCTGCGGCTCCGACGACGACGAGACCGTCTCCGAAGACAACCCAATCGCCGATGTCACCTGGGGCGCTGATGCCATCGCGCTGACCATCACCGGCGGCTCCGGCTACAACTTCGAGTTCGGCATCGTCCAGAACGACGACGACTGCTTGTTCTCCGAGGATGCAGAAGAAGACGACACCGTCTGCTGGGAGGGCGAAGCCTGCCTCGACAGCACCGGCAACTCCCTCTGCCACCCCGCTGGCTCCAGCGGCGTGAGCCTGGACTACACCGCCGACGGATTCAGCGACGACGCCGACATCAACGCCGGAGACAACACCGCCTTCTCCAGCGATGACTACGAGTTCTCCGTGACCTACTACCTCTACGACACCGTCAGCGAGGCCTGCTGGGTGTGGGGGCTGGACACGACTTACTTCACGGACCAGAACTTCAACTGCTCCGAGGCCAATTAGTCCCCGTCGGCTCAATCCCCGTCAATCCTCACCTCGACCATCCTCACCTCGACCATCCTCACCTCGACCACTGCGGAGTCGTCGTCGGGGTAGCGGATCTCGCCGTGCATCGGGCGGCTCTCCAGCCACCATGGCTCGCTCGGCAGCACATCGAGCACCACCACACCATCAACCCACTGCACCGTCACATGCCCGGTCCCGTGGCCGGCTTCGCCGTTGATGTCCATGCGGAAGTCTGAGGTGACCACGCCATCAAATGGGCGGCGGACATCGGGCAGTGCGGGGGAGAAGCTGGCCCGGAAGATCGGCACCTCCCGACCATGCTGGGCGACCTCCGTCCAGACGAGCCCGCCCTGGGACAATGCACAGGTCTGCACCGTGTAGCCGCTGTCGTAGCGCAGCAGGGTGAGGTCGCCCTCAGTGGAGACCTCCCAGTCCTCTGAAGCCTCACTCGGCCAGGGAAGCGTCACCGGGCGATCGATGTGCAGCGCGCCAGCCTCACCGGTGATGCGGTAGCTGGCCTGAGAGAAGCCGCCTTGAGCCTGCCTCAAGAGGAACTGCATCTTGTAGAAGCCCAGCATCCGCTTGATGGCAACCTCCTCACCACCGATCGTCATCTCCGCCCGACCGCCGTGGCCGAACCGCTCCAGGTCGAGCACCACCGCCACCGCGCCTGCGCTGTGTCCCATGGTCGAGCCGTTGCGCTTGCTCGGGGCACGCTTCGGCATCTTCGCCCGCACCTCCACCTCCACCGGCTCGCCGTTGGTGTTGGTGTAGCGGAGGGTGACGTCAGTGATCCGGCCCTCCGATCGGTCCTCCACCTCCACCACACCGGACTGACGGGGCACTGCGACCTCCGCCGCCCATCGGTCAATGTGATCGAGATCCGCCACCACGGTCTGCACCAGCGCCCGGTCGGCATCCTTGGCCATCCAGACCGGCCCGTCGGGGGTGTCCAGCCGAGCGTACTCGTGCATGTCCCAGTCTGGATGCTCCGATATCAGCACCACATCCACGCTGTAGTAGATGCCGAAGCTCTGCAGCGGGATCACCGGAACCGCCACCACGGGCGGACCGGTGTAGTTGACTGCAGCGGGCACCACCGCATCAAACCGGGTCAGCGCCGCACCCTTCAGCACCGGGCCGGACGGAGACATCCGCTCCACCGTCTGCATCGTCGCGCATCCCAGGACCAGCAACATCATCGACAAGGCGTCCTCCCCGGCTACAGTGCCACATGCTCGGGGCCCTTATCATCGGCAGCATGCCGGCCAGCGCTCAGTCTGCCGGGATCCCCGACGGCGGGTGGTACTGGGGCGACCTCCACGCCCACAGCGGGCTGTCCTGGGACGGCTGCGAGGACTGGGAGGCGGACTGTGCGACGCGCGATGACACCCCTGGCGCGGACTTCTTCGACAACGCCGAAGCCGCCGCGCTCGACTTCGCTGCGCTGACCGATCACGCTGAGGCCGACCGCCTCTACCCCGACGGCCTCAGCGGGGACTCCCTGGCGATCTGGGACACCCAGCAGGCGCTGGTGCAGGCAGCTGAGGATGGACCGGTCGTGGCGCTGCTTGGCTACGAGTGGACCGCGTTTCGAGAGGAGCGGCAGGGCAACCGACTCACCGGCACCCACCGCACCGTGCTGCTCGCCGATCCAGATGCCTGCGCGGACTACCGGGTGGCTGGCTGGGCGCTTCCAGATGGCGAGAAGAGCCACGAGGTCGGCGCTGCGGTGTTCATCGACGAGGCTGATGACTTCGCCGAGACCCCGGCGGAGCTGTGGCAGGCGCTCTCGGAGGCTGACCAGACCTGCGCCTCCGTCCGCTGGCTGACCTACGCCCACCACCCCGCCTACTCCGTGCCCCAGGTCACCGACTGGAGCCTGGAGGAAAACACACCGAGCAGCGAGCAGGTCGTCGAGATCTACTCCGAGCACGGCAGCTCCGAGTGCATCGACCTCACCGCCGACGGCTGCGACTGGCGCATCAACACCGGCCAGGGCTACTACGCCGACGGCTCGATCCAGGCCGCGCTCTCCGAGGGCTATCAGCTCGGCTTCGTCGGCGGCACCGACAGCCACGACGCCCGCCCCGGCAGCCTCGACGACGGCCCCAGCCACATCGCCCACTGGCTCGACACCGACGGCGACGGCATCGTGGACACCCCCAAGACCCACTTCACCG
>JBLHNG010000032.1:0-24911 GCA_047621685.1 Myxococcota bacterium | reverse complement strand
GGGCCAGACGATGTGGTCGACACCCTCGGAAACGGCATCACCGCGCTGACCTCATGCGCCACGGCCCTGTACGTCGCCCTCCGGTTCCGCACGGTCGCATTCGACACGATGCTGCGGTTCGTCATCGACTGCGGCGGCGACGTCGACACCATCGCCGCGATGGCCGGGGCGATGTGGGGGGCCGCGCGGGGATACGACGCCCTCCCTCAGGCACGAATCGAGGGCCGCACACGGCTGCTCGACCTCGCCGACCGGGTGTTCGCCTTTGGTCAGCCCAGCACGAAGTCGAACATGCCCAGCAGCGCGCCATCAGACTCGGTGAAGTCGATGATCAGGTCCGACTCCACGTAGGGATCGATGTCGATGTAGGGGTCGCCCTTGAAGTAGAGCTGGGTGGTCAGCATCGTGACGCCATCGAGGATGATCTTGACGTGGATGTGGGCGGGTCGGTACTGGGTGCCGTTGAGGTAGAAGCCAGGGACCAGCGACTGAAACTGCCACGCCCCGTCGGCATCGGCGGTGATCCGGCCGTAGTACCGCATCTCCTTGGTGTTGAGGTCGTAGGCGCCGTCGGGATTGGCTTGCCAGAAGTCGAGCACCGCGCCGGGGATCGGCTGGCAGTTGGCGTCGAGGACGCGGCCCTGCAGCGACACCGGGGTGCCCTTGTCGGCGTAGAGATCCAGCATGTCCCGGTCTGGGGGATCCTCGCGGTAGAACGGCCCCTCGATGTTGTCGGAGGTCTCCGCGCAGGTGCCGTCAGAGGGTGCGGTGTCAGAGGGTGCGGTGTCAGAGGGTGCGGTGGTGTCGGTGTCGGTGTCGGTGTCGGTGCTTGCGGAGTCCCCGCTGGTGGTCGAGGCCTTCTTTGGCGTACACCCCAGCCCCAGTGCCGCCATACCGGCGGAGGAGAGCTGGAGAAAGTCGCGTCGATCGAGTCGCTTCATGTGGACCTCCACTACAGGATATACACGTCCAGACCGGTGACCGACGATCCGCATTCTTCGTACAGATGGGTTCGGCCAGACTGTACGCCATCACATCAGGGTGAGGAAATGAACGAAGCGAGCCCCTATCCCATCGGAACCCCCGGACAGCCCTGGGACAACGCCGATCGCATCGCCTGGCGGGCCCGGCAGCGCATCCAGCGCACCTATGCCGACGAAGTGCTCGCCCGGATCGCGCCCCTCCAGGCCATCCTCGATGTCGAGCAGTACGGCACCCTGGAGACCCCTGACGGGACCTACCCGCTGCTGATGCTGCGCAGCCGGAGCTGGCACGCCGAGAGACCGACCGCGCTGATCACCGGCGGGGTGCATGGCTACGAGACCAGCGGGGTCCAGGGCGCGATCCGGTTCGCAGCGACCGAGGCTGTGCGGCTCTCGGCGGACTTCAACCTCGCCATCTTCCCCTGTGTGAGTCCGTGGGGCTATGAGACCATCAACCGCTGGAACCCCGACGCCATCGACCCAAACCGCTCATTTGTCACCGAGAGTCCGTCCGCGGAGTGTGCGGCGATGATGCGGAAGGTTGCCACGCTGGGCGCCATTGAGGTCCACCTCGACCTCCACGAGACGACCGACACCGACAACTCCGAGTTCCGCCCGGCCCGTGCTGCCCGAGATGCCATAGAGCAGTCCGTCTGGAGCATCCCCGACGGCTTCTACCTCGTCGGTCGCACCGATCGACCCGTCCCCGCCTTCCAGACCGCGATCCGCGACGCCGTCGCCGCAGTCACCCACATCGCGCCAGACGAGGGCGGTCGGATCATCGGGGTGGCGGTCGAGCAGCCGGGGGTCATCAACTACGACGCGGTGAAGCTGGGGCTGTGCATGGGGCTGACCGATGCACCGTTTACGACGACCACTGAGGTCTACCCCGACAGCCCGAAGACGGATCCAGAGGCCTGCATCCGGGCTCAGGTCGCTGCGGTGGTTGGGGGCCTGGGGTACGTGGCGGGCCTCGGGTGAGTCAGCGGTACAGCTCGTAGCGATCCGCAGTCATGCCGTGGCAGTCCGTCGAGCCGATCCGGACGAATCCGAGCTTCTCCAGCACCCGGACGGAGCCGATGTTCTCCGGGACCGCCCGGGCGAAGAGCATGGGCAGGTCGAGGTCTTCGAAGCCGTAGCCGATGCAGGCCCGGCTGGACTCGGTGGCGTAGCCGCGCCCCCAGCGGTCCTGGAGGAAGCGGTAGCCAAGGTCCGCCGCACCCTCGTCAGCGTGCCACCGCAGCCCGCACCAGCCCACTGGTTCGCCAGTGTCTCGCTCGATGGCGATCAGGCGTCCCATTCGACGCGATGTGAATTGCGCCTGGAGCGAGCGGACGACTACGACGGCCTCGGATGGATCGTTGAAGGCGACGTCGCCGGTGTAGCGGACGACCTCTGGGTTGGCGTTGAGGCGGGTCATGAAGGCCGCGTCGGCGAGGCGATGGGGCCGCAGGAGCAGGCGGGGGGTGGTGAGGAGGGGATCGGTCATTGAACTCTCGCAGAGGAGCAACTCACCCATCCAGAAACGCCAGCTGCTTGTCAGTCAGCGCGTGGGTGTACGAGCAGCGGGGGAAGGTCGAGCAGCCCCAGTACTGCCCGCCGCCCTTCGGCTGTCGAAGAGTCATCACCTCCCCGCACCGGCATGGCCACGCCCGAGTCTCCAGGGCGCGCAGCCGGTGGACCCGTGTGGCGGCCTTCACCCGAGCGGCGGCCCCCGGAGCCCGCTGCCTCAGCACGCGGATCTCCCGGCGGACCCGCAGCTCCAGCGCACAGCCTTCCAAGACGACCCGAAGCTCCTGGAGGGCTTCAAGGTGGGCGATGATGTCGCCGTCTCCGCGCACATCGGGCAGGTCGTCCAAGAGGTCGTGGAAGTCCTCAGCGGCCTCGATCACAGCGGCTGCGCGCTTGAGGAGGCGGATGTCCGCAGCGGAGAATGCAGCACGGTGGGCGGGGTACAGCAGCCGGAGCGCCGCCAGACTCGGCGGGAGGAGGGCGGCAAGCCGCTGGGGATCTCGCTCGGCCATGAGATGCGCGTCGAGGGCGTCGATGTGCTGGCGGATCTCATCGCTCATCACGGGTGGCTAACCGCTCAGGGCTCCTCAACGGAGGCGGTGTCCGCGAGGACCAGCTCCCCGCTCAACGCCGCCCCACCCATTGCCTGTGAGACTGCGTCGCTGTGGCTGGAGAACACCACGCCGTAGATGGCAATGGTCAGCAGGATGGCCAGCCGGTTGATGGTCTCTACGGACATGTCTCCCCCTACAACGACCGATTCTGCCGTCTGTCCCGTTGGACACCTCAGGAGGGGCACATGGCAGCCCAGCATCGACGCTACTTGTTCTTCGACCGACGCCGCTCCAGGCGCGCCTGACGCTTCGCGGCCTTCCGACTCGGACGGGCCCGATACTCCGCCCACCGTGCCGCGCTCAGCGCCGCCATGCCGTCCTCACAGGTTGGGCAGTAGACCAACCGCTTCGGCAGATGGAACCCCCCTGGGTGCAGATCCAGTCGCTCCCCCAGATCCAGACACCAGGGGTTCTTCGATGCATCATCCATGAACTGTGTTGTCGGAGAGAGCTCCATCCGCGAGGTGAAGCCCATCACCGTCACGGTTGGAGTCTGGTGGAGCGGACACACACACAACAGCGCCCTGAGGACATCACGATCAGGGGGATCGGTGGCGAGGTAGTCAGCGAGGGTCTGCATCAGCAGCGATGTATCAGCAGTCCGCGTCGTTGACACCATCCCACTCGTTGGCACACTCAGTGTTGGCCGGGTTGTAGGAGTCGGGGTTGTAGTCGTCGCAGGAGATGCCGATCATGCAGTCGCCAAATGAATCGAGGGCAGCCTTCATCTCCGGGCAGTCGCCCCAATAGGAAACGGTCGCATCCACGCAGTCTTCAGCAGTGCTGTAGTAGGTGCCGCCGCACTCTTTATAACAGTGACTCCGCAAACGACTACTCCAAATTCAGGCATCGATCCTCCAGCTCTTTAAGGAGTTCTGACCTAATGATTCGAGACCGATCACGTTGTTGAACTCGGTTTCGTATTATGGTATCGCGCGGCAGAAATCATGACCCTCCTGTCTTCGACAGCCCCCGCTGACTCTTCGTGTCAGCCCATGACACTCCGCTAAGCTGCAGAGACAATCCAGGAGTTTCAATGACAATCCACCGACTCGGCCTCATCGCAGCGATGATCTTTGCCCTCAGCGCCAGCTCCTCGATCGCCTCGACCACCAGCCAGGGCACCATCTACACCAGCATGACGGGCGATGAGACTGCGGCGTTCCTGGAGGGGGAGGGCTTGACGCTCACCCGCAAGACCGCCGAAGATGGCCGCCCGATCCACGTCTTCGAGCTCAACGGCGTCAGGACCAGCCTGTACCACTACAGCTGCAGCACCAGCGGCGAGTGCAAGGCACTCCAGATCTACATCGGTCTGTCCATGACCAACAAGCCGAGCCAGGAGAAGATCAACGAGTGGAACCGGGGCAAGCGATTCGCTCGCGCCTACCTCGACAGCGTCGGTGACCCCTGCTTGGAGATCGACCTCGACCTGGAGGGTGGGGTGTCGGCTGGGGCGGTCAAGGAGCTGATCCGCACATCCAGGATCAGCTCCCAGGTGTTCATGGAGCACGTCGGCTTCCAGCTGAAGTAGCCGGGTCAAGAACCTCGACAGTGCCAGAACGTCGCTTCGTCGCAAAGCACGGACACCGGCTCTACGACGGGTCGATCAGGTCCAGCAGCGCGTCCTCCAGGGCGAACAGGTCCAGCCAGGGATCGGACTGGATGTAGTCGACGTTCATGACGATCGCGATGCGCGCTCCACCCTCCACATCGTTCCAGACCTCCGTGCTGGCCCCGAAGTCACCACCGTTGTGGCCCATCAGGGTGCGTCCGCCCTGCTCCCGACGCGACCACGCGATGGCCTGCCCGTCCTCGTCGGTTCCAGCAGACTCATCCACCGTGAGCATCTCCGCGACCCGCTCTACCGAGAGGATCCCGGACTCCTCGGAGAGCATCGCGGCGAGGTAGCGTCCTAGGTCGTTGGCGCTGTCGGCAGCGTCTGGCACGATCTGGGCGGTGATCTGCAACGAGAGCAGCTACGCCAACGCCTACTTCAGCGCATCGGTGGACCTTGCCCTCGGTGCGCCAGACAGCGGCTTTGCGCTGCCCGATCCGTTCTCCGTTCCGGCGAGCAGCTTCTCGGCCCAGATCGTGCTGTGGGTGGTCGGCTGCTGAGGGTCTAAAATCCGGCACCCGTCATCGCGGTGGACAGTTATCCCGCTTGACTGGTGCGCTTTTGTCTGAAACGGGGGGTTTGGGGGTGAACCCCCCCGCTGCGCGCTGACATCCTCTGAAACAGACTGTCCACGAGAAGGGGGCGACATGACGGGTGCCAAAAATCCGCCCTTCCCCATCCAGGCATCCCCAGCAACCCACCAGGTCCCGTCGACCACATCGGCGCTCTGGAGGATCGGCACGTCGGCCTCGATCTCCACCCAGGTCTTCCCGGCGTCGTCGGTCAGCAGGATGAAGCCGCCCTGGGTGGTGGGGTAGCGGTGGCCGACCGCGATCCCGAGGCTGCCCTCCGGCAGCGACACCCCCGCCCAGGTCTGCTCCGGGTAGCTACTCCGCCTCGGCGACTTCCGGCGTCTCTGTCACGACTACCCGACAGTCCATGCCGAGGATGAGCTGAACCCCGGAGAGGCGGCGGTTGCCGTAGCTGACGGTGCCGGTGGGGGTGCCGCGGAGGTCCTCGGAGTGGAGCTGAGGCGCGCCGCTGCTGTCGGACACTGCGGTGAGCTTCGCGGCGCTCTGGGTGAGCCAGACCACCCGATGTCGCCGCCCACCCCCGTCCTGCGACCGTCCGGTCGACTCAGCCCCGGGAGCGCCCGGCGACAAACACCACGAACCGGCGCGCGCCGTCCCGGTAGCGTCGGACCTCCACCCCGCCAAACCCACTGGACTTCAGCAGCGTCTTGAGGGGAGCAGGGTCGTCGGGAGCGCTGGAGTCAATGCCGCAGGCGTCCGCGTCTGTCGCGATCATCAGCCGCCCACCGGGACGCAGCACCCGATGCAGCTCGGCCACCGTGCTCGCCGGATCCTGCCAGCCCGACAGCCCCAGCGACCACGCCACGCTCGCAGCGCCGTCTGTCACCGGCAGCACGTTGGTGGAGCCAAAGCGCAGGTCGAGGCGCCCGACGTCGGGGTGACCGGCCACTGCGGCACGAGCCGACTCCACCTTCGGGGTCACGCCGATGAGCTGCCCCCGGGTCACCCAGGCCGCCGCAGCCGACAGCCACCGGGCATCCCCGCAGTCCACATCGACCACCACATCGTCAGCCGCCAGCTCCGCGGCGTGGGTCACCCATCGCATCAGCGGGTCGTTCCAGCCGGGCTCATACCACTGCGCGTTGTCGTCACTCCAGGGCACCTCGTGGCCATGGCTGTGGTGATGGACGTGGCTGTGGTCCTGGTCCTGGTCGTGGTCGTGGTCGTGGTCGTGGGACATCGGGGCACCTCTGGGACGATGCGGTGGTTCTATCACCAACGCAGCCTCACTCCTCGCCTTCGGGCTCTCCAAGAGTGGCACGGCGGCGCTGCTCGTCGCGATCGTAGCCCTGGGCGAGGAGCTGGGCGGCAGCGAGCCGGGACTCTCGGGTGTCTTCGCGAAGCAGCGCGGCGGCCTCGGTGAGGAGGGCTTTGGGAAGGTGGGTGATGCGGGGCGGTGGCAGGGGCATGGGGGGAATGTATCGGGCGCTGTACCAAACCGCTGCGTGACCGACCTACTCCGGGGGTCCAAGTCGCAGCGCTGGTGCGCCGGATGCGTAGGTCTCCCGACAGCCCTGCTGGTGTCGGGCGGCGAGAAGGGCTTCACTCGCCAGCGCGGACGTCTCCACCTCGACCGCCCGCCAGGTGCCGTAGATCATCAGCGGAGTCCGCCCCTCGGCAGTTGCGAAGTACAGGAGATGTCGGGAGCCGGTGTCGAACCGCGGCGCCCCACCAGCCGAAGAGACGACCGCACCGTCAGTGATGGTGCCAGGCACAGAGATCGAGAAGTCGGTCAGCTCGGCCGGGCCGTGGACCGTGCGCAGGACATGGAGATCCACCCTGGTCAACGGGCCGTTCTCGGCGTCCTGTGTGGTCCCGTGCCCCATGGTCTCCGCAACCACAACAAGGGTGGCAAGCTCACACGTCCGCTGACGGGACCATAAGATGCCGGAGGCTTCAGCGATGGGGAGCAGCAGACCGAGCAGGAGCATGGCCTGTCAGACAGCGAGCCGGCCCTGCGGTTCGCTACAACCCCAGCCAACGATAAGCGCCTCGCAGCGCCTCCCGACCGCCGGTCTCAATGATCGCGCCATGCGACGGGATCAGCCGGTCGAAGTCCAGCGCCAGCAGCTCACCGATTTCCTCTCGGGCGATGCCGCGGTCCATGCCCACCCGCTCCAGCATTGACGCCTTGCAGCCCGGGTAGGCCCCCGAGCACCGCATCGCGGTTCGGGTGAGCCAGGGGTGCTCCGGGGTGAAGTGAAACACGAGGTCGGTGACGATGAGGGTGCGGCTCGGCCGGTGCAGGACGACGACCTCGTTGGTCAGCGAGAAGCAGCGCAGCGGGATGAAGCGCACCGCGTCTCCCAGCGGCTCACAGGCCTCCTCGACGACGTGGTGAAACGACAGGTCCGCCCGCTTCTCGGCCAGCCCCGGTGCTGCCCAGCCCTCCAGCCCCCGGTCCAGCCACACCCCGGCGTGGAGGTGGTGCATGCGGTTGGGGGCGAGCAACCACCGGGGGGTGCCCAGCGGGGCGAGGCGGGCGGGATCGAGGTCGATGGGCGAGTGCAGGAGCAGGTCGCCGTCGATGTCGATCGCGGTCATCCGGCAGCCGATCTCGACGCCGAAGAAGCGCAGCGGAGCCTCGAAGGTGTGCAGGGCGGTCACCGCTCGCCCCGGAGATCCTCGACGTGCAGCACGTTGAGGCCCCCGGCATCCTCCCCCCGACGAGAGCGTCCGAACACCCCGGCAACGAGGTCACTCGCCTCTTCGTCCAGCTCGTCCCGTCCGATGAAGGTGAGGATGTCGCTGTGGTGGCAGGTCACCGCCCAGCCAAGCCCATTGTCGAGGGTGATCGTGCCAAAGTCACCGGCTGGGGATCCGGCATGCACCGGCCCCCACTCTGCGAGCAGCGCAGTCGCCTGGGCAGCGAGGTCCGCCTCTGGCTCCATCAGGATGACGCAGGTGCCATGCTCGAACATCACCCAGGACTTTCCCGAGCCGGTGATGGAGGCGCGAATGGCTTCGATGCGGTCTTCGTTGGTCATGGGCCTCCGGTATCGTCGAGACTGTTTACATGCCGCATGGACTTCGGCAGAGATGCAATCTGCTCATGACCACCCCGGAGCTCGCCATGAACGACACGGTTCGATTCGACGTCACCGCCCCGAACATCCGCTGGGGCATCGAGGTCGACTTCACCGCGGGCACAATCCGCGCCTGGAAGGATGCGAAGTCCGACTCCGGCACCCTCACCCCCAGCCAGGCCGCCCGGCTCCGATCACTGGTGACGCCGCTGCACACCAGCGGCAACCAGCACTCCCGCTCCCAGCTCGCCTCTGGGATGGAGGAGTGGGCCATCTGCCTGGATGGGAAGACCGTCACCGTCTGCTACGAAGACGAGACCACCGTCTCCCCCCGTGACCTCTGGCGCTGGGTGATCGCGGCACGGGACCGACTGCTCTGAGCTCACCATGAACCGCCACGATCCGCTGTACCGCAAGGTCAACACCCGCACCCGGGGCGTCCACCACCACACCGGGCTCGACTTCACCCACCGACGCAACACAAAGAACCCCGGCAACGAGGCCGCGATGCACGCTGGCAAGCGCCGGGGGCTGGACTACACCCCGCTGTTCCGCTTCCTGCTCTCCCGCATCGGCGAGGACTGGGACGCCGTCTTCGCTCAGGCCGCTCCCCGGCTCGATCGGGTCGCTCCGATCTACTGGCTGGTCGCCCGACAGCCCCATGAGCAGCGGGCCACCGTCCGGGTCGGCGAGAGCACGTACTACAGCGGGCTCTACATCAACGACGACCGCCAGCTGGCAGTGGTGGATCCGACCGTCACCCCCGAGACCCTGGAGCCGAGCTGCGCCTGCTGCACCCACACCCTCAACGGCGTGCGCCTCACTCGCCCTCCGCGGCACTGATCGCCTCGGCGAGGAAGTCCCCGACCACCACGCTGCCGTCCAGCGAGGGGTGGACGTGGTCCTCGTCGTACATCGAGAGGTCGTCGCCAGTGACCACCTCTGAAGCATCGGCAAACCAGATCATCGGGTCGCTCTCCGCGAGGGCCGCCTGTCGGGCGGACAGCTCGGGAAGCAGCGTCATGCACTGATCGAAGCCGAACTCCGCGGTCTCTGGGACGACGTAGTAGCCCATGATCATCACCTTCACGCCCTCGGCGGTGACCCCTGCGGCGAAGTCGGCCATTGCACCGCTGAGGCCGTCGGCGAGGAGCATCTCGTCCATGAGGTCGTCGCAGTCCCCGCACTCACAGCGGTCGTTGAGGTCGTTGGCGCCACCATCGAGGACGAGCCAGTCCCAGTCTCCGGCGATGTACTGCTCGGGGATGACGTCGGAGGCGCCGTCGAGGAAGTTTGAGCCACCGACTGAGGCGTTGTACATCGGCCGGTTCAGCGCCTCGCCGATCACCTCAGGGATCGAGCCGTCGCCCTGGTTCCACGCCATGAGGGAGTCACCGATGGTGAACAGCTCAGCGTCGTCGAGGTTGCCGGGGTTGGGCTCGGTGGTGCAGGCGAGAAGAGTGAGCAGCATTGGTTGGGTCCTCCACAACAGAAACGATCGGAGGCGGAAAACGGGGCGGGTTTCATCCCGGTTTCACATCCCCCTCAGCCTGTGTGCACACCGCAACCGTACCTTGAGGCATGCCCACTGAGAAGCGACGCACGATTGTTGAGGTCAGCGCCATCCTGCTGACCGTAGCCCTCCACTTCGGCTGCTACGGGGTCACCGCCCTGCGACCGTGGTTTGTGGCGGCGGTGATGCTCGGCTGGGGCGGCTACGTCGCGGTGAGGCTGCGGCGGGATCCGACGATGAAGGCAAAGTGGGGACTGTCTCGGACCAACCTCCGCCGGAGCGTGC
The DNA here is from genome assembly GCA_047621685.1 of Myxococcota bacterium. GTDB lineage: Bacteria > Myxococcota_A > UBA796 > UBA796 > UBA796 > JAQXDW01. The sequence continues at coordinate 14,767 of JBLHNG010000032.1, read as the reverse complement.
GGGCGCTGGGACTGCCCACGCTGGTGGTGATCGGTGGGATGGCCGGGTTCGCGGCGTGGCAGGGCTCGCTGACGGTGAGCCTGGAGCTGCTCCTGCTGGTGGCGCTGTACCCGGTGTGGGGCGTCGTTCAGCAGTTCTTGCTTCAGTCGATCTTTGCGGACAACCTGGGCAAGCTCGGGCCGTTCCAAGACCGCCCGTGGCTGGTGGTGGTCTCGGTCTCTGCGCTGTTTGGGGCGATCCACTGGCCGTATCCGGCACTGATGGTCGCCACGGCGGTGATGGGGCTGGTGTTCACGCCGCTGTTCTTCCGGCACCGCCAGATCTGGACGCTGGGGCTGCTGCACGGGGTGCTCGGCGGGCTGTTCTACTGCTGGGTGCTGGGGCAGGAAGCATGGCTGCTGGCGGTGGTGTGACCTGCGACCCGGGTGTCGCAGTCTCCGCCTCGGCCTCATCTCTCACCCCCCCATTCAACAACCAACCTACATTATCGCCAACGGAACGCTTCTTGCTCAAGCCATCATCACCCCTCCCCCGGAGCGACCGTGCTTGCTGGCCTGATCCTCACTGCGACCGCATGGGCCACCTGCCCGACGACCACCGCCTTCGCCTTCCATGGCCAGCCCGACTGCGTAGCCGTGGCCTATGCCGATGGCCGGATCAGCCTCACCAACACCTGCACCGACACCCTCCTCGTCGATGCCTCCCTCCAGCTCCACGCTTCGGGTCAGCCTGCGCTGCCGGTCATCCCGGCGAACACCACGGTGCAGCTGCGCGACCTCAGCTTCTTCACCCTCGGCATGGGCGGCGAGCTGTACAAGGTGATCGCCTCCATCGAGCCGGTCACAGCGGCCTGCGGCGACACCGGCACGGCCCTCGACGCCGGGTAGCGTCTACAGTGAGCCGCTCGGCCAGCGCGCCGTCGAGATCCTGAGGCTCAGAACGCCGTCTTGAGGTCGTCGAAGTAGAAGGTCCCGCCGCCACCATCTGCACCGGTGGTGCCGTAGTCGAAGAACACGGAGACCTTGTTGAAGGTGTAGTCGGGGTTGAGCGCTGCAGTCCCGGTGCCCTCGTTGGCGAAGTCAAAGGTCAGGATCTCCCAGGCCTCCGAGGTGCCCGGCGTCGCATCGGTCTCCACGGAGCGGGTGGGATCGCTGGCGTCCTCGACCTTCAGGCGAACCGCAATGCCAGAGCGGGGCGACCACACCCGCAGGGTGAACTGCGTGTCGGTGGCGGTGATGGGCAGCGTGGGGATGGAGAAGTTGTCTCCGGTGGAGAAGGTCGTGCCCGCCCAGGTCTCTGCGATGTCCGACTTCGTCGCCTCGCCGACCGTGTTGGTGCTGTCGGTCGGATCCGCGACGACCGCAGACACCTCAGCCCCGCCGAAGCCAGTGAGGGTGTAGGTCACCGAGGAGTCGTCGAAGTCGATGAGGGTCAGGTCGGTGTCGGCATCGGTGTCGGCATCGGTGTCGGCATCGGTGTCGGCATCGGTGTCGGCGTCGGTGTCGGCGTCGGTGTCCGCATCCGTGTCGCTGTCGGTGTCGGCGTCCGCCTCGGTGCCTGTTTCAGTCTCTTTGTCGCCGCATGCTGTGAGCCAGCACATCGCAGAGAGGAGGATAATTGTGGTCTTCATGATGTCTTCCCATGCGACAAAGGACGCGGTTGAGGCTCTCGTAGAGCTGGGCACCAGCTGAGGGTGCACCCCCTCTATAACCGCGGTGAGCACGCACCTGATCCAGAGTCGGGCTTGAGACGTACAACCAATTGCGGATCGTCGAATTCTCCGGCTATCGTGCACTTCGCAACCGTGCGGACACCTGTCCTGGAGATCCGAATGAGACTGTACCAGATTGGACTTGTCGCCCTTGTTTTGACCGCTTGCGATGACAAGGCCGAGGTCGAGACTCCCATTGAGGATCCCGTCGAGGACACCGAGGACGACACCATCGAGCCGGCGGTCGACGGCGACGGCGACGGCTACGCGGTGGAGGTCGACTGCGACGACGGCAACGCCAGCATCCACCCCGGCCAGCCTGAGGTCTGCGACGGCGTCGACGACAACTGCAACGGACAGATCGACGAGGGCTTCTCCGACACCGACACCGACGGCATCGCCGACTGCACGGACACCGAGGAGTGCGACGGGCTGGACAACAACGGCGACGGTGTGGCCGACGAGGGCTTCTCCGACTCCGACGGCGACGGCACCCCCGACTGCCTGGACCCCGAGGAGTGCAACGGCCTCGACGACGACGGCGACGGACTCATCGACGAGGACTTCGACACCGACGGTGACGGCTACGCCCCCTGCGCCACCGACGGCACCGCCGACTGCGACGACTCCAACGCCGACATCTCTCCAGACGCCACAGAGGTCGGGGGCGATGCCATCGACAACGACTGCGACGGGGCGATCGATGAGGGCGACTGGGGCGAGGGCGATCTGGTCATCACCGAGATCCTCAACAACCCCCTCAGTGTCTCAGACCGCGACGGCGAGTGGTTCGAGATCCGCAACAACAGCGGCGAGGACCGCATCCTCAACGGCCTCACCATCCACGACGACAGCGGAGACGAGCACCGCCTGGCCGCAGACGATGCGATCTGGCTGCTGGACGGGGCGTACATGGTCCTCGGCATCAACGGCGACACCGCGACCAACGGCGGCGTGTCAGTGGACTACGTCTACGACGAGGTCTCCCTGAGCAACGAGTCTGACAGCCTCATGCTGTCAATGGACGGGCTGCTCATCGACGGCGTCACCTGGGACGACGGTGCCTCCATGCCCGACACCTCGGGCTCCTCGATGTCCCTGGACATCCTGTACCTCGACGCCTCCAAGAACGACGTCGCGTCGAACTGGTGCGACACCGCCTGGCCAGACGTCAGCAGCGCTGAGGTGCTCTCGACCCCGGGCGAGTCCAACCGACTGTGCGCCACCGTCGACCACGACAACGACGGCTACGCCGAGTCAGAGGGTGACTGCGACGATGAGGACATCACGGTCGGCCCCGGCAGCGACGAGATCGCCTATGACGGCATCGACAACGACTGCGATCCCACCTCCCCCGACGACGACCTCGACGGCGACGGCTTCTTCAACAACGACGACTGCGACGACAACGACGCCGAGGTCTACCCCGGCAACGTCGAGATCTGCGACAGCATCGACAACGACTGCAACGGCGACATCGACGACGACGATGCCAACGTGATCGGTGCCCGGAGCTGGTACCCCGACGGCGACGGCGACGGCTACGGCGATGCAACGTCCACCGCAATGATCTCCTGCGACGTCATCTCCGGCCTCGTCGAGGACAACGCGGACTGCGACGACACCGACGCCCTCTACAACCCGGCGGCCATCGAAGACGACTGCGACGATCTGGAGGACTACAACTGCGACGGCCAGGCCGCCTTTGTCGACGAAGACCTCGACGGCTTCTCCGTCTGCGATAACGACTGCGACGACACAGACGCCCGGGTCTTCCCCTACGGCTGGGAGAATGCCAGCGACGGCATCGACAACGACTGCGACGGCGACACCGACACCGCCGACTCCGACACCGCCCGGCTGCTCTCTCTCACTGACGACAGCTACACCGCAATCGCACTGTCGACGACCTTCCCGTTCTGCTCCACAGACTGGACCGACGCCTACGTCTCGTCCAATGGTCGCATCACGTTCGGCTCCGGATCGACCACCTACAGCTACTCCAGCTCCACGCTCGCCTCCTCCACCACCATCGCCGGGCTGTGGGACGACCTCAACCCAAGCGGCGGCGGTCGGATCGCGGTGATGGACTACTCCGACGCCACCGGGGTCTACTTCCTCGCAGTCGATGAGTACGGCAGTTCCGCAAGCGTCACCTTCTCCATGATCATGCTGGACGATGGCCGCGTGGTGCTGTCCTATGGCGACATCGGCTCGAACGACGGCCTCGTGGGCTGGAGCTGTGGCAGCAGCAGCAGCGCCACGGAGTCGGACCTGACCGACGAGGCCGCTGATGTCCCGGCTGGCTCACTGGGAATCGGACAGGGCACCGAGTCCAACTTCTTCGAGATGTTCACCTCATCCGCCGACGCCAACGACCTCGCGAATCAGACCTTCACCTTCTGCGTGAATTCCGGCGCGGATGATGACGGCGACGACTGGACGGATCTCTGCGGTGATGTCAACGACGCCGACAGCTCCGTGATGCCATAGGGCTCTCCGGGGAGGTTTTTCCGGCACCCGTCATGTCGCCCCCTTCTGGCGGACAGTCTGTGTGAGAGGATGTCAGCGCGTAGCGGGGGGTTTTGGGGGTGAAACCCCCGTCTCAGACAAAAGCGCACCAGTCGGGCCGGATACGGTCCGGCCCGGCCCGGTGACTGGTGCCCCGGGTTTTCCACCTGCCGGTGAGGTTGGCTTTTCTCCCCTGTCAGGTGAAGGCAGAGGTTGATTAAGCAATAATGCCGCATCACCTCTAAAGAGAGTCAAACCATGAGCCGTACTCAGACCATCCTCGCAGCAGTCACCGTCAGCGCACTCTGCCTACTCCCCGTCGAGGCTCAGGCCGGCTGGCAGGGTGGGCGGCGGGCCAAGTGCGTGAAGCCGGACAGCGCGATCACCGCCGAGCAGCAGCAGTCGCTCAGCGCGGCCGTCCGAGGCGGCACCCCGGTCTGGAACGCGGCTGGTGAGATCGATCAGGCATCGGCCTCCTCCACGACGAATGTGGTGCTCTCGCAGGGTGCGTTCAACCAGGCCTGGATCCGCTACGAGCTGTGCATTGCACTGGACAACAACCACATCGACCAGGCCACGTACAACCGACTGCTGGAGCAGTCTCTCATGGGCTCGATGAACACCACGCCGGTGGCTGCTACCCCGACTCCGGTGGCCACCACGCCGACTCCAGTGGTTACCACGCCGACTCCAGTGGCTTCCACCGAGGCTGCCGCGAGCAGCGGGACCGCATGGATGGAGCAGATCCAGGCTCAGACCCAGCTGCGATCCGGCGAGAACTACGCCAACATGGGCGCATACGGCTACGTCCTCCTCGACGTCGCCAAGACCGACCTCCTCAGCCCCGCCGGGGTCGCCACCGTCCCGCTCAACCTCCCCTCCGGCTACGAGTACGCCGTGATGGGCGTCTGCGACAATGACTGCTCCGACCTCGATCTCACTGTGCTGAAGGGCGGACTCGACCTGTCTGTCGACACCTCCACAGACGACTGGCCAGTGGTCAAGATCATGCCGACGGGCAGCTCGGACTACGCCATCAAGGTCACGATGTACCAGTGCGCCACCTCGACCTGCGGATACCAGCTCACCGTCTGGCAGCGCCCGGTGGAGGCCACCCCTGAGCCAGTGGCAGCCGTGGCCACCGGGAGCGACCCGGTCTCGATCAATTCGAGCACCCAGCTTCAGGGTGCACTGGTCAGCGGCGACCACACCCTGCCCAACGGAGAGTGGTCCGACCGCTACACCCTCTCCCTGCAGTCCGGTCAGCTCCTCAACGTCTCCATGACCTCCACAGACATCGACACCTACCTCGTCGCCCAGGCGCCCTCCGGCGCCACCGAGAGCAACGACGACTGCGACGGGGATCGCAACCGATCCTGCCTCAGCTTCACTGCCCTGGAGAGCGGCAACTGGACCATCTACGCCACCTCCTACGAGGGCGCCGACGAGGGCTCCTACGACCTCCAGGTCGAGGCTCACTGAGTCCAATGCCCAGCTTCTTTCGTACCGCCGAAGACGTGCGGATCTACTTCCTCGGCCTGACCAACACCCCTGAGCGCAAGAAGCAGCACCGCCGGCTGGACACTGTGTACCGACAGTGCATTCGCCGCGCAGGCACCCGGGGGCACTTCTTCTTCCACCGGCGCTGCTCCTCCCTCAAGGGGCGACCGTTTCTGATCCTGGAGTCTCAAGGTCCCGTCGACCGGGGCATCTTCCAGGAGGGCATCACCCGGTTTGGAGAGACCCTCTCGGGCACCTTCGAGTGCCCCAAGCCCGGCTACCTCATCCTGGTGGTCCACCGGTCGGTCAACGCGGCGAACGTGTCGAAGTACAGCCGGATCATGCGCAAGCTCATCGCGCAGCTCACCGGGATGATGACCTCTGGCGGGGACGACCGGGTGATCATCCGCACCGCCGAGCAGGCCGCCCGGATGGCGAAGATCGATGCGAAGGCTCGCGAGGAGACCGCTAGGAAGAACCACGAGACCGCCATACGCTTGATGGAAGAGTCCCCTCCCCCGGATCCCGCTCAGCTCGCCGCCCAGCAGCTGCACGCCGCCCAGGCAGTACGCCGGACGTGGCTGAGGCAGGTGGTGGACTTCCGACAGGCCGATCACCACCTCCAGAACATCCAGGCAGAGCAGCTGGTGGCGAATGCACCGGTAGAGACACTGACGGAAGACGAGGACACGCTCCGCGAGCTTCGCCAGCGCCTGGCCACGGAGAAGGATCCCGCCGGACTTCAGGCGCTGATGGTGGAATTGGAGGGAGACGACCTCCACGAATCACTCCTGGCGGCGATCACCGACAGCGAGGATCCACTGGACGCCGCACAGCACTGGCTTGATGACCAGCGACAGCGCACCACCGCGCGCCGAGCCGCCCTGCAGCCGCAGATCGAGCGGTCCCGGGCGATCACCATGGAGATCCACCAGCAGCGCCAGGAGATGGATCAGGCCCGCCGCAAGATCATCAACGATCAGGCCGACGCCATCCGTCAGCGGATCCGAGACCTCCAGGCCGCCTCTGGCCCTCCCGAAGACCTCGCCGCGATCCAGGCGGAGCTGGCCCTGGTCAACCGGCTCAAGCGCGCCGACACCTCCATGCGGTGGATCGAGAGCAGCCTGCTGCGCATGTCCGATGCCGGGCAGACCGACGAGGAGGCATTCGCCCACCTCGTCAAGCTGGACTCCACCCTCCGTCAGTCGGTCAGTCAGCTCAAGCAGGATGTCCAGGCCCTCCACAAGCAGGGTGCGGAGGAGCTGCTGGACACGCTCTGGCACCAGCGGCCGGGGATCAGCTGGGCGAGGCCAATGGTCGAGGCACTGCTCAGGGCTTGAGGCGGTCTCTTCACCTGTCGGCTCCAGTCAAGCGGTATAGTCTTGACAGGTCAAGAACAACCCCGGAGCCCACATGCCGCTCACCCGTCCCAACCCCACCGCAGCCGCCGACTCTCCTCAGCCGGAGACCTTCCATCCTGATCCCGAGCTGTCCGAGCAGATCTCACGGATGACGGAGCGCGCGCTGACCCGGGTCGCCGTCGATGGTGCGGTGCAGAGCGCCCGCTCGCGGGTCGCCGCGCTGGAGCAGGAGGTCGCTCAGCTGCGCGCGGAGGCCCAGTGGCGAGAGGCGGGCTGGGCCGAGGATCGCACGGAGCTTCAGACCAACATCCACAGCGCACAGCTCGACACCACAGAGCTGCGCGCCCAGCTGGAGCTGCTCCAGCTCGATGTCATGGAGCAGGAGGATGAGCTGCGCTGTGTGCGCGTCGCCCTCGACGAGACGCGCATGGCCCTCGCCGCGACGACCGCCCTCAGCGACACCCGGGGCGAGCAGCTTGCGTCGGTCGAGGGAGAGGTAGGCCAGCTCCGCGAGCAGCTCCTGGAGCGTGAGCGGCTGCTGGGAGCGATGTGGCAGACGCTTCAGGAGTACCGCGCTCAGGGGCCGATCCATCGTCTCCTGAGGCGGCCCGGTCTTCCGGATCAGCAGGCTCCGATGCTGATCCGTGATGTGGATGTAGAGAGCACCACATAGTTGAACAGAACTGGGCGGGTCCGGAGACGATTCGACCAAGACAATTATTTTTAATAGCTGCCATTAGCTGCAGCAACGCAGACTGTTGTTCATAACGTAAGGCGGGTCCGGTTAGGCTGTTCGGAATCATCTTCCCCAGACCCGAGGTACGCCATGGAGATCACCGAGACCATCAGCGAGGAAACCCTCTTCGACAACCCGAAGATCTCGGGCGTGGATCACCTCGAAGACTTCGAACTGGACAGCTCCTCCACCACGAGCACCACGGTGTCGACAGGCAGCGACTCTCCACCCGGCAAAGACCCACGACTACCAGACCTCATGTCGCGCCTGAAGAAGGTCTCGGTCCCTGCTGCCTTCATGAGCAGCCAGGAGGAAGATGGCAAGATGGGCAGCTACGCCCGGGCCATCTACGACAAGTTCGATGCCCGGGGCTTCTACAAGAAGGCTCAGGCGGAGTGCGATTCAATCAAGGCCGAGCTTCGTTCGATCAACCCGCTGTACTTTGCGACCCTCACCGCATTCACCAGTGCACTGGAGCAGATCTACACCGCGCTGCAGGAGGGCGGCTCGAAGCCCGAGGCCCTCACCAACGCTGGCGGAATGCACCGCATCGCCTTCGATGCGCTGTCGCTGGTCCCCGAGGAGCTGCTCGACGGCGGCACCCGCGCAGCCATCGTCTCCGGGCTCTCCGACATCGGGCTGTTCCTGTCGGCCTGGTCCCACCTCAAGGAGACCTCCGGGAGCACCTCTGCATCCAGCAAGATGTGGGCGGCCTTCCTCCAGACCGTCGAGCGGCAGCGGCAGATCCTCAACTACTACGATCTGCTGGTCGACCAGGGTGGCTCGGACCAGGGCACCCGCGAGATGGCGATGCGCAACGAGGACGGCACCACCATCCAGCGCACTGACACCGACAAGAACGAGAAGATGAACCAGAAGGGCGGCAGCATGGGCGCAGCCCTGGAGAGCTACGCGTTCCGGCTGCGGGACATGGAGAAGTACAAGGAGCAGGTCCAGGAGATCCAGACCCGCATCCTGTCCGGTGAATTTGAGACCATCGAGGAAGCCGTCGAGGCGATGCTGGCGAAGGTCGGTGGCGGCGGGGTCTCCCAGGAGTTTCAGGCGGAGCTGGAGAAGCTGGCAAAGGGCACCTGGACGGTCGCCGAGGGCGAGAAACGGATCACCGACGAGCGCGACAAGCTCTACGAGACCACCGAGAACCTCGACATCGCCAGCACCCTGGAGAACGCCTCCGAGCAGACCCTCAAGAGGTCCGCGACCTCCTACGACAAGCACCTCGAAGCCTCTGAGGGCAACATCAAGCAGCGCTCGGACGAGGCCTGGGACGAGGCCATCACGTTCAAGAAGAGCGCCGAGGTGATGATCAAGAAGGCGAAGTCCTACGTCGATCAGGCCGACGGGAACTTCATCGAAGCGATGACGCTGCACAACGAAGCCCGCGCCCACATCTCCAACGCCCGACTCTACGCTCAGGACGTCGACACCGATCGGTTCGCGGTGCTCATCAGCGCTGTGGATCGGGTGGAGAGCGAGTGCGACGGGGTGGAGGGCAAGCTGCGGGAGAACGAAGCGCTGGCCCGCAAGATCGACGAGTACAAGAAGAGCCTGCGCTCCTCCATCGACGACAACGCCAAGAAGACCGACAAGTTCGACCCCAAGAAGCAGGAGGTCGACGCCCCCTCCACGGTCATCGGCCAGCTGGAGCACTACGAGACCGGCAAGGTCGAGCTGTCCGGTCGCATGCCCCCGCCGCTGTCGTTCATGAAGCTGTTCGGCGGCATCACCTACGGCATGACCTGGACCACTGACACCAACGGCAAGGAGACCACCCGCCTGGAGAACTCGTTCTACTGGGGCTTCAAGCTTGACCTCTGGCTGTTTGAGATCAAGATCACCATGAAGGGCGCGAGCCTCTACGTGATCAACGACGGCTGGTACAACCCCATCGAGGCGATGGAGAAGGGCAACGCCGAGAAGTCCAACTACGAGAACGCCCGGGAGATCGGTGCGAAGAACTACGGACCGGACCTGGCATCAAAGTTCAGCAATGCCAAGTCAGGCTTCAAGAACGATGTCTACGCACCCCTCAAGAAGCAGGCCCCCCAGGTCGCCTCTGGCGGGCCGAGCGAGCGGGCGGCGTTCAACAAGCAGTGTGACGACTCCGCTGCGCTGGCCCGCGACATCCAGGGCGCCAACTTCCTGGATGGCCTCCAGGGCGACATCATCAAGATCTTCACCCAGATCGTCAGCGTCTGGAAGGCGCTCAGCCAGTCGGGCAAGCTCACCGACGGAGACGAGCTCTCCGATGAGATCCTCAAGCTGAAGTATGTCGAGGACGACAAGCTGCCCGGTCAGGTCGACAAGGCCGAGGCTTCCTGGCAGGGCAACCACGACAAGGCCTCTGGAGAGACCCAGTCCGCGTTCGACGAGATCAACTTCGCCAAGAACGATCCCAACGTCGAGTTCAAGTCCTCGGAGTCCATCGAGGTCGGTGCAGAGGTCGGTACCGACGGCTTCAGTGCCGGCATCGCCTACGGTGTGGAGCAGTCTCGCTCCGACGGCAAGGGCGAGAGCTTCGACTTCAGCGAGAAGACCTCCCAGTACGTCACCGGCACCCTCGAAGCCGGCGCCATCAAGATGAACGTCAAGGCGATGTGGGACAGCGAGGGCGCGGGATACTTCACCGCTGATGCCTTCTTCAAGTGCAGTCTGCCCGATGGCTCTGAGCAGACCACGATGCTCTCCGAGCTTCAGAAGAGCATGGCGACGATCAAGGGCACCTTCGCCAAGGGCGGCGACTGGGCGCTGGTCAAGAAGCGCGCCAACCTCCAGGCCCTCGCCAAGGAGTTCGACTTCCTCAGCAAGAAGTTCTCTCCCGAGATCAAGGTGGGCATGAGCGACTGGGTCACCTTCGGACTGCGCCTGGACCGCAGCAAGGAGGGTGTCGTCGGCGGCAACGTCTACCTGGGCATGGAGACCGTGCTTGAGGCTGGCGTCGACGCTGGCATCGTCTCCCTGAAAGCCGAGCACCGCAGCGGCAACCGCGTCAAGGCGGTCCTACCAGACTTCGACAAGCTCGGGGACGAGGGCATCGAGGCGGTCCTGGCGAAGAAAGCAGAGGAGGAGAAGCTGGCGAAGCAGCTGGAGGACTCATCGCTGCTGGAGGACGACGGGGTCAAGAAGGACATGCCGGTCAAGGAGCGGTCTCTGGGCACGGAGAAGATCAAGGAGGAGCAGGACGAGCAGGACTGAGGTTTCTTCATCTGCCGATGAAGCCCCTCTGAAACCGTCCGAAACCCCACCCCCGAAACCACAGCCATAGCATGACTTCAGGTCGCCCCTCTGACCTGTCAACGTGAACGCTGCTCTGTAGACAATACAGAACAGCGTCTCACTCTGCATCCCTGTGGAGTCCGCTGTGATTCGTTCGATCTCTGTCTGCCTGTCCCTCTCCCTCCTCGCATGCGATTCCACCGACGCCGACTCGACAGAATCCGCATCGTCAGCGATTGAGCACCTCCAGTCGCTGCACGCCGGTGAGCTGACTGTGACCCGGACCGCCACCGATGCGCTGTCGATGTCGCACACTCGCATCCAGCAGACGCTCGATGGCGTGCCGGTGTTTGGCGGCGAGGCGATCGTTCACCTGTCAGCCGACGGCGGGCTGCGCGGCATCACCGACAACCTGATCACCGCCCCGTCCGACCTCGACACCACCCCCCGGATCACCGAGGAAGACGCGATCCAGTCCGCAGTCGCCAGCTCGCTGGGCTGGATGGGACTCACCGAGATGCCGGAGTCTGAGCTGGTCATCCTGCCCCGAGATGGTCGAATCCGGGTGGCCTGGAAGGTGCAACTTTCCCGACTCGACGGCTCTGCAGAGACCGCCCGCCCGGTGATCTTTATTGATGCCGTGACCGGCGAGGAGCTGTGGCGATTCGACAACTTCCAGACCGGCTCCGTCTCGGGGAGCGGCACGAGCAGCTACAGCGGCACCGTGGACCTCGAGACCTATGCATACAGCGGCGAGTACTACCTCGAAGACCCCGACCGGGGGCTCGGGACCTACACCTTCGAGAACTCCAAGGAGGACCTCTACTACCTCATCGACGACGACAACCAGTGGGAGAGCGAGGCGTCTCGGGAGGGGGTCGATGTGCACTACGCTGGCGCTGGGGCGCTGGACTTCTACGCCGAGGTGTTCGATCGCGACGGCATCGACGGCAGCGGCGGTCCCGGGGCCCTCGACGCCATCGACGGCTCGGGGGCGATGATGGCGATGCTGGTCAACTACGGCGAGGGCTACGTCAACGCCGGCTGGACCGGCACGGTGATGCTGTTCGGCGACGGCGACGGGTACTACTCCAGCGCCCTGACCACAGTGGATGTGGTCGGTCACGAGATGACCCATGGGGTGGTCGAGTTCGAGGCTGGCTTGATCTACGCCGACGAGAGCGGCGCGCTCAACGAGTCCTATGCCGACATCATGGGCATGATGATCGAGCGGTACATGGAGGGCGAGCACAGCGGCACCTGGATGATGGCCGAGGACTGCTTCACCCCCGGTGTGAGCGGCGATGCGATGCGCTACTTCGACGATCCCACCGCCGACGGCATCAGCTCCGATCACTACACCAGCCGCTACACCGGCAGCGAGGACGACGGCGGCGTCCACCTCAACTCCGGCATCGGAAACCTCGCATTCTACCTGACCGCTGAGGGCGGTGCTCATCCCCGACGCGGGGGCAACATGGTCGGCATCGGCATCGATGCCGCTGGAGACATCTGGTACCGCGGCCTCACCCGCTACATGACCGCCTCCACCGACTTCGGGGATGCCCGGGAGGCCCTGCTCTACGCCGCGGAGGACCTGTACGGTGACACCAGCGACGAGTACGCCGCGGTGCAGAACGCCTGGCACATGGTCGGCATCGGCGATGCAGCCCCGGAAGCGGAGGAGATCGAGGAGGAGGAGACGCCGGAAGAGGAAGAGACGGAGGAGACCGCACCGGACGGAGACACCGGAGACACCGGAGACACCGGGGATGGCGGTGGAAACGCTCCGGATGAGTCGAAGTCCTCCGCGGGCTGTGCGACGGTCACCGCCGCACCGTCGTGGGCTGGCATCCTCGCAGTGCTTCTGCTGGGCTGGCGTCGTCGGAACGCCTGAGTGGGGCGGGTTGGTCGTCTGGTCCGCTGCAATTCGTAACGACTCAGTCCTCCTCGGGCGCCTTCACCACGATCTCGTCGGGGCGCTCCAGGCTGATTCGCCCCAGCTTCCCACTGCGAAACTCGTTAATGATGATCTCGCTCGTCCGGTTCGTGTCGATGCTTCCCTTTCGCCCCTGTGCTCCGCGCTTCCTCGCGATCGCCTCAAACAGCGCCTCGGTTTCCTCGGGCAGCTCATCGAGCTTGTAGCGCGCCTTGAGACCCTCCGGGTAGCGGTCGCGCAGCTGAGCGGTGAGCCAGAAGGCGATCTCATGGAAGTCGAGCACGCTCTCCTTGATCGCACCGCTGGCCGCGAGTCGGTAGCCCCGATCCTGCGGGTAGAGGCGGGGCCAGAGGAAGCCCGGGGTGTCCAGCAGGGTGAGGTTTTTGCTGATGCGGACGTTCTGCTGGTGCTGGGTCACGGCCGGCTTGTTGGCGGTCTTGGCGATCTTTCGGCCGGCGAGCGTGTTGATGAGGGTGCTCTTGCCGACGTTGGGGATGCCGAGGATCATGGCATGCACACCGCCGGTCCGGTTCCACAGCTTCTCCCCCAGCAGCTCCCGGCCGAGCTTGAGGATGTTCCGGGCAAGGATCGGCTCGTTCCGGCTCAGGGGCAGCGCCCGCACGCCCCGCTCCCGCTCCAGCCACGCCACCCACTGCCGGGTCACGACCGGGTCGGCGAGGTCGCGCTTGTTGAGCACCTTGATGCACGGGGTGTCACGCCGCAGCTTCGGCACCAGCGGGTTCTCCGAGCTGTAGGGCAGACGGGCGTCGAGCACCTCGATGACGAGCGAGACCTTCGACATCGTCTCGCCGATGAGGCGACGGGCCTTGTTCATGTGGCCGGGGAACCAGTTGATGTTCATGGGGGCTCCCTTAGCGCGCTCGGGTTCCGCCGGACCTCATCGAGTGTGTCTCACTCCGCGAGCAGCACGACGTCGAGGTCTTCGGTCACCACATGGCAGCCGTCTGACGACATCTCCACAGTGACCACCTCGCTGTGAGGCACATACCCCTTCGCCGAGGCGTAGATCTCCAGGTCTCCAGCCACTTCTTCGCCGCAGTAGAACGCCCCATCGCCAGCCTCACAGTCGATGCTCTCCGCACCGACCTTGTCGTTGCTTGAGACGTAGCCGACGTCGACATCGGTGATCGGGTCTCCGGCCTCGTTGGAGACGCTGACCACCACGGAAGGCACGGCCTCCTGGGCGCAGTCCACCGACATCAGGGTGTGGGTGATCTCCTCGGGGAGCACATGGCACTCATCGGACGCGATGGTGACATCGATCTCTTCGGAGGAGAACCCGCTCGCCTGGATGGAGATGGTGAGGTCTCCAGACATCTCCGCGCCGCAGGCGTAGACCCCCTCGTAGCCTTCGCAGTCTTCGGTGATCGTGCCGTCGGTGACACTGACCACCGCACCGTCAACCCGGGCGCCAGACTCATCTTCCAGCAGCAGCTGCACCGACCATGCGAGGTGGTCGGTGCAGCCGGATTCCTTCTCGCACCCGATGAGTCCGGCGACAGCAATGGTGGCGGTCAGGGCGGTGATGATGGTTCTCATGGTGCTCTCCTTGTCTGTCCCGGTTCATAGCAAGCCCCATGCCACCCGATGGTACCGGGGTCTTCAGCACCTGTGCACCGACAACCCGGACATGAATGTCGGGCACCAGTCACCGGGCCGGACAGTATCCGGCCCGACTGGTGCGCTTTTGTCTGAAATGGGGGTTTCACCCCCAAGCCCCCCGCTACGCGCTGACATCCTCTCACACAGACTGT
>JBLHNG010000031.1:0-25096 GCA_047621685.1 Myxococcota bacterium | reverse complement strand
TCGGAGACTACGCCATAGAACTCGATGGCGTCGCCTTCGTTATAGCTGCTGCCGCTGACGGGCTGGCTGATCGTGGCGGCGGGTGCGGTGTTGTAGACCGTCAGTCCGCCCTTGTCGCTGCCACAGCCGATGAGGATGAGGAGCGCGCTGATGGAGAGGAGGCGATGTCTCTGCATGGTGAGTCCTGTCTGATTGCACATCGTACTGCGTGCCAGCATGGGTGTCGCTACAACCTTCTGACACCTCAACACCGCGCTCCTGCCATCCCGATCTGAATTGATCGCTACTCGCGCAGACCAGCCCGGCCCAGCGCGGCAAGCTCCGCGAGGAGGTGGATATTGGCGGCGATGGCCTTGCGGAAGATGCCGAGGTGCATCGACTCGTTGGGGCCATGGGCGGTGGTCTGGGGATCCATCACTCCGTTGAGGATCAGGGGGAGATCGCCGAACCGTCTGCCGAAGATCGCGACGAACGGGATCGAGCCGCCGACCCCGATGCGCACCATGCTGCACCCCCAGGCCTTGACGTAGGCCCGGTCAGCAGCCTCAAACGCAGGTCCCTTCGGGGTATACAGCCAGCCCTCGCCCCGGGTGCCGACCTCGGTGACGCTGACCTTCACCCCGCCGACCGGATCCCGGGTCAGCTCTGCGGTGATGTCTGCCACCAGGGCGTCGGCGTCCTGGCCGGGGGCGACCCGAATGGAGAGGGTGGCGCTGGCGGCGGTGCGGATGGCGTTCTTCTTCTGGGCGGGGGTGGGCAGGGTGGTGGAGACGATGGTCATCGCTGGCTGACGCCACATCCACTCTGCCGGGGCCCGTCCGCGCTCGGGCAGGGGGGTGACGCCCTCGATAATGTGCGCACCGCTGGCGATGACCTCACGGGTCAGGGGGACGTCGTAGGCGGCCTTTGCATCGGCCTCGGGGATGGTCATCCGGCCGAGGTTCAGCCGCCCGTCGTCGTCCACGATGCGACCGAGCATCTTGATGAGCGCCACGCAGGGGTCAGGCACCATGTTGCCCCACAGCCCGGAGTGCCCGTCAGCGTCCAGGGCTTTGGCGGTGACCTCCAGCTCCAGCAGCCCGCGCAGTGACACGGTGAGCCCGGGGATCTCGGTGGAGGGGTTCTCGCAGTCGGTCAGGATCATGACGTCAGCGACGAATGCCTCGGGGTAGGCGTCCATGAACCGCTCAAGGTTGGGCGAGCCGATCTCCTCTTCGCCCTCGATGAGCAGACGGAGGTTGCACGGCGGCGCACCGGAGATGGCCATCCAGGAGCGAAGGGCTGCGATGTGGCTGACCCAGCCGCCCATGTCGTCGGCGGCTCCCCGGGCGTAGAGTCGGTCGCCCTTCTGAGTGGGGACGTGCGGGTCGGTGTGCCAGTTCTCTCGCTCGACCGGCTGGAGATCGAGGTGGCCGTAGATGAGCACGGTGGGGGCATCGGGGCCAGCACCGGTCCACTCGGCAGCCACGCAGGGCAGGGCGTCGGGCAGGGTGAGCAGCCGGCTGCCGGTCAGTCCCACCTCTGCGAGGTCATCCCGGATGCGCTCGGCGAGCCGGTGGACATCATCGGCGTGACTCGGATCGCAGGAAACTGCCGGGATCTCCAGGTAGCGGCTGAGCGTCTCGACGCTCTGGTCGAAGTGCGCATCCGCGTGGCGGGCAACGGCGTCGGCATCGTGCAGGCTCATCAGGGGCTCCAGTGTAGTGGAGCCCCTGTATCACCTACTCTTCGGCATCTTCCAGCGCGCGGATGGCCTTGCGCAGCTTCTTGAACCGGGCGTGCTCCTTGAGGAGGTGCCGGTAGGGAGACATCAGCTTGACGAGGCGCTCATCCTCTGAGTCCATGCCGTCCTCGAGGACCGTCAGTGCCTGCTCGACCAGCTCACCCTCGTCGGCATTCTCAGCGATGAGGGTGCCCAGCTCTTCGAGGGCGCCTTCCGGATCGGGACGGAGATCCTCGGGGAGCTGGTTGATGAGGTCCTGCCACCACTTCTGGGCGTCGGACAGCCAGCTCTCGCCCACCGGGTGGTGGTGACGCATCAGGCCGAACACAAAGCCGGGCTGCTCGCGCTTGGAGAAGGCGGTCATGCTGGAGAAGATGCGGTCGAGGTCGTGGGAGAGGTCCGGCGGGAAGATCTCCTCGGGCAGCTCATCCTGGACGTGACGCGCTCGGGCGACGACATGGCCGACGAGGGAGCGCTGGATGGGCTTGGGAAAGCTCGCCCAGTCCAGGAGGGTCTGGTTGGTGCATCCCTGGAGGAGGTTGTTCAGCTCGCCCCGGATGTCTTCTGCAGAATGGAGGACCAGGGGCTCGGTGAGCAGGTCGAGGGACTCCCGGAGGGTCTCGGCGTCGAGGTCGTTGATGACCTGGGCCGGGCGCTGCCAGGTGGACGAGCGCGGCGGTACGTACTCGACGACTTCTGGACGCGGGGTGCCACGGCGGACGGTCTGGACGACGGTGGGATTGCGGACCGGGGCGCGCCGATCGTAGTTCGCAGCCTGCTGTGGAGGGGGCGGGGCGGACAGGTTGGTGCTCACGCCTTCAGCGCTGGTCAGCTGGATGCTGCCGCCACGGAGCAGCCAGGACAGACCCATTCGAGCCCAGGTCTGGAGCTTGTCATCCCGAGTGACGGTGAGCTTGTCGCGGCTCTCTCGCTGCTGGGTCTCCAGCCAGGGGTCTGCTGCTGCTGCTGCTGCGAGGGCGGATAGCTCTGCCTGTGCAGTGATAAGTTCGATCTGTGCCTTCTCGAAAAGGTCCTTCAAATTATTGCTATCGCTCATTTCAATCTCTCTATTGAACTGGGTTGAACAGCCCTGCATCAAACAAAACAACGAATGGGGTCGGCAAAATACTCCGCTCCCATGTCTTGCCTTGTGTCAGACAGGGGTTTCTATCGACAAGTGCGGAAAACCCACCGGTCGAAGCAAATGAATGTCGCATCTTAATGTAGGCCGGTCTTCTGCTATGCCAATGATAAATTTTTGTTCGATCTCGAAAATGTCGATAAATGCCTGATAATTCCGCTTTTCTGGCAGGGATTCCCTGGGAGGTGTGCTGTGGTGAGGCTTTGGATGGCGATGGGTGGAGTCTTTGGCTTTTTGACTGTTGCCGGGGGTGCTTTCGGGGCCCATGCACTCAAGGCGCACCTCACTCCGGAGCGCCTCACAACGTTTGACACCGGCACCCGCTATGGACAGGTCCATGCGGTCCTGCTGGTGGTGATTGCCCTGCTGGCGGCGACGAAGCCGAGCACAGCGCTGGATGTCGCAGGGGCGTCCATCTCTTTGGGCATTGTCCTGTTTACCGGTAGCCTCTGGATGCTCGCCGTGACCCAGATCCGCTGGTTCGGCCCGATCACTCCGCTGGGGGGGCTGGCGTTCCTGGTGGGCTGGACGGCGCTGATTGTCGCTGCGGTCCGGTGGAGCCCCTGAGCTTCTGACGCCACTCATCGGGGTGCCAGAGGGCAGGGTACATCGACAGGGTGATGAGGCTGAACGGACCAATGTCCATCGCGGTATGGATGCCGATGTGCAGGCCGACCCCGGCGAAGGCGAACAGGGTGCGGAAGTTGAGTCGGTTGAACAGCGCCCTCAGTCGTCCCCCGCGCTGCCGGGTAGCCCGGAACCAGTAGGCGAGCAGCAGCACTGGAGCGCCGACCTCGAAGGTCCAGGTGGAGAGCGTGGCGAGCTGGGTGAGGCCGTAGACATCGGCGAGCCAGGGGAGGTCCTGTCGCATCCATGCGGGCTGCTGGAGGATGTAGTACAGCGCGCCGAGGTCGCCACCGGGAACCCAGTGGGCGCTGACCTTCTGGAGGCCGGTCATGCCATAGAGGATGACGAGCTGGCCGATGAACAGGTATCGGGGCCAGGCGGTCACCATGCGGTCACTTCGCCAGGATCCGGTCTGAATGCGGCACCACACCGACCAGGTCGCGGCGCTGTTGGAGAGGACGAGCAGCCAGAGGGCGTTGGCGAGCAGGAGGTCGTCGCTGCCGCTGGTGTGGCTGTTGATCTCGGTGAGCGCGAGGAGGATCTGGAGGCAGACCAGGGCGGCGAGTCGGGGGAGCAGGCCGATGACGATCATCACCGCCCCGACCGCGCAGGTGCCCATGAGACCGTGGATGACCTGAGGTGTGCAGCCGCCGAGCGCGGTGATGATCCAGCGGGGGTTGTCCAGTGCCCGGTAGCCGCCGTGGTCAATGTGCAGCCAGAAGGGCTCAACAGCAGTGAGATCCCGCCAGAGCACAAACAGCACCACCGCGCCGAGCAGGATGCGGATCAGCGCCAGCGACTCGCCGGTCTCCCTTCGGTCCAGCACCGCGACCCAGCGTGACCACAGACTCATCGCAGCTCCGAGAGTGAGTAGACCCGGGCGGCCTCGAAGTGACCGACCGGAGCGGTGTCGGTGTGAACCTGTTGGGGAGTGGGGGTGGTGTAGCGATACCACCTAAGACGCATACGCTCGGAATCCGGGAAGTCTGCGGCGGCTTCTCCGGCGATCCACTGTCCGAACCGCTTGAGCGTGCCTCGGTAGTGCTTCCAGGAGTACCGAAACAGCGCCGCCCGGGCCCGGCTGTGGTTGAGGAGCTCGGCCTTCCAGGCATGCTCGGGATCTCGGGAGATGTAGATGGTCTCCCAGACTCCCTCCCGATCGATCTCGATGTGCAGCCGGGCCGGGTTGCGGTGGGGGGCGACGAACATGTGCCACGCCTGGTAGGTCCCGGCGTGGTGGTAGTAGGGCTGGAACGGGGCGAGTACGTCCTTGCGCGCACCCATGAACACCGTCGCGATCTCCCAGAGGTGCTCCTCCAGTTCATCGGGCGGGATCGACAGGCGCTCCCCCCAGGCGGTGATCTCGGACTGCACCGTCGGATCCTTCCACGACGAGCGGTTCATGCCGCCGGACGCAGAGGGGAAGGCACCGGCGAAGACGGCGAGGATGTGCGCGGTGACCAGCAGCGCGCGGAGGTGGGGCCAGATGGAGGGTGAGGGGGACATTTGACCCAACGCTACAACGGGGGGTGCGGGTTACAGACAGCATCACCATGCCGCCCGTCATCCAAACCCACGATCTCAGCCGCCGCTTCGGGCAGCGGTGGGCCTACGCCCGGGTCGATCTCATGATCGAGCCGGGGGAGCGCGTGCTGCTGATCGGGGCCAACGGGTCGGGCAAGACCACCTTGCTGCGCAGTCTCGCGACCCTGCTGCGCCCCACAAGCGGCACGCTCAAGCTCTTTGGCATGGATCCCCGCACCGATCTTGCAGCGGTGCGGCGGCGGCTGGGCTTCTTCTCTCACAAGACCGGCCTGTACGAAGACCTCTCCGCCCGGGACAACCTCGCGGTGATGGCGAAGCTGGCGGGGCTGGCGTTCACCCGCGGTGAGCTGGTCCGTCGGCTGGCGGCGGTGGGTCTCGAAGATCGACCCGATCCCATCCAGCGCTACTCCGCAGGCATGCGCCGGCGGACGGCACTCGCTGCGCTGATGCTGGGCGAGCCGGAGCTGATCCTCCTCGACGAGCCATTCTCCGCACTCGATCCTGCCGGGGTCTCCCAGGTCGCCGACCTGATCCGCTCGCTGCCGGGCACCGTGGTGGTCACCTCACACCAGGTCGAGCGTGCGGCGACGCTGTGCGACCGGGCGGTGCTGCTCCAAGACGGTCTGATGCGTTGGGAGGGGGCGGCGACGTCCGCCTGGAGCGCCTGGCGAGCCAGCCAGCGGGAGGTCGCATCGTGAACGCGCTGTCACAGGTATTTTGGATCCTCCAGAAGGATCTGCTCATCGAGTGGCGCGCCCGATCCCGGCTGTTCGCCCTGATCAGCTTCGCTCTGACCACCCTGCTGCTGTTCTCGTTTGCCGTCGGCCCTGACACCAAGGCCCTCCGAGAGCACGCCGGGGGCTACCTGTGGCTGGCGCTGCTGTTCTCGTCGACCGCGCTGCTGGACCGCTCGCTGCGGGTTGAGGAGGAGTCCGGGGCAATGGACAACCTCCTGCTCGCCCCGACCTCGCCCACCGCGATCTTCTACGGCAAGGCGCTGTCGAACACGCTGCAGATCATCGTGCTGGGGGTCATCGCGCTGCCGTTTACCCTCGCCCTGTGCGATGCCACCCTCATCGGCTCCCCACTGGTCCTGCTCGGATCGCTGGTGCTGGGGGCAATGGCCCTGGCTGCGCCCGGCACGCTGTATGCCGCACTCACCGCCCGGATATCGGGCCAGCAGCTGCTCTTACCGCTGCTGCTGTTTCCTCTGATCGTGCCGGCCCTGCTGGCGGCTGTTAAGTCTACAACCCTGGTTTTTACCGGGGATCCAATGGAACAAAGTGGATCCTGGCTCGCGCTCCTGGTGTGTTTCGACGCCGTATACTGGAGCATCTGCGGGATCTTGTTCGGGAGGGTTGTCGAGACATGAAGTGGTTCCACATCTCAGGCCTCATCGGCGTCATTCTGCTGATCATTGGCCACGGCATGGGTCTGTTTGTCGCGCCGAAAGAAGCGATGATGGGCGAGACCGGCCGCATTCTCTATGTGCACGTGCCGACCGCCTGGATCGCCCTGGTGTCCTACCTGCTGGCCTTCATCGCAGCCATCGGCGCGCTGTGGAACGGCAAGCGCACCTGGGATGCTTCGGTTGTCGGCTTCGTAGAGGTCGGGGTGGTGCTGACTGCGCTGCTGCTGTTCCAGGGCAGCGTCTGGGGGCGGGCGACCTGGGACGTGTGGTGGACCTGGGATCCGCGCCTGACCACCTCAGCGATCCTCCTGGTGGCGTTCACCGCGGTGCTGCTGCTGCGCAGCGTCATCGATCAGCCCGAGCGTCGAATGCTGGTCTCATCGGTCGCCACCATCGTCGCGTTCGTCGATGTCCCGATCGTCTACATGTCGACGAAGTGGTGGAACTCCCTCCACCAGCCAATGAGCTCTCCCGCCACCGTCAGCGAGACGATGGTCACCCCGCTGCGCATCGCCGCGTTTGGGATGCTGTTTTTGATGCTGGGCTTCGTTGGCCTGCGTCGTCGCATCGAGCTGGCCCGGCTGGAGAAGGAATGGAGTCTCGCACCGCCCCCGGAGCGCCCGGCGGCGCTGAACCTCAACGAGGAAGGAGTCTGATCATGGACGGCACAATCGAAGGCGGCTGGCTCTATGTCCTGCCGGTCTACATCGTGACCTGGACTGTGCTCGCCGGCTACGGCATCTCCCTCATCCTGCGCGGACGGCAATCATGAACCCGACAACCCAGCGACGTCTCTTCCTCGGCGGCGCCCTCATGGTGGCCAGCCTCGCCCTCGGCGTGGTCTCGTTCGCCGACATCGGCGAGAACCTCGTCTACTACTGGGACCCGACCCAGCTTGAAGAAGCCGGCGACAAGGCACTCGGCGCGGACATCCGGCTCGGTGGGGTCGTGGTGGCGGGCAGCCTTCAGTGGGACGAAGCCTCCGGAGAGCTGTCCTTCGAGGTCTCCGACAACAAAAACACAGTCGAGGTCCACAACTCTGGCGCGCCCCCGGCGATGTTTAGAGAGGGCATCGGGGTGGTCGTCGAGGGCACCCTGACCTCGGCTGGTGTCTTTGAGTCTGACCGCCTGATGGTCAAGCACAGCAACGAGTACCGCGCGCCTGAAGAGGGCGTGGAGTCTACGGATCTCTACAAGACGGTGGAGGAGATTTGATCTCGATACTTGGCCGCACCGCGATCCTGGTCGCGCTGGCAGCATGCTCTACCGGCGCAGTGGTCGGCTTCGTCGGCGGCGCAAAGGGCAGCAAAGAGGCGTGGCGGTGGAGTCGGCTGATGGCCTACCTCTTCTTCGGCGCCTGCACGACCGCGCTCCTGCTGATGGAGTACGCGCTCATCACCCACGACTTCTCGGTCTCCTATGTGGCGTCCGTCGGCAGCACGACCACCCCGCTGTGGGTGACCATCGTCTCGCTGTGGTCCTCCCTGGAGGGCTCCATCCTTCTGTGGGCCTTCGTGCTGTCGGGCTACACCGCGCTGTTTGCCTACCAGACCCGGGATCGCTACCCCGAGCACACCCCATGGGCGCTCGGGGTGACCCTGACGGTGGGGGTGTTCTTTACCTTCCTCGTCGCTGGGGTCGCCAACCCGTTCGAGTCGGTACCCCCCGAGCTAATCCTCGCTGAGGGGCCTGGTCCCAACCCGCTGCTCCAGAACCACATCCTGATGGTCATCCATCCCCCGTCGCTGTACCTGGGCTACGTCGGGATGAGCGTGCCGTTTGGGATGGGCTGTGCCGCGCTGCTGGCCGGTCGCATTGGTCCGGCGTGGTCCGCTGCGCTGCGGAAGTGGACCATCCTGCCGTGGGGCTTCCTTACTGCCGGGATCATCCTGGGTGGTTGGTGGAGCTATGAGGTGCTGGGTTGGGGTGGCTACTGGGCATGGGATCCAGTCGAAAATGCCAGCTTCCTGCCCTGGCTGACCGCCACAGCGTTTCTGCACTCCGCAGTGATGGTCGAGCGCAAGGGACAGCTGAAGGGCTGGGCGATCTGCCTGCTGCTGGCGAGCTTCCTGCTGACTTTGCTCGGCACGTTCATGACCCGCTCCGGGGTGTTCAACTCCGTGCACAGCTTCACCCAGAGCCCGATCGGTCCAGTGTTCCTCGGCTTCCTGGGGATATGCATGGTGGCATCGCTGGTGCTGCTTGCGCTGCGCATCGACACCCTGAGCCCGCCAGAAGAGAAGAAGGCCGGCGCGGGACTGGTCTCCCGGGACTCCGCGTTCTTGATGAACAACCTCCTGTTCGCCGCGTTCACCTTCACCGTCCTGCTCGGCACCATCTACCCGCTGATCACCGAGGCGCTGACCGACACCCGCCTCTCCGTGGGCGAGCCCTACTTCAACCGCATGGGTGTGCCGGTCGCGATGCTCATCGTCTTCATGATGGGTGTGGGGCCTGCGCTTCCGTGGGGACGGGTGAGCCGGGAGGCCGCGGCGAAGCGGCTGGCGCTGCCCCTCGGTGGTGGCATCGCGGCGGCGGGTCTCGCGGCGGTGCTCGGGGTCCACGATGGGCTCCCGCTGCTCTCGTTTGGCATCTGCGGCTTCGCTCTTCTCTCCACCCTGCGTGAGCTTCACGAGCCGATCGCTGCTCGAAGCAAGAAGGTCGGCGTGCCCTACCCGGCCGCCGCACTGACCACCATTGGTCTGATGCGTCGTCGGTTCGGTGGCTACACCGTTCACATCGGCGTGATCGCGGTTGCGGTCGCGGTCACCGCCAGCGGCAACTACAAGACCGTCGATGAGGTCAACATCCCGGTCGGGCAGTCCGTGGAGGTCCAGGGCTACACCCTGACCTTCGACGGTTCCCGGGATGAGATGGAGAGCCACCGCTCCTCACAGGTTGCTCAGCTGTCGGTGAAGAAGGGCGACCGAGAGCTTGGTCTGCTGGAGCCGAGGCTGAACAACTACTTCAGCATGGGCAGCATCATCGGTACCCCGGCGGTGCGCTCGGGCTTCGACGAGGACCTCTACCTCAGCCTCATCCAGATGGACGACGAGCGGGTGGTGCTCCAGGTGATCATCGAGCCGCTGGTGATGTGGCTGTGGGTCGGCGGTGGCATCATGACCTTCGGCACCCTGATCGCGGCATGGCCCCGGCGTCGGCGTCGCAAGTCAAAGGAGAAAGCGGCATGAGCGAGGATGCTCCATCGGTCAACTGGCCGATCCTCCTCGTCGGGTTGGCCCTCATTGGCGGGCTCGTCGTGGTCCTGGCGACCGGGTTTGGCAAGGATCCCAAGATGGTCTCCAACGCCCTGCCCGGCAAGCCCGCGCCGTCGTTCTCTCTGGCGACCCTGGAGGGCGACCCGGTGAGCCTCTCCGACCTCGCTGGCACACCCACGGTGCTGAACTTCTGGTCGACGTGGTGTCAGCCCTGCAAGGCCGAGCACCCCCACCTCGTCGCCGCCGCTCAGGCCTACAAGGGCCGCGGAGTGGCGTTTCTCGGGGTGCTCTACAACGACGAGCCCATCGCGGCCCGTCGCTTCCTGGCACAGAACGGCTTCGGCTTCCCCACCCTCTACGACCCCACCCAGCGGGTCGTGGTCGACTACGGGGTGACCGGGGTTCCAGAGACCTTCATCATCGACGCCACTGGCACGGTCGTCTTCAAGAAGCCCGGCCCGGTCGTGGAGGGTGAGCTGGAGTCGATCCTGGAGGGAATGCTGTGATCCTGCTCCTGATGACCTTGCTCGCGAGTGCCGAGGATCCCTTCGAGGGTGTCGGCTCGCCGCCGCTGGATGATCCGCCCACGAGTCAGACCGAGATCGATGAGCGGACCGATGCCCTCGCCGACATCCTCCGCTGTCCGGTCTGCCAGGGCATGTCGGTGGCGGATTCCCGAGAGGAAGCCTCCGTCGCGATGAAGGAGCGGATCCGGGAGATGGTCGCTGCCGGGTACACCGATGAGCAGATCATTGACTACTTCGTCGACCGCTACGGCGAGAGCATCGTGTTGTTGCCCGATGAGCGGCACTGGATGGTCTGGCTGCTGCCGCTGCTGGCGCTGATCGGCGGCGGTGGGTTGATCCTGGCGCGCTCTCGCTCGATCGGGGCACCGGAGGTTCCGACAGTCAAACCCGCTGGGGACGATCCCTACCGGGAACAAATTCTCGCCGAGCTGGCGGAGGACTGAGTCATGGATTGGGAGACCTGGGGTTTGCCCCTGATGATCCTCAGTGTGGGGCTGAGCGCCGGGATCTTCCTGGCGACCCGCACTGGCAACGCCGACACCGACCAGCGTCCAGAAGAGGATCACAACGCCCGGAAGACGGCTCTGATGGAGCAGATCCGAGAGCTGGACGCCGATCGGGAGAAGATGCCCCCGGGGGACTACGCCGCCCGTCGGGAGACCCTCATCTCCGCCGCTGCGGCCACCCAGCGCGCCCTGGAGCAGCCCGACGCGGTTGCACCGGCTCCGTCGCGTCCGCCCTCTCTGGCCCGGAACGGGGGCTGGATCGTGGTCACGCTGCTGTTCTTTGTGATCCTCGGCGTGCTGATCAATCAGTACGCTGCGCCCCGGACTGAGGGCGGCTCGATGACCGGCAACGGCAGCGGGGAGGGGATGGAGGAGATCGCCGTGGCTCGGCAGGCCCGGCAGGATGCCGCCCAGGACACTCTCCGCGAAGAGCCGGAGAACATCGAGGCCCTCAACATCCTCACCTACGACGCCCTGCTCTACCGCGACCTCAACGGCGCGATGGAGTACAGCGGGCGCGCTCGGGAGCTTGCCCCGACGGATCCCGGTGTGGTCATCAACCTCGCCATCCTCCAGATGAGCGTGAGCATGATCACCGAGGCGATGGCCGCCCTCGACACAGTGATTGCCGCAGACCCGAGCAACGGCCGCGCGCTGCTGTGGAAGGGCTTCATGCTGGCGAACACCGACCAGAAAGAGCCCGCCATCGCCACGCTCAAGCAGGCGGCACCACTGGTAAAGTGGCCCGAAGAGCAGCTATTCACCGAGAACATGCTCCGAGAGCTGACCGCGCCTCCGCCGACGGTTCGGGTCACTGGAGCTGCGACGATGGCGGAGGGGGAGGAGACTCCGGCTGGCACCCTCTACATCTACGCCCGACGCTCCGAGGTCGGCGGCGGCCCCCCGGTGGCAGCCTACAAGCATCGGGGCGGTCTGCCGGTCGACTTCAGCCTCACCGACGCCGACATGGTGATGGGCGGGGCCTGGCCCGATGAGGTCTGGGTTCAGGCCCGCATCGACGGCGACGGCGACCCGATGACCCGAGACGACACCCTCGCGCAGAGTGCGGTGCTCGGTCCGCTGAGCACCGGCGTGGAAGGACTGACCCTCACCCTGAGTCTGCTCGATGCGGCTCCCGCTGAGGTCGCACCCACAGAGGCTTCCCCGACTGAGGTCACCCCGACCGATGCTGTCGGCCCCCGGATCGCTGGCACCCTGAGCAGCACCGGCTCAGGAAGCAGCGGGATCGTGTTCGTCATCGTGCGAAGAGCGGGTGCCACCGGTGGTCCTCCGGTGGCGGCGAAGCGCATCGAGGTGACGGGGTTCCCCCTCGACTTCACCATCACCGACGGCGACATGATGCTCGGTGGTCCCTGGCCCGACGAGGTCACGATCTCTGCCCGGCTGGACATGGACGGCAACGCCATGACCCGCTCGGAGGGCGATCAGGAGAGCCTCACGGTCGGTCCGCTGTCCAGCGGAGCCGCGGACATCACCCTGACGCTTGGAGAGGGTGGGGTGCTGTCGGAGTGATGCTTTTCAGACAAAGAACCAGCGAAGTCTGCTACGCTCGGCAACCTCACCCCGGTTGAGCAGCAGGAACATCGATGACGCAGGGGCGGACATATCGGGTCCTTGAGGCCGTCGGAAAGGGTGGTTTTGGTACCGTGTATCGCGCCGAAATGCTCGGCCCCGGTGGCTTCTCCAAGCCCGTAGCCCTCAAGGTCCTCAACGCCGACGTGGCCGAACAGGATGGCATCGCGGAGCGTCTGCGGGACGAAGCGCGTCTCCTGGGCATGCTCCAGCACCGCTCGATTGTCTGGGTCGATGGACTGCTCCAGCTAAACGGTCGGTGGACCGTGGTCATGGAATTCGTCGAGGGGGTCAACCTCCGACAGCTCCTCAAGGCCGGACCGGTACCGGTTGGCTGTGCGCTGGACATCGTCCAGGAGGTCGCCGGGGCGTTTCACTATGCCTACGAGATGCCGTCGAGCAACGGACGCCCCCTCCACCTCCTCCACCGCGACGTCAAGCCCAGCAACATCCACGTCACCCCCACCGGCGACGTCAAGGTCCTCGACTTCGGGGTCGCCCGGGCGGACTTCCAGACCAGAGAGTCGGTCACCCGCTCGCTCTTCTTCGGCTCTCTGGAGTACATGTCGCCGGAGAGGCTCGATGCCATCGACACCCACGCAGGCGACATCTACGCCCTCGGCGCGGTGCTCTATGAGCTGATCGTCGGCGAGAAATTCGGCCGAAGCTCTGGCAACCGGGAGCGCCACAACACCCACCTCAAGGCGCGACTCGGAGAGCTGTGGGAGGTCGTCCAGGATCGGGAGCTGTACAAGCTGCTCGCGGACTGCCTCGCCTACGACGACGCCCTCCGTCCCGCTGCCCGGCTCCTGGAGCGGCGGGTGCGGAAGCTGCGCAGCCGGTTCGGGGAGCCATGGCTGACGGAGTGGGCGGAGAGCGTGATCCCCGAGATCGCGCGGACTGCGGTCCCGTTTGAAGACGAGCTGAGCGGCAGCCTGCTGACTGAGCAGCCCGAGCAGTCTCAGGGCTTCCCGCCGCTTCCAGCCACCCCGGCTCCGAGCGCCCCAGACCCCGCCGCTTCCAGCTCGTTCCCGCACAGCCGCAGCTTTCGCGACGAGCCCCCACAGAGTGGCCCCCATCAGAGCGACTCCTTCGCCCACCCACTCCCCACCGCGACCGCTGAGGCTGCGCCAAGAGACCGCTCGAAGATGCTCCTGGCGATGTCCGCCGGGCTGGTCGGTGCGATCGGGGTTCTGGTGGTCGGGCTCGGGGTGGTCGGGCTGGTGTATGTGGCCTTTAAGTCCGAGCCCGCTTTAGAGGCGCAGCCCGTGATGGAGCCGGTCGAGATGGTCGAGGTCGTCGAGACCCTCAAGGCCCCACTCGAAGAGCCGCCCGAGGTGCCCCCAGTCATCGCGCCCCCCGAAGATCCTCCGCCAGAGGTGATCGAGGAAGCACCCGAGGAAGTACCGGAAGATGCTGTCGAGGTCGAGGTCGAGGTCGAGGAGCCGGAGTGGCCGGGGCAGCCCCTTGAGGTCGAGCCCGACTGGCCCCCGCCAGAGCAGTGGCCGCCTGAGGACGCAGTGAAGCCGATCGAGGAGCCAGAGGAGCCAGAGGAGCCCATCGCTGAGGATGAGCCGGAGGCCCCCGATGTCTCTGCGCAGGGCAGCGTGGTCGTCCAGGGCGCGGTGATGGACCTCAAGCTGGAGGGCGCCTCCGGCACCTTCCGACGCGGCATGCTCCCGGCGGGCAGCTATCAGGTCAAGGTCACCTTCGACGGGACGACCTGGAACGACTCCGGGAGCGTCACTGTGGCTGCTGGGCAGCAGGTGGTGCTGGTCTGCCGGTCGAACCTCAAGCGTTGCATTGCCCGCTGAGCCGGTCAGCGGTGTACGATCCAGTGTATGAGCACGCGAACTCGCTTCATTGGTCGGGTCTGCCGAACCCTCGATCCGCTGCCCGGCTCCGAGAGCCTCCAGGTCCGCCTGGAGATCGAGCGCAGCTTTGAGCCAACCCCCGATCGGGTCACGGCCACCACAATCTCGCCGATTCCCCCAGACACCTGGGTCATGATCGAGACCGATGGTGTCGCCACTCCGGTCGCCCGACCCGGCACTGCCCTGGCGAAGATCTACGCCCTCTCTGCCCGGCGTCAGCTCGATCCAGTGCACACCGAGGCCTGCATGGCCGAGGCCCGACAGCTGGCCGCCGATCCGGGCATTGACGATCCCACCCTCACCGATCTGCGGCACCTGCCGTTTGCCACCATCGACGAAGAGACCAGCAAAGACCTCGATCAGGCGCTCTGCATCCAGCGTCAGGACGACGGCTTCGTGGTCTGGTATGCCATCGCCGATGCCGCCTGGTTCGTCCGGCCCGGCAGCCCTCTGTTTGAGGCGGCACTCGCGCGCGGTGCGACGCTCTACATGCCCGGCCTCATCGTGCCGATGCTCCCCCGGATCCTCTCTGAGGGCATCGTCTCCCTCAACCCCCGGGAGGACCGTCGGGCGCTGGTGTTCCGCATGGTGATCGGCCCCGATGGCGGCCTGACGGACTCCGAGATCCTCAGGGGCCGGATCCACAGCCGCGCGAAGCTGACCTACGACGGGGTCAACGCGTGGTTATCCGGCGGCCCGCCCCTGGACGTGGACGCAGAGACTGCCGAGAGCCTCCGCTTGCTGGAGGACGTCGGGCTGCTGCGCATCCAGCATGCGGAGGAGCGCGAAGTGGTGCGGCTGCGGCGAATTGAGAGCGCGGTGTCGATGGGCAGCGCGGAGGGGCTGCGGTTTGTGGCGTTTGCCGATGCCCGCAACAACGTCGAGCGGTACAACGAGCAGATCTCCCTGCTGTGCAACATGGTCGGCGCCCGGTTCCTGATGGCGAACACCCCGGACTTCATCCAGCCGATCTACCGGGTCCACCCGCCTCCGTCCTCTGGCCGGCTCGACGAGCTGCGGAATCGCATTCGAGACATCCAGACCAGCCGCGGACTGGACCCGGCGATCTGGGAGTGGAGGGATCAGAGCCTGGCGAGCTACCTCAACGGGCTGCCGCGTGCTGGCGCGGAGGGACGGCTGGCCCGTGCCATCCACCGCCAGGCGATGATGAGCAACGGTCGCTCCAGCTTCACCTCCGTCCCTGGCAGCCACCACGGGGTCGGGGCAGACGCCTATGCCCGGTTCTCCGCACCGATGCGGGAGATCGTCGGCGTCTATGTTCACCAGCAGTGCATCGAGAAGCTCAGCGGCATCGCCGCTCGCCAGCAGCTCAACGACGACGTGATCCGGGATCAGGTCATCGCGGCCTCCAACCGAGTCCGCCAGCTCCAGCGGCAGATCAACCAAGAGACCAACCGCATGGTCATCGATCAGCTGTTCGCCGAGGACCTCCACTATGGCCGGCCTCCCTGGCGTCCGGGCACGGTCATGGGCCTGACCCGCTCCAAGCTTCACGTCCAGCTCGACCGACCGGGCATCGACGTGAAGCTCTACCGGGATCACCTGGAGGCCTGGACAGGGCGGTCGCTGCGCATGGACGACGGCGTCTCCGCCACCTTCGAGCACGGCGGCACCCTGCTTCGGCTCGGGGATCAGGTCCAGGTGCAGGTCCTCGGGCGGGACGCTCGGCGGGATCGCTGGCAGCTTGTCGCCCGGCGCTTCCCCGAGTAGCGGTCTGGCACTGGTGAGAATCTGGCCGGTGGAATAGATGTGGGCTTCTCTGATTCGCCCCCGGAGCCTCCATGTCCCTGCAAGCTGGTATCGTCGGACTCCCCAATGTCGGCAAGAGCACCCTGTTCAACGCCCTGACCGCGGCCGGTGCCGACAGTGCGAACTACCCGTTCTGCACCATCGAGCCGAACACCGGCATCGTCCCGGTGCCTGACCCCCGCCTCGGTCGCCTCCACACCCTCATCGCCAGCAAGAAGATCCTGCCGGCGGTGGTGGAGATCGTGGACATCGCCGGACTCGTTCGGGGTGCAAGCAAGGGGGAGGGGCTCGGAAACCAGTTCCTCGGCCACATCCGCGCGGTGGATGCGCTGCTTCATGTGGTTCGCTGCTTCGAAGACGAGGACATCACCCACGTCGAGGGCAGCATCGATCCGCTCCGGGACATCGAGACGATCGACCTGGAGCTGATCTTCGCCGACATGGCCTCCCTGGAGCGCCGCATGGATCGCTACCGCAAGCAGGCCCGGGGCCACGACAAGGAGGCGATCTTCCACCTTGAAGTCGCCGAGAAGCTCATGACGACGCTCGAAGACGGCAAGGCCGTGCGTGCCGGGGACTGGACGGACGAGGAGTGGCTCAGCATCCATGCCGCCCAGCTCATCACCAGCAAGCCGGTCATGTTCGTCTGCAACGTCGACGAGGACAGCGTCTCGGGCAACGACATGACCGCGAAGGTCGCCGCCCATGCTGCGACCGTGGGTGCTGGGGTGGTCATCATCTCCGGGCAGATCGAGGCGGAGATCTCTGAGATGGATGATCCCGAGGAGCGGCAGGTCTTCCTCGAAGACGTCGGTCTCACCGAGCCCGGTCTCGCCCTGCTGGCACGGAGCACCTACAAGCTGCTCGGCATGCAGACCTACTTCACCGCCGGTCCCAAGGAGATCCGCGCCTGGACCATCAAGGTCGGCGACAAGGCCCCCCAGGCCGCTGGAGTCATCCACACCGACTTCGAGCGCGGCTTCATCCGGGTGGAGGTCTACTCCATCGATGACCTGGAGGTGCACAAGAGCGAGGCTGCACTGAAGTCCGCTGGGAAGCTGCGGGTGGAGGGCAAGGAGTACGTCGTGAAGGATGGGGATGTGATGCACTTCCGGTTCAACGTCTGAGCGGGCCTCACTCAAGAGAAGTGCTCTTCTGAAGTTGGGGGCTCACCGTCCCCGCGAGTGAGCTGCGGCAGCTGGCCGTGGGTGGGCTGACGTGCCGTGGAGACGGGCGGAGGCATCCGGAGCCGGTCGGGTGGCTGGCTCACGGACTTCCCACTGAGTAACGGCAGTAGCCGGCCTTTAGGCTGGGTAAACTGCCGATTCGGGGTGAGACGCGGGGACGGGGTGAGTCCGACGAAGCCGGTCAGGTGGCTGCCTGATGTACTTGCCTGAAGTTCAGCAAGTGCCGGTCGCAGACGGGCTGATTGCTGATTCGTGGAGAGGTGCGGGGACGGGGTGAGTTCTACGAAGCCGGTCAGGTGGCTGCCTTCCCCCCAATTTTGTTGATTGTATTGTTTGGATCGCCTGATCTGGAGTCTCAGTTCGCCCGGGCGCGCGCAAGGGGACACCGCAGTGGGCCGTGTCGGAGGCCCCGCACGCCAGATTCTCTGGCGGGGCCGGAGACAGCAAGCGACCCGAGGCTGATGACGGAGGCAGTCGCACAAGAGTGGACGCCGACAGGGAGTGAAGCGCGGACCGCGGAGGGGACCCGTGGCGATCAGCGCCCAAGGACGGAGACGTCGCTGGAATCACCGCCAGTCGAGGATTCGCCCATCTCTGCTTTGGATAGTGCCGACCTGTCCTGCTCGCCCTTCGGTCTTCTCAGCCAGGGGCGCTCTCAGCCTCGTGGCTCTCGATTCCGAAGACTCCTCCCTCACCCATGGGCTGAGGTTCGCCATCGCCCGCGCCATTCTTTTTCTGGCCACTTCGCCCCACTGAGCGCCCTCCGCTTCGCTTCGGGCTGCTCATGGGGCTCGTTCGAGGGGGCTGCACTTCTTGCGTTGAGTACCCGCTCCAGCGGCCGTCTTACGTCGGCTCACTCCAGTCGCCGCTCCCCTGCCACCCCCAGCATGACACCCGCTTACGAATCCCCGCCCTGCGGCCACCCACCGCAAGCTCAAGGGACCTTCCTGCACCTCAGCGGGCACCGAATGGTTCCCTTCTCTGAACCCGAGCATTCCCATGACGCTCAGTCCTTCCCCACATCGATCGTCTCCGGCCCTCCCGTCCCCGCGATCCGCCGCAGCTTCCCGCCGCCCTCGTTGGCGTAGGTCGTCATCCCGGCCTTCGCGGCCTGCTCCGGGGTCACGGTCTGGCTCAGTGCGACGCTTTGCACGGCGGCGAAGGTGGAGACCTGACGGGTGAGGGTGCCCATGCCCCGGGCGGCGTGGGTGCTGGTGGGCGGGAGCGGGCAGCGGAAGCCGCAGGACTTCGGTCCCTTCGCGCCGTCGCTGAGCAGCAGCTCCAGCATGGATCCACAGTCCTCGCATCGAAACTCAAACAGCGGCATGTCTCAAGCCTCCGCTACTTCGTCACGGCCCGACCAGTCGGTGAACGGGAGCGGTGCGAGCAGCGCCCGGAGTGCATCCTCGGTGTAGTGATCCGTGCGATCCGCCGACCACGCCCCCTGAGTGCGGGCGATGAACCGGTCCGCCTCTGCCTCGTACCACCACACCATGCGCTCCCCGGCGTGGGGGTTGGTGTGCTCCACCCGGCCACCCGCCCGGAAGCGGTCGATCACGGAGTCCAGCTCAGCGGTGGTCATGGTGTTCCCTCAGACATGTCGTTCATTGCAGAGGCAAGGTCAGGGATCACCCCATGACCTCTGGCTTGCGACCGGCCCAGATGGCGGCGAGCAGCATCGCGGGGGCAGCGAGGCTGATGATGAGGTTGACCCCGCCGAGGACGCCGAGGACGGTGCTGGAGCTGCTGCCCAACATCGGATTCCAGGTCATCCACTGGAGCATGACATCGACCACCAGGCTGAGACCGCTGAGCAGGCTGGCGCCGATCAGGAGCCCGCCGGGCACGGTGTGGCGACGCATCACCATGGCCACCCCGACCACCAGCGCGGCGATCCAGACCAGGGTGCCGGGGAGTGCCATCAGCTGAGACTTGATCGTCCAGGTCAGCCCCGAGAGATCATCCATGGGCTGGCCTCCCCGACCACACCGCAGCCACCAGCAGTCCGAGCCCGACGGCGAACATGAGGTTGGACAGCAGGGTGATGATGGTCATTGGAATGCCCATCAGCGACCACAGCTCCAGGACGCTGATGATCATGAACAGTCCGGTCGTCAGCAGCTCGGTCAGCAGGAGGAGCCCGCAGGCGATCCCGGTGAGCAGGGCCGCGCGGGGGTGGCGGTCACGCTGGAGGACGGCCATGACCAGTCCGCCGATCCACAGGAGGAGGAATGGCAGGGAGAACATTGCACTTCGGAGTGCGGCAAAACCGCTGCTCATCTCTTCCATTGTGTCTCTCGGGGCTGGGAATCGGCGCGCTGTGAACATACCCGATTCGGCACGAGTTACGTCCTACCCTTCTGGCGGACAGTCTCTTCGATAGGATGCCAGCGCGTAGCGTGGGGGCTTAGGGGCAAAGCCCCCTTTCAGACAAAACTGCACCAGTCGAGCCGGATACTGTCCGGCTCGATGACTGGTGCCCCCGATTCAGGTGGATGTGCTCTCCGGACGGCATCAGGCAATCGGAAGCCTCAGCGTGAAGCACACCCCGCCCCCAGTCCGATCCTCCACAGCCAGCCGACCACCATGCGAGTCAATGATCCGCCAGGCAATCGCGAGGCCGAGTCCGACCCCGGTGTCTCGGGTGGAGACAAATGGATCGAAGATGCGCTCCTTCATCTCCGCAGAGATCACCGGCCCATCATTGCTCACCATGATGCCGCGCTCCGCCCCCTCCTCTACGACGGACATCCACAGGTTTCCGCCCTGCCCGAGGGCCTGCATGCCGTTGATGCACAGCGACATCACGACCTGGATGATCTGCTGGGCGTCGGCGAAGACCTCGCCCTGAATGGTGGTGTCGGTGTGGAGCGTGGTGCCCTGTCGGCTGGCCTGGGTGCGGATCAGCTCCGAAACATGCGTGATCACCTCAGCCAGCAGGACACGCTCCACCTCCGGGGGCTGGTGACGGGCAAAGTCGAGGAAGCGTCTCAGGATGGCATCGAGTCGATCAATCTCGGTGAGCAGCGCCTCCGCGAGCGGACGCTGTGGGACTTCCTTTGGCACCACATCCAGCACCACCTCTGCGGTCCCACGCATGGCGTGCAGGGGGTTGCGGATCTCATGGGCCAGTCCGGCTGTCAGCGCACCGAGCGAGCCCAGGCGGCTGGCTCGCATCAGCTCGGCGTCCTGCTCTCGCAGGCGCTCCAGCAGCGACACCTGCTGCTGAGCCTCTCGTCGGCTTCGATCGCTGATCAGCCCTGAGAGGAGCCCAAGCACCACATAGAACCCGCTCTCCAGGAGCTTCTGTGTCGGGCTGGCCGGATCCGGGCCGAACCAGGGATGCCAGGCATGCGGTGAGTAGAACAGGAGCACTGCCCCGGTGACCACCAGTCCGCCGCGCACCCCTCCCAGCGCTCCCCCAAGCAGAATGGGCACGTAGTAGAGGCGACGGGCGACATCATGAACCCAGTGCAGCTCCATGCGGGTTGGGGTGCCGTAGTGCAGCAGCCCGACCAGCAGCAGCGGCACCCACACCAGCGCCAGTGCCCGCCCGCTCAGCAGGGAGATGTCTGTGTTCATGACTTCAGCCCGTACTTCTCCATGCGATACGACAGAATGTGTCGCGGCACTCCCAGGCGCCTGGCGGCTTCGCTGACGTTGTCGTTGCAGCGACCCAGGACGTGCTCGATGACCTGTCGCTCCAGGTCGATGAGGGAGAGGCCCTCGGGGAGCAGGTCCAGCCACCGGCTTGAGGCTGCGGGGAGCTGGTGGCTGGGCAGATCGTCCAGCTGAACCGCATTGCTGGTGGCCAGGATCGCCATGCGCTCACAGGCATTGCGCAGCTCTCGGACGTTGCCTCGCCAGGGCCTCGCCATCAGTCCCTTACAGACGGACTCGGGAAGGTCCAGCCGGTGTCCGCCGAGCAGGTCGAGAAAGTGTCGGGCGAGGACTGGGATGTCTTCCGTCCGCTGACGAAGCGGCGGCGCATGAAGGCGCACAACGTTGAGCCGGTAGTAGAGGTCCTCCCTGAAGTCACCGCTCTCCACACACGCCTCCAGGTCGCGATTCGTCGCTGCGATCACGCGGACATTGAGCGCCTCCGGTGCATCTTGACCGATGACATCGACCATGCCCTCTTGAAGCACCCGAAGCAGACGCCCCTGAAGCGAGAGCGGAAGCTCACCGATCTCGTCGAGAAACAGCGTGCCGCCCGATGCGGAGCGAAACCGACCTTTTCGGGCTTTGGATGCTCCGGTGAAGGCCCCCCGGGCGTGTCCAAACAGCTCGTCCTCAAGGAGAGCCGCTGGAATCGCAGCGCAGCTCAAGGCAACAAACGGCCCCTCCGCGCGGGAAGAATGGGCATGCAGCCGACGAGCCAGCAGCTCCTTTCCAGTCCCGCTCTCACCGGTAATCAGGACCGTTGCCGCAGAGGATGCCACCCGATCCGTGAGCGCAATGAGACGGATCATCGTCTGCGAGACTGCGATGATCGGTCGCTCGACCTGTCCGACACGCAGCCGCCGGTTGTCCCGTCGCAGCCGACTGGTCTCCAGCGCCCTCCGCACGGTGACCTCCAGCCGATCCCGGGAGAAGGGCTTCTCGATGAAGTCCCATGCCCCCGCCTGCATCGCCTCTACGGCCCGATCAACGCTTCCGAAAGCAGTGATGACGACCACAGGAGTCTGGGGGGATTTCTTGATGATGGTGTTCAAGACCGCCATCCCATCCACGCCAGGCATCTTCAGATCGGTGATCACCACCTCGTGTTTAGCCGGATCAAACTGCCTCAGTCCGTCAGCGCCATCGAGCGCCTCATCCACCTCGATTCCCAGGCGGGACAGGTTGTAGACTGAGACCTTGCGGCCGGTGGTGTCGTCGTCGATGAATAGAATGGCCATTTCAGCATCTCACTGCAAAGAACAGACCACATCTGAGTCCGGTGCGCAGAATCGCCGTCGGAAGCCCCTCAAGGCCAGCGCCCTCCGTCGGTGCCTCTGCGTCTCATGCTCAATATTCTCAACCCATTGACAATATTCTCAAAATCACCGCCTGAAGTGCATTCTGCTTTACAGAGCCTCATCGGTCTTCTATAGACTCCTCAATATCGAGGAGTTCTCTGTGCGGTACATCCTGATGGTTCTGTTCGGCTGTGAGGACGACACAGCGGGCTTCAACACCATCCGTGACCACGCGAGTTTCCGTTGATTTTCCTGCTGCTGGCGTGCAAGGGCGACCCATCGGAGAGCCCCCCGACAGAGTCTGGCACCCCCACAGAGAGCGGGCTGTCTGACAGTGGAGAGGCCGAGCGGTATCAGGACATCGCGGTCACCGTGACGCTGGACGGCGAGTCCACAGCGGGTGTCTCCATCGCTCAGGGCGGGCGTGAGGAGCGATGGACCACCGACAGCGCCGGGCAGGTCACCATCACCGCCGATGCCTGGATGGAGGGCGGCCTCGTGATCATGGCCTCCCACCCTGAGGCCCGCATCCAGGGCAACGAGCCCGCCGACGGGGCGATCACCATCGAGCTGACCCGGTTCGCAGACGTCGACAACGCCGACTTCACCTTCCAGGATCCCGGCACCCCCGAGCGCAACGACAACACCAGCATGTGCGCCCACTGCCACATCACCATCAACGCCGACTGGGTCGAGACTCCCCACGCCGAGGCCGCCAGCGGGGTGCCGCTGCACGACCTGTACGCCGGGGCCGCCGGGGCGCTGGCCGACGAGACGACCTGCACCGACGCCGGGGGGCAGTGGTGGACTGGCATCGGACCAGGCACTGCGGCTGCCGCCGATCGCTGCTACCTCGGCGATGGGGTGCTGCCCCTGCTCAACGCGGACTGCGGCGAGACCTCAGCCTGCGACAGCGTCGCCACGGAGGTCGGAGACTGTGCGGACTGCCACGCCCCGGGCATCGACGGTGAGGTCGGCGGGCGCGGGCTGCTGGAGGCGACGGGTCTGTCGTATGACTACGGGGTCCACTGCGACGTCTGCCACAAGGTCGAGTCGGTGGACCTCTCCCAGCCCGCCGGGGTCGCCGGTCGGCTGCGCATCCTCCGCCCCTCTGAGGAGTCCCCCTCCGCCGGGCTCGGGGTGTGGCTGCCGCTGACGTTTGGCCCCTACGAAGACGTCCTCAACCCCCGCATGGGCTCGGTGGCCCGGGATCACTACAAGTCCGCCGACTTCTGTGCCGGCTGCCACCAGCACGATCAGGCGGTGCTGGTTCCCGGCGTGACCATCGACACCGACCGCTGGCCGGACGGAGTGCTGCCGGTTCACTCCACCTACACCGAGTGGTCCGATGGGCCATTCGCCGACAACGCCCCCTGCCAGTCCTGCCACATGCCCCCCGACCCCGACGCCGGGAACAGCTCCGACATTGATCAGATGGCCGACTCCGTGGTGGGGATCGCGGGTGGGTGGTGGCGTCCGCCGGGGCAGGTCCGCCGACACACCTGGACCGGGCCGCGCTCCGATGTCGCCGACATGCTCGGCCTCGCCGCCACACTCACCATCGCAGCGGCAGTGACCGACGACACCCTGAGCGCAGACGTGACCGTGCGCAACATCGGCCCCGGTCACGCCCTGCCCACTGGCGAGCCGATGCGCAGCATGGTCCTGCTCGTCGAGGCCACCTGCGAGGGTGAGCCCCTCGCACCGACCGGCGGATCCGTGGTGCCCGACTTCGGCGGCTATGCCGACATGCAGACCGCCGATGGAGACTGGAGCGTCTGGCCTGGAGCCGAGGTCGGCCAGCGGGTGCAGGTCGTCCGCCAGACCAGCGACTTCCTCGACTACACCGGCCCCGGTCGGTTCGGAGACGGCTCGTTCACCCCCGAGCAGCGCGGCATGCCAGTCGAGGAGGCCGTCGGCGGCGCGACCATCACCGCCACCGACGGCGACACCGTGACCTTCGACACCCCCCTGCCTGCCGGAGACCTCGCCTACCGCATCACCCACACCGCCACCCCCACCACCGGCGACGCCATCGCCAGTCGGGCCGGCCTCCCGGGCTTCGGGTTCGCCCGGGTGATGGTCGGAGAAGACGGCGCGCGCATGGTGCCCCACTTCGCTGCAGTGGATGTCGCCAGCGACAACCGTCTGCCCCCGCAGTCCTCCTGGACCTCGCAGCACACCTTCGCTGCGGACTGTGCCACCCCCACCGTCACCGCGGCCCTGCTCTACCGCAGCTACCCCCTCGACCTCGCCGCCCAGCGGGGCTGGGAGATGACCGAGCGGGTGATGACCACTGCGGAGGCCCAGCCATGATCCTCGCCCTGCTGGCCTGCTCTGGATCCGACGACACCGCCGATCTGCCAGACACCACCCCGACCGACACCGCCCCGGTCGACACCACAGACTCTGCCGCCCCCGAGACCCGCGATCCGCTGTCCCTCGCCCGGCTCCCAGAGCTTGAAGACCTCGACCCGGCAGACGGGGCAGTGCGGGTCGCGCTGACTGCCGCACCGCACACCCACACCTTCACCGACCTCGACGACACCACCCACACCGTCGAGGGCTTTGCCTACACCGATGCGGGCACTCCGCTCATCCGCCTGAAGCTCGGCGACACCCTCACGGTCGACTTCAGCAACGCCCTCGATGAGCCCACCACCATCCACTGGCACGGCATCGATGTGCCCTATGACATGGACGGCGTGACCTGGACGACCGACCCGATTCAGCCCGGCGGCAGCTTCACCTACAGCTTCACGGTCAGCCAGTCCGGCACGTTCTGGTTCCATCCTCACTTCAACACCGACGAGCAGGTCTCCGGTGGACTGTACGGGGTGATCATTGTCGAGGATCCAGCCGATCCGGTGGTCGACGAGGACCTCGTGCTGCTCATCGACGACTGGGACCTCGACGAGGTGGTCTCGGACATGGACGACATGGAGCATGACCACGTCGCAGCCGAGGGCACCTGGACGGTCAACGGCCAGATCCAGCCGACCCTCACCCTCGA
>JBLHNG010000030.1:0-25262 GCA_047621685.1 Myxococcota bacterium | reverse complement strand
GCCAACGCGCTCGATGCCGGCGAGGCCGAGCTGTGGACGCTCCATCGCACTGGCTACTGGCGAGCGGACGAAGACTGCGACGTTCGGGAGGCAAGCTGATGACCACCGCCCTTCTCATCGCCCTCATCCGAACCGACGGCGACACCCAGCAGCGCACCGGCATCAACCACCCCGTCGTCGACGAGTACGCCGAGATCCTCACCGCTGGCGGCATCCTCCCGCCCATCGAGGTCTACAAGGACGAAGACGGCGATCACTGGCTCTGGGATGGCTTCCACCGCCTCGCCGCCTACCAGCGCAACAACCAGAGCACCATCCCCGCCCACGTCCAGCCCGGCACCCGTCGAGACGCCATCCTCGCCAGCGTCGGGGCCAATGCCAACCATGGCCTGAGACGCAACAACGAGGACAAGCGCCAGGCCGTCCGAACCATCCTCCGCGATGCCGAGTGGTGCCAGTGGAGCAACCACAAGATCGCCCGCACTTGTGGCGTTACCCCACCCTTCGTCGGCAAGATGCGACGGGCGATGGAATCGGACGATGGTAAGCGTTTCCAATTTCCCGAGGGCTGCACCGCCCCCAAGGCCCGGATCGCCTTCATCGAGCAGCAGGATTCCCCCCTCTCCGTCGAGGACCTCCTGGAGACGCCCGACCTGCAGGAGAGTGTCACCCGAAGCGGAGGGCGCCACCTCTCCGACCTCAAGGCGATCGAGGAGTGTGACGACGCCTCAACGCTCCTGGCACAGCTCGACCGCTTCACCCCCTACGGCTGGCCCGACCCGGCAGAATGCACCCTCAACGGCGGGGCCGAGCGTGCATTTCTTCGACGGCTCGGTGCGCTGGCGTTCAGCACCCTCATCGAGCCGGCGTCCTCTGATCCTGTCGGGCTCCCGGTGGCGGCTCAGCTCGCGGTCATCCGGACGAACGAGGACATCGAGGTCGCCGCGGCCGTCGCCTGCATCCAGGGCATCTCCCCCGGCGTCCGTCAGCAGGCGATGGTGGCCTGGAAGGCACTGGACACGGCCAAGGACAACATTCGCTTCGGACTCCACTGGATCCGCAAGACCCAGGAGAAGCCCTGGCTCACGCTGGGCGCGCTGGCTGTGCTGGCCTGCGCTGCGGAGAAGCTGGAGGCGAAGAACGCCGCCGAGGAGGCAGAGAAGGCCTGGCTGGAGTCCGCCCTGAAGATGAACGAAGCGGCGGCGATCACGCTGGCCGAAGCGGAAGATAACAAGAAGCGCCTCCTGGCCTGGCTGGCGGGAGAGCAGCGCAAGGGACCGAAGCAGCTCTCCGCGGGGTCGAAGGTCCGGACCGCGCTGCGGAAGCGACTCACGGCGATCGGGGTGGTGCTGGCGGCGTGCCCGAACCATGCCGGGAAGTTTGTGAAGAGTGGCGACCGCTGCCCGGTGTGCTGGCGGAGTCGCAGCGAGGTCCTCGCCCAGCAGGCCCGCGAGAAGACCGAGGCGTGGCAGGAGAAGCAGCGGCTGGCTGCCCCCCAGCTCGCCGTGGGCTGCTGGATCGAGGTGAAGCAGGCCGCCTGCCGCAGCCGCCTGAAGCCGGGACAGCGCTGGAAGGTCCGCGAGGTCTCCAGCTACAGCTACGCCCTGCAGCGCATCGCAGACGGCAAGCCGGTGGAGGAGCATGTCGAGGTCGCCTTCTTCAATGCCCTCCTCGGTCGTGAGGTCGTGGTCGTCCCCGCCCCGGACACCGGGGCTGCGGTTCACATCGAGGCCGACGACGTCGGCGAGCAGTACATCCTCCCCGGGGCCTCGCTGCCGGTGTTCTCCGTGCATGTCCTCGGCAGCATCGTGCTCGATGAGGATGGGGAGAAGGTCAAGCTCGACGGGGCCATCCTCCGTCCGACCGGCCCCCGCTCAGACCTTCGCACCATGCCCCTCGGGGAGCGTGTGGTGGTTCTCCGCGAGGCTGACTACCACGCCCTGCTCGTCGACCAGGTCGGAGTGGCCGCGAAGTGAGCGCCCAGAAGACCCGCGCGGAGAAGGCGCGATGGGTGGGGATGGGGCAGATCGGACTGCTTGAGGGTCCGCTCGGGGATGGGCGGCCCACATGACGGCCCTCCTGAGACCACATTCGGGCCGCTGCACGGTACAGAACCCCGATCTCAGCAGCCGGATTCGCTGCACTGTCGGTGCAGACTGGACTTTCCGCCGATCACCCCCTTCAGCGCCGAAAAACGATCCCGATTCGCTGCACTGTCGGTGCAGACTGGG
Source organism: Myxococcota bacterium (assembly GCA_047621685.1). Lineage (GTDB taxonomy): Bacteria > Myxococcota_A > UBA796 > UBA796 > UBA796 > JAQXDW01. The sequence continues at coordinate 23,031 of JBLHNG010000030.1, read as the reverse complement.
CTTTCCGCTGATCGACCTCTCTGAGCCTCGAATTGCCCTCCAGACAGCTCGAAGCCCCATTACACCGCAGTGCAGCGGCTTTTTGCCCCTTCGCGGCGGCTTTCAACGGTGTTCAAACTTTCGCTGCACTGGTGGTTTATCCTCGACTATCGCCAGATTTCACCCCAGGCCGGCGACGGTTGAACCTGCCCTGCACTGGGGTGCGTTCGCCAGTGCTAAGAAAGTCCCGGACGAAAGTCCCCTCAGCCCCTACCTTTTCCGGGTGACCACTCTCCGCCACCATCGACTCGGCGTCACCGCTGCACGCCGAGCCACTCAGCCCCGCCACCTGGTGAGGCGTGCAGGCCAGCCTCCTTCGCGGACAGCCTCAGCGCGTGCTGCACAGCTCTCTCCTGGAGCCGAGCAGACGAAAACACCCTGGCTCACCACCGCCCACGGACCCAAACTCGCCTGGGCTTTCAGGATGAGGCGCTCCTCGACCCAGCTCGCCGCCGTTTTCTATGCCGATCAGCCTCGGAGAAGCCCTCACAGCACCCTGAATTCACTTCCCAGCCCTGGGAAGCGTCAATATCGCCGAATCGGGGAAAGAGGCGCTCGAATTCACTTCCCAAGGCTGGGAAGCGTCATTATCGGCGAATTGGGAACCCTCAATGGGCTCTGGAGCCCCTCAAAACACACAACCGGCGTTCAACCGTTACTTCCCGCCCGGGAAGTGGGATTCCAGGCGAAAACGCCGCGCTCAACTTTCGCTTCCCGAATGGGGAACCGCCTGGGAAGCGTCCATATTGTCTATTTGGCCTCACGATGGAAGCGGCACTTCCCGCACTTCCCCAATCTGTGGGAAGTGAAAGGCCGCGACGAAAACCGCCTCATCTCCTACCTTTTCCGGGTGACCACTCTCCGCCACCATCGCCCGCCCCGCTTCCCCAGCTCGCCATCAAGGAGCGGGCGACCAGCGCATCGGCACCCGACAAGATCGAGGGGCGACGAGCTGATGGTTTCCCGTCCCGCCATCTCCGAGCAGGAGCCCCTGGGCATCCCCGGCTGGCATCACTGGGAGAGCATCCGGACGAAGCATCCCGAGTGGCTCACCTGCTCGCTCCCTCCGCTCTCCACCGTGTGTGGTGAGCAGCTCTCCCTGGAAGTGGCATGAGCACCGCCCTCAAGTCCGCCCGTTGGCTCTCCACCCAGGCCGTTCGCACCCACTTCGGAATCGGCGAGCACACCCTCCGCGACTGGGTCAACATGAGCGACCGGGCGAACCTCGATGTTCCCCGGATCGTGGTCGGCCGCACGCATCGGTGGCAGACTGGAGCCGCCCTCGACCGATGGGCAGGGGAGTTATCGAGGTGGCAAGCATCCATCAGCACGGACGGCGCTGGCGCGTTCGGTGGCGTGAGCACGATGAACGAACTGGACGGCGCCTCAGCCGCTCCCGGGTCGTCCAGACAAAGCGGGCGGCGGAGACGCTCCTCCGGGAAGTCCAGCAAGTCGAAGACCTCCGGCAGCAATGGCGCGGCCGAGCTGCGCCTCCTCCTGCGCTGACGAAGGCGGTCGCTGACTACCTGCTCCACCGGAAAGAGGCCGGGATGCAGCCAGGCACCATCAGTCGGCAGGTGACCGAGCTGGGCCAGCTCCTCGATGCCGCCCGCACCCACACCGCACCCGACGAGCCCACCGTCGCGCACCTCTCCCGCGATCTCCTCCGCGCCTACCTCAGAGACCAGCGCGCCCGCGGGATCACCGCCTCGATCATCAACCGCGTGCAGACCGTTGAGCGGTTCTGGTCCTGGACGGCGGTACAGCCGGCCTACCGCGACCGCACCCCGGCTCCGGAGCGCATCAGCAGCGAGATCGCCGAACCGCCCCGCACCCGAAAGCCGGCGCCCACCTGGTCAGAGATGGACCTCGCGGTGTTGTCCGCCCGAGACCGGCGCCGGGATGCCGGCTGGTATGGCGAGCTGTTCACCGTCGCCCGCTACACCGGGCTGCGCTGTGGTCAGATCATGCGCTTGGAGTGGCGCGACATCAGCCTCGACGAGCAACTCCTCACCATCCGTCCCGAGCTGGGCAAGAGTCGCCAGGAGCGCCGCGGTCGCCTCATCCCCGTCTCCCCTCACCTTGCCGCCTACCTCGCCGGCCTGGGCCGCCGAGAGGGCCGCATCGTCCACACTCGCCGCCAGATGGCACCGAACTCCGTCATCTTGGCGAGCATCTACGAGCGCTCTGGCATCCGGTCCGCGCTGTGGAAGGGGTCGGACGGGCGGAAGGGGCGAAAGCTCCACCTGTTCCGCCATGGCCTGGCCACCAACCTCGTCGCCGATGGGCAGAACCCAGACCTCGTGCGGATCCTGCTGGGGCACTCCGCCGGCATCACCCTCGACATCTACACCGACTCCGACCGCCTGGCCGTCACCGAGCTGCGGACCATCGTCGCGGCCATCCCGGCGATCTCTGAGAAGGTCACCCCGATGCAGGCTGGTGTCACTGCTGTGTCATGAGGGGTCGTGGCACAGTGCACGTCAGGTTGGTTTAGTAGCATTCTAAGTAATGAATAAAGATTATTGATCGGGTAGTTATGCTATTGGATCGGGTTGCGGGCCTTCTTGCGGGTCTCTGGCCCCCGGTAGTCCGGGATCCCCGAGTCGGTGCTGCATCCCGCGCCGGTCAGGGCGACCACCCGCCGTCCTGCAAGCAGCTCGCAGAGGTCACGCAGGGCGGGGAGGTGGTCGTGGTCGTGCATCCCTGCTTGCTTAACGGGCTGGTGAGACAGCGCATCGCGCACCGCGCGCGCATGTGACCAGTGGGTGTCAGCGGCCTTTTCATTCAGTTCGATTGTGTAATTTCGGTAACTTAGCAAACCGAGGGATGATGGCACGCCGCTTGCTTGTTGTGAGTGTGAGAGCGCCGGAGAGGCAACAGCTTCTCCGAAGTAGTCTTGGGGGAGACATGCTCGCGGCGCCCGGGTCATGGGGAATACGACCTGGGCGCCGTTCTCTTCTTCTGGGCTACTCCCCGAGCTTTCCCTCACCCATCGGCACCATCTGACCTCGCCAGCCGGTCAGCGAGGTGCTGTCGTCTATCGACCAGTGGCCGTCGTCGAACCGAAACCGCAGCCTTCGGCCATCGAGCTTCAGGCGCAGGACGTCCCCCTCAGTCGGGGTGTAGTCGAAGTCGAAGCAGCCTCGGGTGAGCCCGGCAAGCACGGTCGCCTGGAGGGTGCGGTCGGTGTCGCTGAACCGGGGACGCATCGCCCGACCCCTGCGGTGGTTCGGGTGGCGGCTCCGGTCACGGCGCTCCAGCACCCAGTCTGGATTGGTGAGGGGCTCTCCGTCGCAGGAGCAGAGCACGAAGTCATCGGCGAGCTGGCACATGTCCCGAAGTATACCGGCTCAGTCCGGGGACTCTGGCGGGGTGGCGCCCATCTTGTCGTAGAAGCCCACCACCAGGGCCAGCTGCGCTGCGCAGCCGACGGTGGTGGTTGCGGTTGGTCAGCAGGTGCTCCAGGCCGACGAGCCGGAAGCCGCCCTCCCGGCTCTCAGTCCGTCGGATCGCCTCCAGGAGCAGTGCGGTCATTGTGGCCTCCAGGGGTTGTGACATCGTAAAGATCTGCCCTGGCGAGCCTCATTCGTCGGAGGGTTTGGTGAGGCCGTGTCGGAGGACCGGGGAGCGCCCTCAGCCGGGGGTGATCAGAGCCCAGGGTGATCAGAGCCCAGGGATGGAGACGGGCTGGGAGTACCGCCTCACTTCAAGGATTCGCCCATCTCTGCTCTATAGGTTGTCTACATGCACTGCTCGCCCTTCGGTCTTCTCAGCGTCGTGGCTCTCGATTCTGAAGGGTGCTCCCTCCCGGTGTGAGCGGAGGTCCGCCATCGTCGGCGCCCTTCTTTTTCTGGTCACTTCGCTCCAACGCCGGCCGCTGGCCTGCAGATGTCGCTGCGCTCAAGGGGGGCTGCATTCCCGACGTTCTCCTTCGGTTCACTCTGGGAGTGCCCGCCCTGCGGCCGCTTCCCCTGGACGACCCGCCCAGCGGACCCCGGCATGACACCAGGACCTCACCACCGTCCGCAGGCTCAAAGGACCGTCCTGCACCGTATCGGGAGCCCGAAGCGCCGACCAGACGGCAGGCCCAGACTCATCCCGACCACCCCGCCACGCGTTATTCTGGACGCCTCACGCCTCGGGAGCCCGTCCATGTACCACGACTTTTTGATCCTCGGAGGCGCCGGTCTGGTCGGTCTCCAGGTGTGCCGCCACATCGTCACCCAGCTCGACCCACGCCGCATCGTGGTCGCCTCCCTCAAGGAGAGCGAGGCGGTGGAAGCCTGCCAGCGCCTGGAAGCAGAGTTCGGGGATCGGATCGCGTTTGTGCCGGAGTGGGGCAACCTGTTCGTGCCCACCGACCTCGCCAACACCGCCCGGGGCGCCATCATGGCGGACGCCACCCAGCGCCGGCGGCTGCTCGCTGCGCTGTATGACGACTTCGAGGCTGCCTACCTGGAGAACCACCTCGTCCAGATCATCCGGCGCCACCGCCCGGAAGTCATCGTAGACTGCGTGAACACCGCCACCGGGCTGTCCTACCAGGACGTCTTCGACGGCGCGGCCAAGGTTCGCGGCTGGATCAGCGACGACGGCTACGACGCCAAGGGCATCGTCGACATGGAGGCGCTGCTGCTCTCCCAGACCGGCCCGCAGATCATCCGCCACGTCCGCCTCGTGCACCGGGCGACCACCGAGTACACCACCCGGGTCTACGTCAAGTGCGGCACCACCGGGACTGGCGGGATGGGGCTGAACATCCCCTACACCCACTCCGAAGACAAGCCCTCACGCAAGCTGCTCGCCAAGAACGAGGCCGCTTTCGGACACACCGGGCTCATGTTCCTGCTCGCCCGGACCCCAAACGCCCCCATCGTCAAGGAGGTCAAGCCCGCCGCGATGATCGGCTACCGTGGCGTGCGGGTCATCCAGGCAAGAGACCGCTACGACAGCAGCGACCTCTACGAGCCCCACGAGGTGACCCTTGAGGGTGCCACCCTCCAGCTCAGAGAGGAGCTGGGCGACTACAAGAAGAGCGGATCGCTGGAGGTGCCGGTCGTGGACACCGGGGAGAACGGCGTGTTCACCCGGGGCGAGTTCGCCGCGATCACCGCGCTTGGGCAGATGGAGTACATCACCCCCGAAGAGATCGCCAAGGTCATCGTGCTGGAGATCCGTGGGGCGAACACCGGCCAGGACATCATCTCCGCGATGGACGCCAGCGTCTTGAACCCAAGCTACAAGGCCGGTCTTCTCCGAAGTGCTGCGCTGTCTGACCTCGCCGCTGCTGAGGAGGAGAGCAAGATCCCCTCCATCGCACTGGGTCGCCTCGGTCCTCCGGAGCTGTCCAAGCTGCTGTTTGAGGCCCAGCTCCTCAAGCACGCCTGCGGCTCACTGACCCAGGCCGTCGCCACCTCGGCTCCTGTGCTCTCCGATGCGCTGGTCAAGGCGCTGGGTGCCTCTGGGGTGGCCCGCACCGCGCCGTCCATCGGCATCCCGGTGCTCATGCCCGACGGCAAGCGCCTGCTCCGGGGTCCGCGCATCAACGTCCCGGAGGTCATCGGCCACAAGACCACCGTGCCCCTCACCGACGCCGCCACCCGCGAGGCCTGGATCCGCAAGGGCTGGATCGACCTGCGCGTCAGCAACATGACGGTCTGGAAGGCACGACTGGAGAAGATGATCCAGGCCCGCGCAGTCCTGAGAGACGCCGGAAGTGCGGCCGCCAGTACCCAGAGCTACCTCGGCAACCACTTCGAGATCGGTGAGGTCGTGGCCTGGATCTTCAACAACGAGATGGGCGGCTATCGGGTGAAGTAGCCCCTTCTACCGTCCGAAGTCCCGCCGCTTGATCTTCGCGCGGCGGCCGTCGGGGTGGTGGAAGACGATGCCCTCCGCCAGTGCCCCTGGAGAGAACTGACTCTCCAGGGCGACCAGTGACTCCGAGAGCCCCGCAAAGCTTCGGGGGATCTCGCTGTAGATGGGAGCGGCGAAGTCGAAGGGCACACAGAGGTGGCGGTCGAGACTCAGCGGGTTGCCCTGGATCTTGGGACCCATTGCCTCGCAGGAGTGCTCGCCGTCGGTCCAGTCGGTCATGTCGGTGCCCGCCACGGACTCGTGGATCCACTTGTCTGCGGCTTCTGGATCGCTGGCATCGACGTACCAGCCGTCGATGATGCCCTGGGCCTTCTGGGCCTTGTTGGGGTTGCGGCGCTTCTCGACCCGGACCACATGCCCCGACCGGATGGTGACCCGGATGTTGGTGCCGTCGAGCTTCTCGGTGGACTCACCCTCGCCCGCGAGCACCCACTCACAGCCCGGACGGACCTCAGGGGTGACTTTAAAGCGGCTGTCTCGCTGAAACAGAGTGGGAATCTTCTGCATGACGTCGAGTCCTTTCCTGACCTGGTGGAGCAGCTCATCCGGAGAGATCACCCCGGCCTCCAGTCCGCTGGCCAGGGAGCGGATGAGGTTGGCGACGGAGGTGTCGGCTTCTGCTGCGATGCGCTTGAGTGCCGCGCGCTCCTCGGGAGCAGCCCAGGCGACGATCCGCACCCACCCCTCGGGGGGCGACCACTTCGCGAGTCGGGTGGGATCCTTGCGAGGACGGCCTCTGCCGCGCTTTGGCTCAGACATCAATCTCTCCGGTGTCTGGACTGTAGTCGCTCTATTTTCTATTGGCAAAGTAGAAATAAAAACTTGGGAAAACCACGGGTTTCTTCCAGCGGATGAGGCTGAAGGGAGCGGTCTCACCCTCTCCCCCGCTCTCGATGTGGGTGCTGTGTCGGTCCGAGAGGATGGCGAGGTCGACCCCACGGACCTCTCCTTCGAGTCGGGTGAGTCCACGTGGAGCAGACCAGCAGGTGGTCCTACGATGAGACTGAGGACGGTGCTGGTGGACTACATCGCAACAGGCAGCTGTGAGCCGTAGCGGCTACTCCGACCCCGACTCCGCCGAACAGCTCCGCTCGATCCAGATCGCCCCCAGCGGGATCATTGAGGCGACGAACAGCATCCCGGTGCGCACGATGGACCACCGCTGAGAGATCGCGGCGAGGATGAGGGCGATCACGAAGGCCACAAACAGCCCTCCGTGCGCCCGGCCCAGCATCCGGACCATCTGCGGCATGTCCAGACCGTACTTCAGGGGCATCGCCACAAACACCAGCAGGGCGTAAGACAGCCCCTCCAGCATGCTCACCAGCCGGAACCGTCCGAGGGGGGTCTGTATCAGGTCTGTCATGCCTCCCCTGTATCGCGCCATCGAGGGTTCATCCGGGTACAGTTGAGGTCTCCTGGAGTCCCCATGCTGTCGATGTTGCTGCTGCTGTCTCCAGATGCCTCAGCCGGTGATCGTCGCGGAGAGAAGCTCTCCGGTCGAGCCGAGCAGGCCCTGATCGCCGGGGAGAGCGGGAAGGCCTGGGAGCTGGCGGGGAAGGCGAGGGAGCACGACGATGACAACCCGCGCGCGGTGGGCATCCAGGCGGTCCTCCTCATCGGAAGCGCGACCCCGGACAACCCACAGGCGGCGGAGATGCTCAACGAGGGCATGGTCCTGATGGACTGGCTTCTGGATCTGGATCCAGAGTCACCCTACATCTCCCTGAGCCACAGCATCCTCCAGGAAGTCACCGGTCCCGGTCTGATCACCGAGTCGACGCCGGAGTGCTCTGCGGAGGCCGACGAGCAGCTTGAGGTGGCCGAGGGCGCGTTCCGCCGTCGGGACATGGACGCCGCTGGAACCCACTACCGCCGGGCGCTGAGCCTCTGCCCGGAGGCCGCACCGTGGTGGACCTACTACGGCGACGTCTGGTACTCGATGGGAGACTACGATCAGGCTCGGGAGAACTACCAGAAGTCGCTCGACCTCGACCCCTGCTACTGGCCTGCGCATCGGTTCTGGGCGGACACCCTGCTCAAAGAGGGCAACCTGATCGGCGCTCGGGACCGGGCGGCGCTCGCGGTGGCCTGCAACCCGGAGTACGACATCGGCTGGCGGTTCCTGGAGGTCATCACCGAGAAAGGGGGTGGCACGTTCCGCTGGTCGCCCATCGACAAGCCACCGCCGCCAGAGCCTGACGCAGAGCAGGCCAACATCATCATGACCCCTCAAGGGCTGTTCTCTGGTGCAGCGGGGCTGATGTACCAGATCAGCCGGACGAAGGCCGAGGAGAGGGGCGGGAGCCCGCTGGAGGTCGAGCGGAGCGCGGTTGAGCTGACCCTCACCGCCCTGCCCGGTGGTGGAGAGGCCTCCGGTCCGCTGTGGCTGCGGCTGTCCGAAGCACAGGACGCCGGCTACCTCGACGAAGCGATCTTCATCTTCCTGCTCGATGAAGCCCTCCTGCCAGAGTTCCTCGCCTACCGCACTGAGAAATTCGACCGCCTCAGCCGCTACATCACCGAGCTGCTGGCACCGATGTGAGCGACTACACCGGCACCGCCGACATCCAGGCCCCAGCGTCGACAGCCTGGGCGGTGCTGGTGGACTTTGGTGAGTATGCCGAGTGGAACCCGATGACCCCGGCGGTGCGTGGGGAGCTGTCGGTCGGCAGCCCGGTCCGGCTGACGGTTCGACTGCACGGGCTGAACCTGCGCCAGCGACTCACCATCACCGAGGTCACCGAGCCGACCCGGCTGGTCTGGGTGCTTGACATCGGCCTGCCCTGGCTCATTCGCGCCGAGCGGACCCAGACCATCACCCCTGTTGGAGCGCAACAATGCCAATACGAGACCACCGATCGCATCCGCGGTCTGCTCGCGCCGCTGGTCGAGATGATGATGGGGCGTGCGCTCCGAGCGGGGTTTCTGGCTCAGTCTGAGGCGCTGGCCCGTCGGGTGGAGGAATGGGTTTCAGAAGATTCGTGACGTGTTTCAGTCTTGTCACATGATTTTCAACCCATACAGTGCGACTCTTCGTATAGACCGATGCGGTGTTCTCGCCAGCACCATCGGCGGTTGAATATCAGGGGGAATCGATGAGCCAGGACAATCTGGTCTGGGACAGCAAGGAGGAGGCTACCAGCTTCAATCGTCTGGACAAGTCGATCCAGGAACAGTCTGACCGGGAGCGGGAGGAGCTGCTCGAGCTGCACCGTGAGAAGCGCAAGCTGTCGATTCTTCAGTCGCTGGTCTCGGTGCCGTTCTGGATCGTCTATGCGATGATCTTCACGCGCATGGTGTTCGACAGCCTGAACTCCTGGAGCCTCCGAGAAGAGCACCAGATGGTCGTCTCGGTCACCGAGCCCCTGCTTGGTCGGTTCATGGAGATTGCGGTGGTGGAGATGGGCTTAGGGTTGAGCATCAACCCCTCCCACCTCCTCGCCATCGCCACCATCATCGTCATCCACCTCTTCATGACCGGGATCGCCCGCGTCCTGCTGCGCTGAAGCGTCGCTTCTCTGGGGCCTGGGCCGGTCTGTACGCCCGCATCCTGCGCCTGCCGACCCGGAGCGTGCGCCTCACCGCGACGTTTCGCTGGCTTGAGGCGCTGCTGCTGCCAATCAGGGGCTGACGGGCGCATCTACACCGTGCCGACTGTGATCAAGGGGTCGCGGGCTCTGCTGCGGGCGCAGGCGTTGCCTCGGGAGCCGCTTCTTCGGGCACCAGCTCCATCGTGTTCCGCTCGTCTCCGATCATGCCGTCGCTGACCATGTGGATGACGCCGTAGAAGTTGAGCAGGCTGTAGAGGAAGCCCACCGAGACGAAGAACATGATCAGCTTCGGCCACGGGTTGGCCGGATCGGCGTACTTGTCCTTGGAGTCAACAGTGGCGCCCGACGGCAGCTTGGCCATGTGGGTCAGCGTGCGACCAAACCGGACGGAGACCTTGGCGCGGCCGTTGACTGCCCAGCCGTTGGAGTCGAGCACTGGTCCCAGGCTGCGCTGCCGCAGCTTGAAGTAGGCCATGATCACCGAAGGCATCGAGATGGCCAGGAAGAGTGCAACCACCACCAGCACGATGATCCAGAAGGGCATCGAGAACAAGCCGGTGATGTACCCGATGATCGCCACCGCCATGCTGCCCAGAGCGCCCAGGCCAAACGCGATTGCGGCGACCATGCCGATGTCGATGCCCGGTGCCTTTGGGGCCGTGCCCGGTGCGCCTGCGACATCCCCGGCCGCCGCCTTGGCTTCGGCCTTCTTGGCTGCACGGTCCTCGAAGAACTTCGCGAGCTTCTTGTAGGGGGACCAGAAGGCCTGACGCAGGCTGATCGGGTTGTCGACCACCTTGGTGATGGTCGCGTCCCAGTCCTTGCCGTCGCGGTCGTAGAACAACACCGTTGCGGCCGACCATCAGGAAGTCGGAGTCGCCATCGGTGAACGCTGCCGCGATCGCCATCTTCTCGCCGGACGGACGGGTGCAGTTGCAGTTGCAGTAGGCCATGAACAGCTTGGAGCGGCCCGCAAGTGCGGCGTGCTTGCCGGGGTTGTCGACACGCGCAACCAGCACGCGCGTCCGTCGAGGTAGAGGGTGCCGGCTTCGAACGTGGCCCGTGCCGTGTCGGAGTAGAAGTCGGTGAAGTTGACGAAGTTCTTGACGAGGCCGAACAGATCGCGATGGTAGCGGACCAGGCGCTCGACCTGGGCAACGGAGTCGACCTTGGCCGCTGCAGCGGTGTCGAGTGCGATGAGCCTGGTCAGGTTGGCCTGACCGTCGCCAGCGCGGATCTCGTTGAGGCGGTCCACCGACAGCGTGCTGACGTTCGTTCCGGGCTTGCTGCCGCGCCAGGCTTCAAATGATGCGAGCTTGTCCTGGATGGCCGTCCACTGAGCTGCGGTCAGCGTGCCAGCGTGCTCGCCGAGGATGGGCTGGACGGCAGCGGAGTGCAGCGCGGCCAGACGGCCCGCCCATGCCGGGTTCACGCTGCCGGTCAGCGGCAGGGCACGGTCGGCTTCGACGCGGGCCAACGGGAAGCCGGCGACCTCGTCGACGGTCACCGACAGATCTTCGGCTGCGATGGCCAGGTGCTCCTCTTCCTTGCGGTTGAGCGCCGCGATCGCACGCTCGTCGAATGCAGCCAGCCGGCATCGTGCGAAGTAGTCGTCGACCTTGGTCTTGACTGCAGCGACCGCATTTGCTGCGGCTTCGGTGCAGTCGGCGAGAGGATGAACCTCGACGCTGCCCGCGTTGGCCCAGTCGACTACGCTCTGTGCGTCTGCGAAGAAGGCATCGACCATGGCCTGGTTCGCACCCTGCGCGCCGCTTCGATCCGGGACACCATTGAGGCACCCGACGATCTCGCCGATCAGCGTCTGCAGGGCCTCGTCGTCGGTTGCGGTGGCGGGAATGACGCCGTCGCCGTTGTCGGGCGCTTTGGCGAGCGCGGCTGCGGCTGCCGACACGTCGTCAACGGAAAGGGAGCCGTCTTTTTGGCCGAGCTCAGTGAGGATCTGCTGGGCCGAAGCGAACAGGGCGGCGCCTGCAGGCGTGTCGGTCTTGATGAGGTCGAGCGGCAGCGCCTGCCTGCCCTTGGCCAGTCCGTCGAGTTTGGTAAGGCTCGTCGAGCACCACTTCGCCGCTTCGATGACTTCAGGGCTGCGAATGCGACCGTCTTTGTCGTGATCGAGCAGACCCAGTGTCTTCTCATCGAAGGCCAGACCCTTCACCGGACACGCGAGGGCCGCCCAGAACTTCTGGTCGAGGTGTTCGAGACTTGCGAAGTCGGCGGCGGACTCCAGCCGTGCCGGCGCAGCATGACGAGGAGGGGAAGGCCGCTCTTGCTGCTCAGGGTGTCGCCGGAGTCGCCTCCACAGGTGTCACCACAGGTGACTCGACGGCGGGCTCGGGGATGAGGCTCTGGATGTTTTCCAGCACCGCCGGGTTCACCGCTGCGGCGATGCCCAGCGCGACGATCAGCAGCACAACGACCAGCAGCAAGATCCCCAACTTCGAGCGAGGCGCCATCAGACGGCGACGGGCGCCCTCGGGCAAGCCGGGGCGCTGGGTGAAGATGTCCGCGAGGTGAGTGGACAGCCACATCCGACCGTTCAGGGCAAAGCCGCAGGCCTCCAGGAGCGTGGAGACGTCGCGCTTGCGCAGCTTGAGCCAGCCGAGGAAGCCGAAGATCGCCATGACCATCAGGATCACCCCGAGCAGGGTGAGCAGGATGGTCAGCGGTGAGATGTTGGCGATGGTCTGCACCACCAGAGCCAGGGCGCTTCCGGCAGCGGCGAACGCGATGGTGCCGCCCATCAGGAGGTTGGTGAAGCTGCTGCCGTCGGGAGGAGGCTTGGGCGCGGCGGTCTCAGTGGGGCTGGCGGGCGGGGTAGTGACCGACTCGGAGATGGCAGTGGTCTTCTCGTTGAGCTTTGCCTCGATGGCCTTGGACTGTGCTGCAGCCGTCGCCTCGATGCGGTCGGCGATGCTGTTCCGGACTCTGAGGAACGGCGCGATCATCGCCTCCCAGATGCTGATCGGACTCGCGATCAGGTCGATGATCTGGGCATCCCACTCCTTGCCCTCCCGGTCGTAAAACACGCCGCGCTTGCCGATGTCGATGCCGCCACGGATCCCGGCGGTGACTGCAGCAGCGATGGTCTCCTTCTTCTCCACCCCGCCCTCTCTGCGGGTCAGGGCGAGGTAGGCGACGAACATCAGGCTGCCAGCGGCGATCTTCTTGTGGGCCGCGACGTTGGTGACCTTCACGCAGAGGTTGATCCGGCGGCCGTCGAGGATGAGGGAGCCCATCTCGAACAGCGCCCGCTCGTTGCCATCGAACAGGTCGGGGAAGCTGACGAAGTTGTTGGCGAAGAGCAGGAGGTAGTGCTGGTAGCAGGCCAGCTTCTCCAGACTCCGGAACTGCACCAGCTCGTCGGCGACGTCGGTGTCGTTCTTCGCCATCTCCGACAGCTCGCCGGGCAGCGGTGAGTCCTTCCATGCCCGGAGGTGGTCGGGGCCCTCGCTGAGGTTGAGTCCCTGGGGCTCGTCAGCCTTCCAGGTGATGAACGGGGTGATCGCCGCACGGATCGAGTCCCACTGGCTGCGCACGATGACCTCGGCCTCTTCGATGTCCAGCAGCCAGGTCGCCAGGGTGGACAGCGCCTCCAGCTGCTCGGCGTACTGCCCATTGACTGCGCCAGACAGCGGGAGGAGCCCGGTGGGATCCGGGGTGGCGAGGGGGGCGGCCTTGAGCCAGGTGGCGATGGCGGTCGGATCGGAGACGTCCAGTGCGGCCAGCTCCTCGGGGGTGGCCTGGAGTCGCTCGACGGCGCGCATCTCCAGCCGCAGCAGATCGCACTGGGCGAAGTACTGCTCGACCTTGCTGGCGAGCCCCTCGACCAGCGTGGCGGCAGCGGCGGTGTCGTCGCCCAGCGGGAGCAGCGTCTCCGACTCGACGCTGCTTGCCCGGTCGTGCCACGCCAGCCATGCGGTGACCCGCTCCTGCCACGCCTTGACGTCCTCCGCCCTCACCCCGACCGCGCCGCTGAGATCCAGGGCTCCCGCAGTGGCAGTGAGCACCTCTTCGGCGACGGCCTGGAGCGACTCGGGGAGCTGGGCGGGGGTGACCACGCCGTCTCCGTTGGGGTAGCGAGCGGCGTAGCTGGCCTTGAAGGATCGAATCTGCGCCAGGGTGATCTGTGTGGTCTCGTCTTCCTCCAGCTGACCGAGCAGGTGCTCGGCGAGGTCGGCGATCTTTGGTGCCTCACCCTCACCGCTGAGGTGGGCGAGGATGAGGGTGTCGCTGCCGGCGTCGATCCCGCTGTGGTTCGTCAGCAGTCCCCACAGCCAGCGCCGGGCTGCCTGGAGGTCGCGAACCCGGATGCGGCCGTCGCTGTCTTCATCGAGGAAGCTGAGGAGGACCGGGTCGATGTTGAACTGCTCGGTGGGCGCGGAGGTCGCCGTCCAGCGGGCCTCGTCGAGTGTCTCGATGCGCTCCAGGTCTGCGGCACTGCTGATCTCGTACTGCTCGATCAGCCCGTAGGTTCGAAAGGTCCAGTTGCTCATGCAGGCGACTATCGCAGGTGAGCGCCTCTGAGTGCGTCAGGTGCAGACGATGGAGGCGTCTCGTGAAGACGAATGATCGAGACAACCGTTGCGTTTGGTTCCCCAAAGGAATCGTTCAAAGTGGTTTGTTTCAGGACTTGTCGAGACGGGCATGAGGCTTGCTGAGGTCCAGGGTGCAACACCGGAGCGCACATGACCCGCCACACCCTCTCCCTCCTCCTCCTCCCCCTGGCGCTGCTCGCCTGTGGGGACAAGGAAGACACCGCCGCGACCGATGACACCGCCGCGGACACCACCCTGGATGCCGACTGCATTGCTGGCGACATGACCGGCGACTGGTACGGCTACACCTTCGGCAATGAGGCCGTCCCCCAGACCCTCTCCCTGGAAGCCTCAGCGAACGAGGGTGAGTCGATGGGCCTCAACGTCCTCGACACCTCGTACTCTGGCGACGGCAACCACTGCACCTTCCAAATGGACTGCATGACCAGCGATGGCGAGACCCTGGAGGTCTACAACGTCATCGTCGAGGCCGTCCCGGAGACCGGCTGCATCGAGGGGGCCTACACCCTGTCGCTGTTCTCCGCCGATGAGCTGCTGGTCCAGTACTTCGACCCCGAGACCAGCGAGATGGTGGCAGAAGGCATCCTCACCCGCTGAGGCGGGCACCCACACCTGGAGGTCCCGTGACCCTACCTTCTCTCCTATGTGCCTCCGCGCTGACTGCACTCCTCTGTGGAACCGCTTCCGCGCAGTCGTCGTCCGACCTCGCCATCAAACACCTCGCTGCGAACACTGCGTTGTCCGCCGAGCAGGTCATCCCGATCCGCCAGGAGTCCTGGCATGGTCGGCAGATCGTCCACCTCCAGCAGCACCACGATGGGATCCCGGTGGAGGGTGCGCGCTCGACACTCACCGTCCACGACGGTGCTGCCCGGCTGCTGCGGTCGCGTCGTGTCGACGGAGTCACCGTCTCGACAGTGCCCTCCCTCGATCCCGAGTCTGCCGGATGGCTGGCGGAGGCGGTGCTCTCGGACACTGTGGCGGGCGATGCGGACCTGCGGATCCTGCCCACTGACGATGGCGGTGCGCTAGTCTATGGGGTGATCCTGCTGCGCGATGGTCTCCGAGAGGCCCGGGTCGACATCGACGCCCACACCGGCGAGATCCAGGGTGTTCAGACGCTGGTGTCGGACGCATCAGGCACCGTCTACCCCGGCGATCTGTTTGATGAGCCCGAGGAGATCCTCCTCACCGACCTGCCCGAAGACGCCGAGGTGCTCGACAGCACGGTCGCAGTGGTGCGGTCGGTGGTGTTCGACATCGACGGGGTCGCCTCAGAGACACACGTCGCGGTGACCGAGCCCGGCGGGGATTTTCTGTTCTCGCCGGAGGAGGGGGTCGCTGAGGATGCCTTCGCCGAGGTGAACACCTACCACCACATCACCGCGCTGGTGGCGTACTTCGAGGACGTGCATGGCTGGTCGTTTGATCCCATCACAGCAGTCACCGGCTACCGGGAGTCGGCGGAGGGCACCTTCGACAACGCCAGCTTCCGCTTCAGTGAGGAGGGCACCTACCAGCTCACCTTCGGCGAGGGCATCCACTACGACTACGCCCACGACCCCGACATCATCGCCCACGAGCTGGGCCACGGCATCGGGTACGACGCCATCGAGGACCTGGAGTATGTCCCCTACCCGCTGATGTACGGCCGGAGAGGGCCGGCACCGGCGGGCGGTGCGATGAAGGAGGGGCTGTCGGACTGGTGGGCGGCGACCCGGTTCGATGATCCAGACATCGGCTATGCCTACGACCTCAGCGGCCCGATGCGCTCCCTGGACGGTGATGCCCGCTGTCCGGACGACGTGCTCGGTGAGGCTCACTTCGACGGCATCGTGCTGGGGAGCGTGGCGTGGCAGGTCCGGGAGATCCTGGGTGCTGAGGATGCCGATCAGGTGGTGATGGGTGCGATGCTGATGGTGGACGGCGGGGCGACCTTCGCCGACTTCGCCGCAGCGCTCTCCGAGGCGACCGGGATCCTGGTCGATGAGGGCACGGTGAGCACGACGGACGCCGATGCGGTGGACGCGATGCTCTCCGAGCGTGGGGTCGCGACCTGCGGCGATGCCGTCGAGATGGCGCCGGGCGAGGTGGTCCGCACCTGGTGGATGGGGGCGGACTACTACCTGCCGACCTGCGACAGCTTTGAGCAGCACGACACCCACACCACACCGCCGTTCCAATTCCAGGTCACCGCGCCGGAGGACGTCGATGGTGTGCTGGAGAGCCTGGAGGTGACCGTCGCGCTGGACCGCGAGCACAGCGCTGGAGAGGTTGCCTGGACGGCGCTCATCCGGAAGGGCGGTCTGGTCACCTACTCCACCGGGGAGTGGGTGGAGATCGCCGCGAGCAGCTACATCATCCCGATGCTGGGCGGCAACATCTACAACGCCAGCCAGGACAGCGAGGAGACCGAGACCACCCTGCGCTTCACCGCAGAGGAGCTCGATCTGGAGGCGGGCGAGACCTACAGCATCGCGCTGATTGGTCGGAACTGCCAGAGCGATCAGGTCTCGATCTCCGCGGACTTCACCATCGGTGAGGCGTCGTCGGATGCTGGCGTGACGGATCCTGAGGAGGTCGTGGGCTGTGGGTGTGCGACCTCGGGACGGCTCAGCGGCGGCGCCTGGCTCCTCGCCGCCCTCGGATCTGGCCTGTCCCGTCGCCGGAGACTCAGGACAGGTGTCCCTTCTTGACGTAGAGCGTGCAGCCGCCCTGAGTGGTCGGGGTGTGCTCCGATCCGGCGGGGTAGCGGATCCAGGAGCCGGTCCGGTAGCTTCCGTGCTCGTCGGACAGGTCGCCGGACAGCACCAGGATCTCCTCGCCGCCGGGGAAGTCCGTGGAGCCGATCTCCGCACCCGGTTCGATGCGAACGAGGAAGATCTCCTCGGGGTAGCCGGGCTGTCGGTACAGCGACTTGATGGCGGCACCGGGGACTGCGGGATGAGGCTGCCAGGACATTGCGTGGGTGTCGATGGCGGCCTGGATGCGGTCTGGTCCGCCGTACTGGCGCAGCTTGACGAACAGGGTGCAGCCCTCCACCGAGCCCGGCGCGTGGCTGAAGCCCTCGGGGTTGAGCAGCATCGTGCCGGCGGGGTGGTCGCCCTGCTCGTCGGAGAACACCCCGGACAGCACCAGGATCTCTTCGCCGTCGGGGTGGGGGTGTTGGTGGAAGGCGCTGCCGGGGGCGTAGCGGACGATCGAGGTCACCCGACCCGCCTCTACAGGGCCGGACAGCTCCAGCCGCTTTCGCTCCACGCCGGGTGCGGGGCTGGCCTGCCAGGGCTCGTCGTCGGTGTGCACGCTGTGTTGCTGGGAGAAGTCGGCGCGCAGCATGGGCTAGACCGTCGCCTGACCAATGATCGGAATCGCAGACCGCCACGGGGCCATGGCTGTGGTCTCGACGGCGTTGAGGGCGCGCTTCCAGTGGGCGAACCGACCGCCAGCCTCGACTGCAGCGAGCACCGCCTCGCCCATCTCCGGGCCGCCCTGGGCCATCATGTACTCCACCCAGGCCCACCGCGCGGAGGTAGGACGGACCACGGCCCGGCTGCGCTTCAGGCCGGCGTTGAGCTTCTTGAGCCGGGACTCGACGACCTTGATCCCAGCGAACGTCACGGCATCGAGGGGGGTGTTGCGCTTGGGCACGAACGGGGCGACCCCGAGGGCGACCGGGTGGATCGCGGCCAGCTCTTTGGTGAACCGGATCAGCTCGTCGATGTCCTCGTCCTGCTCGTCGGGGACCCCGACCATCATGTAGACCTTGAGCACCTTGTAGCGGTGCTCGGCGGCCAGCTTCGCGCACTCGATGAGGTGCTTCTCCAGGGTGCCCTTTGAGATCTGGCGTCGGAGTCGCTGGCTGGCGGCGTCGGAGGCGACGGTGAGGGTCTTGTAGCCGCCGGCCCGCAGCAACCGGGCTATCTCGGGCTTCCGGGCAATGCGATCCGCCCGCAGCGAGCTGACCCCGACCTCCCGTCCGCTGTCGACGATCGCCTTGAGCAGCCCGACGAGCTTCGGGTGGTCCGAGATCGCCGCGCCGACCAGTCCCACCCGCTTTGCTTCGTCGGGGATGAACGACAGGATGCGCTCCGGGCTGACCAGCCGCATGCCGCCGTTGGTCGACCGCCGCATCACGCAGAAGGTGCACGTCCGGTGGCAGCCCCGCTCTCCCTCGATGAGGAACATGTCCCGAAGCTCGGCCTCTGGCGCGAGGATGCGCCCCCGGGCGGGGAGCATGGTGTCGGTGGCCTTGGCGACCAGGGGCAGGTGGCTGCCGTGGCGCTCGGGCACGAAGCCGCCGGGCATGTCCACCATGGAATTGAGCCACTCTTCGCGGCTGGCAGACATCGCCTCAGAGAACGCCGGGACCACCTGCTCCTCGGCCTCGCCCAGGATCATCGCGTCGACGAACGGGGCGGCGGGCAGGGGGTTGGAGAAGGTGATCGGGCCGCCGAGGATGATGCGGGGATCCTGGGGACCGCGATCCCGACGCAGCGGCGCGATGCCGGCCAGCTTCAGCGCCTGGATCAGCCCCGCCAGCTCCAGCTCATACGCCAGACTCACCCCGATGACCGGAAACCGCGCCAGGGGCGTGCGGGTCTCGTAGGTGACGATTCCGCCCCGGTGAGTATCGAGATCGTCGGGGAGGAACGCCCGCTCGGCGCTGAACCCGGCGTCGTTGAGGGTCGAGAGGATCCACTGGTAGCCCAGCGAGGACATCCCGACCCGGTAGGGGCTTGGGTAGAGCATTGCCACCCGCGGACCGCCCTGTGCAAAGCGGCAGCCGCGCTCGGACTGGAGGCGGCGGGAGATCGGGTCTGGTGGGCGTTGGGCCATTGTCCTTCTCTATCCTCCTGCCCTCCCACAAGGAAGATATCTGCGTCCTTGTGGGATATTGTTGTCACGTCAACAGCTCGGAGTCGCCATGCGCCGCACCCTCGCCCTCACCCTCTTCGCGGGACTCACCGCGGGCTCCGCGCAGGCTGAAGATCCGCGAACGGTGGCGTTTGACCTGCTGATGAACGGCGAAGTCGTCGGCTCCCGAGAGGTCACCCTCCGCTACATCCCACCGGAAGAAGGGGTCAGCGAGCACGAGGTCCGCGTCACCCAGACCTGGACGCAGATCGACGCAGACATCGCCGGCTGGACCTTCACCGTTCGCAACCGCACGACCTCCCACGCCACCAACTTCCGCAGCAGCTTCACCTCATCGGTCTCCGTCAACGGCGATCTCTCCGAGATCCAGGGACGCACCACCGACAACGGGCGCTGGAAGGTCAGCGAGATCCGCAGCGGCAAGCACAACACCCGGGAGCTGCGACCGAGCGAGGTCGACCTCTCCACCATGGACCTGCTCGATCCGATCCGCTCTCAGGCGATATCTGACCTCACCGACATCCACCTGCTGTCCGCGGAGACGGGCGATGTGATCGACGGTGTGCTGGAGGACCTCGGCGAGGACGATCTGACCATCGGCGGCCGCACCGTGGCGATCCACCGCTGGGGCGTGGACACCAACGAGGGCCGGCTGGAGCTGGCCTGGGATGCGGAGGGGCTGCTGCTGGAGTCCTCGATGGTCATCCGGGGACAGGTGATCGAGACCCGGCTCAAGGCGCTTCCACCACCGCGGGAGTATGGGGCGTTTGAGCTGTCGATGGACACTCCCTCGATTGAGGAAGAGGAACTCTAGGGCCACATCGGTCTAAGCCACCGCCAGGTTGAGGCCTGGAGTCGCTGGGGAGACGGCTCAGAGACGGCACTCGCGCAGCGGAGTTGCGACCGCAGAGGGGACCCGTAGCGCCCAGCGGACCCCAGCCGGACACCCACTACTCACCACCTGGCGGCTGCTCAGCGCCGAAGCTCAGAGGCTTCGATACAGCTCAAGGTACTGCCGTGCTGGTCGCCGCCAGGAGAAGTCCCGCCTCATGCCTGAGACCATCGTGTGGTTCCACCCAGAAGGGTCATACCGATACCGCCCAATCGCCTGATGCAGCGCCCAGCGCAGTCCATCCACGTTGGGGTGTCCGAACCGAAAGCCGACCTGATCGTCCACCGTGTCTGCAAGCCCGCCGACGGCGTGAACCACCGGAACGGTCCCTGCGGCCATGGCGTACATCTGGTTGAGTCCGCAGGGCTCGAACCGGGAGGGCATCAGGAACATGTCCGCCCCGGCGGTGATGCGGTGGGCGAGGGGCACGTCGAAGTCGATGCGGGCAGACACCCGGCGGAGGCGCTGCGACAGCCATGCAAACCGCTTCTCCAGTGCGGGATCTCCGGTACCCAGGACCACCAGACCCGCGCCCATGCTCTCCAGCTCCGGGGCGATGTCGGCGATGAGGTCGAGGCCCTTCTGTGAAGCGAACCGGGAGACCACCGCCAGCAGCGGCTCGCCGGGGGCCAGACGCAGTCCGAACTCCGCCTGGAGGGCCTCTCGACAGGCCCACTTCCCGCTCAGATCGCTCGCCGAGAAGTTCTGGACGATGTGAGGATCGTGCTCGGGGGACCACTCTGCCTCGTCGATGCCGTTGAGGATGCCGGTGAGCCGGCGGGCGTGGTTGCGGATGAACTCGTGCAGCCCGTGGCCGAACTTCGCGGTGGTGATCTCCCTCGCGTAGCTGGGGCTGACCGTGGTGACCGCATTCGCGCAGGCGATGCCGCCCTTGAGCAGGCCAAGGTGGTCGTGGAACTCCGCGCAGGACGGCGAGAAGACGTCCCAGTCCAGCCCGATCGCCGACATGAGGTCCTTGTGGAAGGTCCCCTGGTAGGCGAGGTTGTGGATGGTGAGCACCGTGGGAACCTGCGTGTGGCGCAGGTAGATGGGGATCAGCGCGGCCTGCCAGTCGTGGGCGTGGAACACATCGGGTGCGCCACCCATCAGCCGGCTGGCCGCCTGGAGGACCGCCTGGCAGAAGAAGGCGTAGCGCACACCGTTGTCGCCATAGGAGCTGCCGTCGCTGCCGGTGTAGAGCCCGTCGCGGTCGAAGAACCGCTGGCAGTCCAGCAGGAAGGTCTTCACCCCATCGGCGTCGGTGTGGGAGAGGAAGTGGCCGGTGACGTCGTGGCCGGCGATGCGTGCAGTGGCAGACACCCCGGTGGGCGTCAGGGTGAGGTTGCGCTTGGCGGCAGCCTGTCGGGCGGCACGGTGCAGCGGCAGGAACACCGCGACCTCAGCACCATCCCGAGCCTGGGCACCGGGCAGCGCACCGAGCACGTCACCCAGCCCGCCGGACTTGCACCACGGCGCAGCCTCGGAGGTGATGTGGGCGATCTTCATGCCGGGACCACCCCACCCGGGCCGAACTTCTCGTAGCGCGGTCCTGCGGACTCGTGGCTGTGTCGGCTTCGGCCTGAGATCGCATAGCGCTCCTCAAACGCGATCATCTGGTCGATGGTGGAGGGATCCTTGCACATCAACTCGACCATGTCGTAGGAGAACTGGACCGGGCCGGATGCCGGGACGTGGGTGCCCTTGGGCAGCACGACGATGCCGGTGGGGGTGATGAACGGGAACCGGCGGCGGTCCTCCTCGGAGTCCATCCCGATGCGGGCGCCCGGGGCGACGGTGCAGTTCTTGTCCATCAGCACATGGTGGATCTCAGCCCCCGAGCCGATGTCGCAGCCTGAGAGCAGGATCGAGCCGGTCAGCTTTGCCCCGGCATGCACGAAGCAGTCGTAGCCGATCATGGTCTGGTAGAGGGTCGCGCTGGAGATGATCGAGCCCTCGCAGATCAGGCTGTCCTCGACATCCGCCGCACCGTAGCCGGCATGTCGGACGAACCGGACCGGCGGGTAGTTCCGCTGCGCAGAGCAGATCGGCCAGGATCGGTTGTAGAGGTTGATCGCCGGGAGCGCACTTCGCAGCTCCATGTTGGCCTGCATGTAGCTGTCGATGGAGCCCACATCCCGCCAGTAGGGGCGGCTGCCCTGGGGGTCGCCGGGGATGATGTTCCGGCTGAAGTCGTAGGTGCGCACGTTGCGACCGTCTGCAACCAGCCTGGGGATGATGTTGTGGCCGAAGTCGTGGCGGGAGGACTCGTCGCGGTTGTCGCTGATCAGGGCGTCTTCGAGGATGGTGCGCTTGAAGATGTAGTTGCCCATGCTCACCAGGCAGTGCTCCGGATCGCCCGGGATGGTCGACGGGTTGTCGGGCTTCTCCTCGAAGCCGATGATGCGCCCCGACGCGTCGATCTGGATGACCCCGAACTGGCTCGCCTCGGCCTTGGGCACCGGGTAGGCGGCGACGGTGAGGTCGGAGTTGGTGTCGTCGTGCTGGGCCTCCATCCGGTTGATGGCGAACTTGTAGATGTGGTCGCCGCCGAACACGCAGACGTTCCGCGGTCCGGCGTCCCGGATGAGGTTGAGGTTCTGGAACACGCTGTCGGCGGTGCCCCGATACCAGTGCTCCCCGGTGCGCATCTGGGCGGGCACGACCTCGATGAAGTCGCCAAACCCAGACATGTTCCAGTTGCGGTTGAGGTGCGAGATCAGGCTGCTGGACATGTACTGGGTGAGCACATGAACCCGGCGGTATCCAGAATTAATGAAGTTCGAGAGTACGAAGTCAATGATTCGATACCGACCGCCGAACGGGACGGAGGGCTTGGCGCGGTGACAGGTCAGGGGGGTGAGCCGGGAGCCCTTGCCGCCGGCCATGATCATCACGAGGGTCCGGTTGGTCATGGTCGCCTCTGGTACAGGGAATTGTCGAGACTTCTAATCGCAACCCGATGGGATCGGGTGCCACGTTCGCCAGAAAGTCACCTGGAGTCTCCAGCACTCGGACGGGGGATGCAATTAATCTCCGATTAAACAAACCATTCCGCCTCGGATTCGGCGTGCTGAGGGCTGCAACCTCGACAATCCCGGCTCTCTGGCGACCTCGGTGCTCGGGGAATGATCTGATAGGCTCAACTGGTTGATAGCCTGCGGTAACCAACCACAGTCTGGGGGCGTATTCTCCAGCGTTCCCTGAGATGGAGAAA
>JBLHNG010000029.1:0-26320 GCA_047621685.1 Myxococcota bacterium | reverse complement strand
CTGAAGAACATGCTGACCGGTTCCATGCTGGAGCGGACCTACCGCACCGGCGAGACCCTTCAGGTCGCCGACATTGAGACCCATGACATGTCGTTCCTCTACGAAGACGGCGAGTTCTACCACTTCATGAACACCGAGAGCTTCGAGCAGGTCGCCATCACCGGCGAGACCATCGGCAAGGACACCACCCAGTTCCTCACCGAGAACCTCGAAGTCTGCGTCCTCTTCTACAACGGCCGGCCCGTCAACATCGAGCTGCCGCACTTCATCGAGGACGAGATCGACTACTGCGAGCCCGGCGTGAAGGGCAACACCGCGACCGGTGCGACCAAGCCCGCGACCCTCACCTGCGGCGCCACCGTGCAGGTTCCCCTGTTCATCGAGATGGGCGAGCGAATCAAGGTCGACACCCGCATCAAGGCCTACAGCAGCCGCGTCAAGTAGGCTGCGGGGCGGGGCTTGAGATGAATCCCACCCGACTTCGTCAGCGTGCAGCCATCCTGCACGCTGTTCGGTCGTGGTTCCACGCCAACGGCTACCTTGAGGTCACCACCCCGGTCCTGGTCCCCACAGCGGCCACCGAGGAGCACCTTGAGGCGGTCGCGGCTGCAGAGGGCTGGCTGCACACCAGCCCCGAGCTGGCGATGAAGCGTGTCCTGGCGACCGGCCTGTGTCGGATCTACCAGATCACGCCATGCTTCCGGGACGAGGAGCGCGGGGTCCACCACGCCCGGGAATTCGCCATGCTGGAGTGGTATCGGGCGGGGGCGGGCAGCGCGGAGCTGATGGACGAGGTGGAGTCGCTCGTTCAGGCCGCAGCTGAAGCCGTCGGAGCGATCGTGCCGGCGTTCACCCGCCGTCGGGTCTCAGACCTGCTCGAAGACACATCCACCCCCGACGACTGGTTCTTCACCTGGGTCGATCGCATCGAGCCGACCCTCACACAGCCCACCATCGTCTACGACTACCCGCCCTGGCAGGCCGCGCTGGCCCGGCTTCGTGGGGAGGTCGCGGATCGGTTCGAGGTCTACCTCTCCGGGCTGGAGCTGGCGAACGCCTTCCACGAGGAGCTGGACCCTGCCGAGCTGCGACAGCGCCAAGAGGCTGCCAATGCCGCCCGAGTTGCCGCCGGTCGCTCCCCTCACCCCATCGACGAGGCCTTCCTGGAGGCCGTCGGTCGGATGCCGCGGTGCAGCGGAATCGCCATGGGCATCGATCGGCTGATCATGGCGCTGACCGGGGCCGATAGCATCGACGAGGTACAGGTTCCTTCCGGCTTTTAATCTCAGGAGTATTGACTCATGGACCTCTCAGGAAAGATCGCCATCGTGACCGGCGGCGGACGCGGTATCGGACGCGCAATCTCCACGGCCCTGGCAGAAGCCGGTGCTCAGGTCATCGTCAACTACAACCAGAATGCTGAGGCCGCGCAAGAGGTCGCTGAGGCCATCGGAGGCCAGTGCGTGCAGGCCGACGTCACCACCGTCGAGGGCTGCCAGTCCCTCATCGCCGCCGCCGAGGCCCTCGGCAGCCTGGACATTGTGGTCAACAACGCCGGCATCACCCGCGACGGCCTCCTGCCCCGAATGCGCGACGAGGACTGGACTGCGGTGCTCGACACCAACCTCGGCGGAACCTTCCGGATGTGCCGGGCAGCCTCCATGGTGATGATGGGCCAGCGACGGGGCAGCATCATCAACATCACCAGCGTCTCCGGTGTGCGGGGCAACGCCGGGCAGACCAACTACTCCGCCAGCAAGGCCGCCATCGCCGGCATGACCCGCTCGCTCGCCAAGGAACTGGCCCGCCGGAACATCCGGGTCAACTGCCTCGCACCGGGCTTTGTAGAGACCGACATGGTGAAGGCCATGGATCCCCGGGTGATCGACGCGGCAAAGAAGGCAATCCCGATGCGGCGGCTGGCCCGTCCCGAGGAGATCGCTGCGGTGGTCTGCTTCCTCGCCTCCGACCTCTCCAGCTACGTCACCGGGCAGGAGTGGATCGTCGACGGCGGCATGTCCGCGTAGCCTCTCAGCCCAGCTCAGACAGCCGCGCCTCCAGGCTGCTGCGCTCTTCATCCGAGAGCTGGTAGTCGATCCGCATGCCGACCTTCGACGGATTGGTCACGTTGTCACTGGACCACGCGACCACACCCGGGATGTTCAGCGGCTCATCGAGTCCGGGAGCCTGGAGGATGATGTTGCACTCCCGGCCCACCTTCAGCGGCTTGCTGGTCTTCACAAAGCTGCCGCCCTCGATGAGGTTGGAGCGGTACTCCCGAACCAGCGCCTCAAGCCGTCGGTAGGACAGCTTCAGGCGTGCAGGCCTCTTCTTTCGGGCGACCGGAGCAGGCTTCGGCTCAGGGATCGGCTCAGGCTTCGGCGCGAGCGTGATCCGGGTCGGCTCCGCGGCGAACTCCTCTTCGGGCGCAAAGCCCTCTTCGGGAGCAAACAGGTCGTCGAAGTCCCCCATGTCGAGCCCATCATCGGGCAGGTCATCGAGGGAATCATTAAAGGAGGTCGCGGCGAAATCCGCTGCGGCTGGGCTCTCCGCTGCGGGGACCTCATCAACAGGGGCAGGGGCCTCATCGACAGGGGCAGGGGCCTCATCGACAGGGGCAGGGGCCTCATCGACAGGGGCAGGGGCCTCATCGACAGGGGCAGGGGCCTCATCGACAGGGGCGGCAGGGCTCTCGGAAGGAGCGTCGAGGTCGAGTCCGCCGAAGTCAAAGTCGAGATCACCGAGATCCAGCTCGCCGAGGTCTAGCTCCTCACCGAGTCCCAGCCCGTCGTCCCCTGAGAAGAGGTCATCGAGATCTCCGATGTCGATCTCGTCCGCCAGAGTAGGCTGAGCCGGTGCGACTGACACTGGCGCAGGCTCTGGCGCAGGCTCTGGCTCTGGCTCTGGCTCTGGAGCTGGCTCTGGCTCTGGCTCTGGCTCTGGAGCAGGCGGCTCGAAAGCAGGCTCGGGTGCCGCCACCGGCTCTGAGGTGAAGATGTCATCAAAGGAGGCGCTGTCCTCGGTAAAGTCCGAGAGGTCGCCCAGATCGAATGAGCCCCCCTCTGCTGCCTCGCTCAGGGCACTCAGATCGCTGAGATCCTCGCTGTCACCCGGACTACCGAAGTCAGAGAGTTCCATATCGCCCAGGCCAGACAGTCCTTCACCCTCGATGTCGGGAACCCCAAAGTCATCAAAGTCCCCCAGATCGCTGAGGTCTTCATTGTCTGCGTGAATCGGTCGGGCCATGACCCGGGCCGGGCCGGGCTCCACCGGCTCCTCCACATCAGGAAAGTCACTCTCGAAGTCCTCGAAGCCATCGTCCATGAACGGATCGACGGGAGACTCAGAGGCATCTCCGACGAGCTGGATGTCGCGGATCTCAATGTCCTGAAGATCATGCAGGTCTTCTGGTTCGTCGCTGATCGGGGCCAGATCCGCACCGGAGAGCGAGGCCAGATCCGGCAGGAGTTCCGGCATCACATTGACCATCGGCAGCGGCTCAGGCATGGGCGCCGCGGGCACATCGCGAGGCTCGGCGGCAGCAGGCTCGAGCGCTTCCATCTCGATACCAGCAGGCTCGATGGCAGCAGGCTCAATGGCAGCAGGCTCGATGGCTTCCAACTCTACAGCTTCCGGCTCTAACGCAGCAGCCGTGACTGTAGCGACAGCAGCGGGCTTGGAGCCCCGGCGGAACAGACCACGGAGGAAGCCACTCTTTGGCTTCTTGCCCGCAGCCTCGCCCGGGGTGGGGTAGTCCGGGTCGTTGTCTGGATCGAATCCTTCGGAGGATGGAGCCGGACCGCTGCCGCCCGGGGTGGTGCTGCCATCCCCCTCAAGGTCCAGGGTTCCGCCGCCTTCCGAGGCGTACTGGGCGTAATTGCGGACCGTGATCTTCTTGCGCTCACCAGTGGTCGGCTCGACTGCGGAGACATGGAGCATGCCGTTGGAGTCGATGCGGAAGGTCACCTCGACCTGACAGCGGAGGTTCTCCCCCGGGGTCAGGTTGGCCATCAGGAATTCGCCGAGGAACTCGTTCTCGACGGCGACCTTGCTCTCCCCCTGGCGAATGACCACCCGGACAGCGTCCTGGTTCTCTCGGGCAGTGACAAACTTCTGGGTCGCGGAGATCGGGACGTGGGTGTTTCGGATGATGACTGGCCGGAACAGCCCGCCGGTCAGATCGAGGCCGAGGTTGAACGGGGTGACGTCGAGGAGAATGGTGGCGTTTTCGGTGTCTTCGACCAGGGAGCCGGCATGCACTGCCGCACCAATCGCGACGACCTCTTCGGGGTGGACCCCACGGCTGGGCTCCTTCTGGAACATCCCGGCGATGGCCTCTCTCACCCGGGGCATGCGGGTCTGGCCGCCGACCAGGACGACGTCATCGATGTCAGATATCTGGAGTCCGGCGTCGGTCAGGGACTTGCGGGTGACGTCCAGGGTGCGCTCGACGAGGTCATCGACGAGCCCCTCCAGGGTCAGCCGGTCGATGGACATCTCCAGGTTCCGACTCGCTGTCACCCGGGGGATGAGCACGGTGGTGGAGTCGGTGAACGACAGCTCGCACTTGGCCCGCTCAGCAGCATCCTTGAGCCGCTGGAGCGCGACCACGTCCTCGCGCAGATCGATGCCGTAGCGGTTCTGGAAGTCGTCGGCGAGGTGGTCGACGAGTCGGAAGTCGAAGTCCTCACCGCCGAGGTAGGTGTCGCCCCGGGTGGCAAGGGTCTCGTAGACACCGGTAGCAAGCTGGAGGATAGAGACGTCGAAGGTGCCGCCGCCGAGGTCATAGACGGCGATGGTGCGGTCGTAGTTGCGCCGGAAGCCGTAGGCCAGGGCGGCAGCGGTCGGCTCGTTCAGCAGGCGCTCACAGCGCAGACCGGCCATGCCCGCGGCCTCGATGGTGGACTGCCGCTGGGCGTGGTTGAAGTAGGCAGGCACCGTGATGACGGCCTGATCGACCGGCTCTCCCAGCGCGTTCTCCGCGAGACGGCGGGCCTCGGCGAGGATGCGGGCGGAGACCTCGATGGGAGTCATGCGCTGACCGCCGACCACGACCTCGCACAGCCCAGACTCGGACTCCGCGATCTCGTACCCCATCCGACGCTGCGCCTGGAGGGCCTGGGGGCTGTCGAACCGACGCCCCATGAGCCGCTTGATCGCGCTGACCGTGCGGTCTGGCCGGGTCATGATGAGGCTCTTGGCGGTGGCGCCGATGACGTAGCCGCCCTCATCGGTCAGGGAGATGCAGGACGGAAAGACGTTGTAGCCCTTGTCGTCCTCAAGCACCCTCGGTCGCCCATCAAGCATTACCGCGACTGCGGTGTTGGTGGTTCCAAGGTCGATCCCGATGGCTCGTCCCATCCAACGCTCCTACCCGGCATGGTCGTCGCTCCGTGCTGCAGGGAGCACGGCACTGTGTCGCCGGTCTGATTTTGTACCAGAACCGAAGAACCAACGCAGGGAGGGGGCGCTAATTCACTGGGTCTTCCCCTCAAACAGCGGCAATTGTGCACCATCGTCGTCCGCCTCGGGCGGCGCGATTGGGTAGTCGCCAGAGAAGCAGGCCTCGCAGTATCCACCGCGTCCGCTCCCCTGAACGGTCCGAAGCCCCTCCAGCGAGAGGTAGCCGAGGCTGTCCGCGCCGAGGTGCTCACAGATCTGTGCGACGTCCATGCGGTGCGCGATCAGCTCCTCGCGGTTGGGGGTGTCCACGCCGTAGTAGCAGCCGCCGGTGGTGGGCGGCGCGGTGATGCGCAGGTGGACCTCGCTGGCACCGGCCTTCCGCAGCATGCGCACGATCTTGCGAGAGGTGGTGCCGCGCACGATGGAGTCGTCGACCACCACCACACGCTTTCCAGCGAGCACCCCCTTCAGCGGCGAGAGCTTGAGCTTCACCCCGAAGTCCCGGATCTGCTGGTTGGGCTCGATGAAGGTCCGGCCGACATAATGAGAGCGCAGCAGGCCGATCTGGAAGGGAATGCCGCTGCGCTGAGAGAAACCGAGCGCCCCGGGCGTGCCGGAGTCAGGCACCGGTATGACCACATCGGCCGGGACGGGGTGCTCGTCTGCCAGGAGCGAGCCGAGCGCCACCCGCTGCTTGTAGACGCTCTTCCCGAACACCTCGGAGTCTGGACGAGCGAAGTAGATGTGCTCGAAGACACACGCCCGACGCGGCTGCTCGGGGAAAGGTCGGAGGGACTGGAGGCCGTCGGCGTCGATGATGACCATCTCGCCGGGCTCCACCTCCCGGACCAGCTCGCCGTCGATGAGCGACAGCGCACAGGTCTCACTGCACACCACCCAGGCATCCCCGCACTTTCCGAGCACCAGGGGCCGAAAGCCCATCGGATCCCGGACTGCCACCAGGGTGTCGCCGGTCATCACGACCAGGGAGTAGGCACCAGAGACCCGGGCAAGGGCGTCGACCAGTCGGTTGACGAAGGTGCTCTGCGGGGAGCCAGCGATGAGGTGGAGGATGACCTCGGTGTCTGACGTGGTGTTGAAGATGCTCCCGCGCGCCTCCAGCTCCGTCTTCAGCGCCGCAGCGTTGACGATGTTGCCGTTGTGGGCAACGGAGACCTGACCATCCCGGTAGCGCACGGTGAACGGCTGCACGTTGCGGAGGCTGGAGCCCCCGGCGGTCGAGTAGCGGACGTGGCCGATGGCCATGGTGCCGGGCAGCCGGGTGAGTCGGTCGGCGTTGAAGACATCGCCGACCAGCCCCAGGCCCCGCTCGGTGCGGATCAGGGTGCCGTCCGACGCCGCGATGCCGGCCCCCTCCTGCCCCCGGTGCTGCAGGGCGTGCAGGCCAAGGTAGGTGAGGTTCGCGGCATCAGGGTCTCCAAAGACTCCGAAGACCCCGCACTCATCGCGGAAGCTGCTCACAGGGAACTATCCTTCAGTCAGACCGTGTCCGAAGACCCGCTCAAACAGCTCGCGGTAGGTGTCACCGAGGTCGCCGAGATCCTTGCGGAAGACATCCTTGTCCAGGCTCCGGTTGGTGCCCTTCTCCCACAGACGGCTGCCATCAGGGGTGATCTCGTCGGCGAGCAGGATGTGGCCGTTCTTGTCGCGACCGAACTCGATCTTGAAGTCGACCAGGGTGACGTCCAGCTCGTTCCAGAACGCCTGGAGGATGGCGTTGACCTTCAGCGCGGCCTGCCGCAAATAAGCCAGCTCCCACTCCACCGCCCAGCCGAACTGAAGCGCGTGCACGTCGGACATCGGCGGATCGTTCAGCTCGTCGGACTTGTAGAAGAACTCGACCATCGGCTCGGCGAGGACCTTGCCCTCCTCCAGACCAAACCGGCGGCAGATGGAGCCCGCACAGACGTTCCGGACGATGACCTCGACGGGGATGATGTCGACCTTGGTGCAGACGTGGTCGCGGTGGGTGACCACGGTGTCCATGTGGGTCGGGATGCCTCCGGCGGTCATGAGCTCCATGAGGTAGGCGCTGATCCGGGCATTGACCTCGCCCTTGTCGCGGACAGAAGCCTTCTTCACGCCGTTGAAGGCCGTGGCGTCGTCTTTGTAGTGAATCCAGACATGATCGGGAGAACTAGAGTGGAAGACCTGCTTGGCCTTGCCCTCATGAAGAAGCTCGCCCCGCGTAATCGATGCGCTCATGATCCCTCCTGATTTGGTATCCATGCTCAAGTGAGCCCGCTCTATCCGGACAAGGGGCAGACTGCCCACACGATTGCAGAGCCGTCACAAACCAGCACGGATCTGCTATCGATAGAGTCAGCTATGCCTCGAAAGATCCCCCGCTGGCGCGCCTCCCTCGCCTGGATCGGCGGCGCGGTGACTGCGCTCATCCTCCTCCCCGCCGCCGTCCTGTCGGTGGGCGATGCCATCAGCGCGCCGCTGACCGCCGGGGAGAGCACCGCCATCGTGGATGACTGGCGCGGGGCACGACTGGCCTACCGGGTCAGCCGGCTCTCCCCCTTCTTCTGGGGTGTCGCCGCAGAGCGGGAGGACGCAGTCGATCGGGCGCTGTCAGGGGTCTACCTCCGCCAGGTCATCGACGGCACCATCGCAGAACACAGCGCGCACCTCGACTTCCTCGACAACCGCAGCTCCGAGGTCGGCTGGCGGGCGCCGATGCTGGAGACCATGCTTCGCTACGGAGACGCCGAGGGGGTGCTGGAGGCGGCCTGGGGGAATGACGAGGCCTGTGTGGCGACCGCTGCGGCCCTGTCCACCGGCAGCCGACCTGCCCTCGTCCAGTGGCTGCCCCGCTGTGCAGACGCCCCCGCAGTGCTCTATCTCCTGGCAGACCTGCCTGATCAGGTCCCTGCCGGCACCGATCCGCTGACCCGGTTCATCGAGGCCGAGGGGCACCGACGCGCCGGGGATGGTCCTGCGGCGCAGGCACTGCTCGCCGGGCTGCTCGATGATCCAGACGTCGGCCCCTGGGCCACCGAGTCCTTCATCCTCACCCTCCCCGATGAGATCCCCGCAGCGCTGTCGCAGTCCCCCACAGACGATCCCCGCTTCATCGGGGCCTGGCTGGCCGCCGCCGCGCTGACTGCCCGCAGCGGCGGCGATCCCACAGCCGCCATCGACCGCGCCCTCACCCTCTCTGAGGCGCTGCCCGACCTCGTCATCGCCTACCGGTTCCTCGCCGCCCCATTCCTCCCCCACCCCGCCCGGTTCGAGCCGCTGCTGTCAGTCACCGACCCAGAGCGTCAGGCCCGCCTCAGGCTGCTCCAGGCACGGGCGGCGCTTCAGGGCATGGACATCGCCGGGGCTCAGTCCGCTCTCAAGCCGATCCGGGACCTCCCGGTATCTGAAGCCATCCACGCCGAGCGGCTGATGCTGCGGGTGCTGACCCGAGAGCTGAGCGGGGATCTGGAGGGAGCCCGAAAGTACGCCGAGGAAGGGCTCTCGCTGGACAAAGCACAGTTCAAGCTCATCAAGGCCCGCCTCATGCTGCTCGGCGGAGAGCGCCAGGAGCCCCAGGACCTCCTCGACAACCTCGGACACTACAGCCTCACGCCAGACCAGGAGGCCCAGCGAATCGAGGCGCTCCAGCTCGCCCGGCGGCTCAACGGCGCCCGGGAAGGCTTCACCCTCGCCGGACGGGTGGCAGACGAGAACATCTTCCAGGAGGACGCCGTCTTCCGCACCTGGTTCGTCGACTACCTCGCTCAGACCGTCGCCAGCCCCAGCCCCACCCCCTCCCTCGCGATCCCGATGCTGCGGTACTGGCGCGGGGCCAACAAGCACGGTGACTTCCTCATCAGCATCCGCATCGACGACGCCCTCTGCGTTCAGGGGGAGGTCGTCCGGGCACACCTCGGCTTCCTTCGCGGACAGCTCACCGACGGCGATGGCTCCGGCTGGTCGGACTTCAGCGCGGCGCGGGTGTGGGGGATGGAGGAGCCGTTCCGCTTCCTGCTGCCCCACGCCCAGGTCCCCTATCGGGTGGGCGTGCCCCGGTAGAGCGCCTTGAACTGCGCCCGGTCCCCCAGGCGATGCCAGACCGTGTCGTAGGCCCAGGCACACATCCGGGCCATCTCATCGGCCTCTCCCGGCGCGATGCCGAGCCCATACGCCACCCGATCCCGGATCCGGGCCGCCTCCAGCAGACCGTGGACCTCCCGCGCCCCGCCAGAGAGCTTCTCCAGTGCTGGCGCAGCCCGACGGTACAGGCTCTCCGCAGGCTCTCCGGGACGGGCCGGCACCCCGATGTCCTCCAGGGCGATCTCCACCAGCCGCCAGCCCTGCTCGATCCGAGTGGTGGTCGAGACCTTCCAGAGCGGACGCCGACAGTGCCGCACCGTCAGCAGCCTTCGCCCTGGCCGCCAGAACGCCAGCAGCGCGCCGAGGAGCAGCAGCAGCAGGATGAGCAGCGTCCCCAGCACGCTGATGGACTCCTCCATGCGCTCCTGCATGTCCTGCTGGACCTGCTCGACGACTGAGCCCGCCTGATCCCGGGCTTGATCCCGTGGGTCCTGCGGCTCCCCGTCGCCGTCCTGAGGCTCTCCATCACCCTCCTGAGGCTCCGCGGGCTCCTCGGTGGGCTCGCCGCTGCTGTTGCTTCCCTCGCCGTCTGTCGGACCAGTCCGCCACAGGTAGGGCGAGATGATCGCGGTCCCCACCGCCAGGGCCATGCCCAGCGTCCCGATCATCATCCAGCCGAAGATGGTCAGCCGGGGACGGGCGGCGCCAGACTCCTTGACCGTGCCCGCCAGCGGGGAGACCGGGCTGGAGCGCCAGCGGTGCAGCCGGTGGGTCTCTCGCATCACGAGGTAGGCGAGCATGAAGACGATCGCCGCGCCGAGCACCGAGAACGTGAACACGTCCCAGATCGCCCACTTGCTGCCCTCCTGCCAGGTCGCGACCTTGCCCTTGCCTTCCGCGATGGTGAGTGCAGTGCCCACTGCGTAGATCAGCGGCACCCAGGAGGCCATGATCCCCCGGTTCACCCGGAGGCTCCACAGCCCGCCCATCACGAAGAACGGGCTGAAGAACACCCAGATGAAGACCAGGATCGCCAGCGGTCCGGCGACAGCGGCCGAGAAGATGCCGAACATCATCCCGCCGGTCCACATGAAGGCCCAGTACAGGTAGACCACCCAGTCCCGCAGCCGCAGGATCGCCATCACCTGACCCAGCCCCACGCTGCCGGCGGTCACCAGGCCGAACATCACCAGCGCGGTGAGCCCGTCGGTGGAGGGAGAGTCGATGAGCACGGCAAGGCAGAACGCACCGTACATCGAGCCGAGGAACACCCAGTACAGCAGGATCGGTCGAATCAGCTCCCGGATGCTGGACCACAGGGTGGCGTTCATGCCCCACCCCCGACCAGCCCGACCAGCTTGTGTCCGCTCACCCCGGGCTCCAGCCGGTAGACCGTCTCTCCCCGGCTCAGCAGCAGCTCCTGGGTCTGCGCGCCCTGGATGTACGCCACCCGACGAAGCCGCTTGCGGGCCTCATGCACCCGACGTCGCCGCCAGATGTCACGCCACTGGCGGACGGTGCCGTTCTCGTCGCTGCCGACCGGGGCGGGCAGGCGGAACAGGAGCGAGAGGAAGTGCAGCGGGCTGCCGTTTCCCGGACCGGCGATGACCCGCCAGAACGGCGGATCGCTCTTGCCGAGGGCGTCCATGGGCTGCCGGTAGACCCAGGTGAAGCTCTCCCCACCCAGCGACTCCGGGGGCGGGGCGAAGAACCGGCTGGAGACCGCGATGGCGTGAAGCTCCTTGCCGAGGCTCTCCAGGATCTGAGGCAGGTCGTGCAGCCCCTGCCAGCAGGCACGGGCGCCCATGTCCTGCCAGCGTCGGCGATTGCCAGTGGTGCAGGAGATGTGCTCGATGACGATGTTGCCGTCGCCGTCGTCGAGTGCGGTCACCATCGAGACCTGATCCCCCCGCTCGATCAGCTCGTTGGCCAGCGAGATCCAGGTCTCCACCAACTTGTCGAGGATCTGTCCCATGCCGACAGCGTCCTGGAGCATCCGCCCCTTCGGCAGGTACGTGTCCAGGGCAATGAGGACCTTTCGGGTGGAGATCTCGCGCGTCTCGGGCTGTCGGACCTGGAGGTGTCCGGTGCGGATGGACAGCCGCCAGTGGATGCGCCGGGTGTCCATGCCCGGGGCGTACTCCTTGAACCGGAAGTAGTCCTCGGTGGCATACCGATGAGGGCGGGTCAGCACGTCAGGGGCCTCCAGGCGGCTGCGCGGCGGCTCGACGATCTCCAGGCTGCGAAACCGGGGCAGCACCTTGAGATTGGCGGTGGCCATCGAGGCGACGTTGACCCGGGTGAACCCGAAGGCGTCCTGGTAGGAGATGCGGGCCGGACCGAGCCGGTGCAGCCCCCGCGGGGTCCGTCGGAATCGCCCAGAGAGGGTGACCACCTTGCGTCGTGCCCCCGCGCCCACCGAGTAGCGGCTCTCGGTGCCAAGCTCCGGGGGGTTCTCGTCCTCGACCAGCAGCATGAAGCCCGAGGGCACCGGGACCCGGTTGAGGTGGATGCGCTCCTCAGCGACCTCACCAGACAGGACCACCGCCGGCGACATCTCCCGCCGGATCCCGCTGCTGCCCCGCCCGAGGCCAGACTGGAAGGTCTGGACCTGGAAGGTGGACAGAAACGAGGTCAGCCCAAGGACCGAATAGAACAGCAGCAGCGTGAGCACCGCGAGCACGCCGAAGCTGGCCCACTTCGCGGACAGGGCGACCGCGATGAAGAACAGCCCGATGAACAGCGCGGCCCAGCCCTTGGGGGTGACGATGCGCATGTGCCGGTGGATGCTCGCCAGCAGCGCGGCCCCAGACCGCTCGCCGGCCTCGTGGAGATAGCGCCGCTCCCGTCCGACCTTCAGCACGACGCCCAGCAGCTGCATCAGCAGGGCCGGGGCGATGAACACCAGGGCCAGGATGGTCAGGATGATCCCGGTGTCGGCGACCTCGGAGACATCGACGAACACCGCCGCCGCCAGCCCGACGATGAACGGCATGACGAACAGCCCGCAGCCATTCGCTGCGATGCCGGCCATGCTGATCAGCGGGTTGGGCTGACGCATCAGGTGGGAACTGCGACTTTCTCGATGACATCCGAGATGTAGGCGTGCCCGACCTCGTCGCCGCTGATCACGAGGCGGTGGGCGAAGACATCGGCAGCGACGGCCTGGACGTCGATCGGACTGACGTAGTCCCGCCCCTGGGTCAGCGCCCTGGCCTGGCTGATCCGGGCCAGCATCAGCACCGCACGGGGAGACGGCGGGGCGAGGCAGCGGGCGTCGGCGCGGATGTGGTTGGCCAGCGCGACGAGGTAGGCCTTGACCTGCTCGGCGATGAACACCCGCGGCACCAGCGACTGCCACTGAAGGAAGGCCTCCACCCCGATGATCGAGCCGAGGTCGTCGATCGGTGGGCGCTCCGAGAGGTGGACGTCGAGCATCTCCATCTCGGCTTCGGGTGGCGGGAAGCCGATGGTCAGCTGCATCGCGAACCGGTCCATCTGGGCGGCGGGCAGGACGTAGGTGCCCTGGTGGTCCAGCGGGTTCATCGTGGCGATGACCAGAAACGGCGGGGGCATCAGGTGGGTCTTGCCCTCGACGGTGACCTGACGCTCCGCCATGACCTCCAGCAGTGCGGACTGGGTCTTCGGCGTCGCCCGGTTGATCTCATCGGCCAGCAGCAGGTTGGTGAAGATCGGACCGGGCTGGAACTCAAACGACTTCGAGCGCAGGTTGAACACGTTGGTGCCCGAGATGTCCATCGGCAGCAGGTCAGGGGTGAACTGGATGCGCTTGAACCGGCACTGCACCGTCGCAGCGATGGAGCGGACCAGCATCGTCTTTCCAGTACCCGGCACGTCCAGCAGCAGGACGTGGCCCTGCGCGGTCATGGACAGCAGCACCTTTCGGATGATCTCGTTCTTGCCCTTGATGATCTTCCCGACGTTGGCGACCACCGCCTCGAACTGCTCGCAGAACCGCTTCGCCGCCGCCGCGCGCTGCGGATCGATCGGTCCCTGAAGGTTGGCCATCACTCACTCCTGACAAAGATTGAGGCAAACACGGTCCACAGCCGCTTGCCCATAGAGGCGGTCTCGGCGTCTTTCAACCGACCCATCGCCTCCAATTCGCTGAGGGGGTAGCGCCAGTATCGGGAGAACTCCCGGATCACCCGCCACTCGGTCCCGTCCCGCTGCCGATCCACATATGCCAGCGCCACCATCGCCTCGACCACCGGGGCCGGCTCCTCCAGCCAGCCGAGATCCCCCGGGCGCCAGGGTCGCAGGTCGTCATCGGTCAGCGGGGCGTGGCCGTGATTCGCCAGCCAGGCATCGAGGAAGGTGCGCTCCCTCGGGTTGATCTCACCGTCCGCCAGCATCACCGCCGCCATCGCCCGCGCCACGATGCGGGGCGAAGTCCGAGGGACCTCCGGCAGCGGCTCAGGAACGTCGATCATCGACCGGGTCGGGGTGAACTTCGCAGACGTTGGTCCTGCGGAGCCCATGCCGCCGCCCATGCCGGGGAACAGCAGGGCGAGCACGTCGAAGCTGGTCTCGATCGACTCTCCAGCGACCAGCCGTCTGCACGCCTCGGTCGGGGAGATGCCGCACAGGCTGCCCTCGCAGAACGAGTCCAGGTTCGGCTCCCCCTCCGCTGCCGCCCAGACCAGCAGCGCCGCTCGAGCTGCCTCGACCGTCACAAACCGCTGCCCCTGGGTCGTGACCTCTCCAAACGCCACCTGATGCCTACACAGCCGACATGTGCCCTCGATCGGCACGCCCTCGGCGATGCTCGGATCGAGCAGCTCCACCATCGCGGACTCCACGCGACAGCAGGGACAGGTGGAGAGGACCTGGAAGGGCGTGGACATCGCCGCAGAGCATACCGTATGAAGTGGGATACCTTTGCGCCATGCACCTCACCGCCCTGCTCCTGTCTGGCTGCACCATCAGCCTCCCCGCCCCGATCACCGCGGGCGAAGGGTTCTTCGATCGGCCCTGGCCCTCGAACACCCGGACCATCGACGGCCACCCCGACCTCTCCGACTTCCCTAACCTCGGCGAGTACGATCTCCTCACCGGCTTCATCGCGCTCGGGGAGAGCCTCGACGGCTTCGGCACCAACACCCCGATCTACTTCCGGTTCGACGGGGCGCTTCCGACCGACCTGCTGCCCTCCCCCGCACAGTCCCGGCGCGAGGACTCAGCGGTGCTGCTGGTGAACATCGACCGGAGCAGCCCTCGACGCGGTGAGATCATCCCGGTGGAGTGGGCATTTCAGAAGGGCGAGACCAACTGGCAGCCCGACAACCTCCTCGCTGTCCGCCCGGTGTGGGGCTTTCCGCTGGAGGGGCAGACCACCTACGCCGCGGTCGTCACCACTCAGGTCGCTCAGCCCGCCGACGGCTTCAGCGAGGTCTGGGCGATCGATCATGCGCAGCACGCCGAGTACGAGCCACTCCAGGAGACCCTCTTCCAGCTCAAGGTGCCCCTGGAGAGCGTGGCGGTGGCCACCGTGTTCACGACCCAGGACACCCTCGGCGACATGGTCGCGATCTCCGCCAGCATCCAGCAGCAGCTCCCGATCCCTGTGCTCGATCAGGAGCTGGCCGACTGGTACTCGACCGGCACTTTCTCGGCGTACACCGGAGAGATCGTCGTGCCGATGTGGCAGCACGGTGAGAAGCCCTACGCCACCGAGGGCGGCGGGTTCGTCTTCGATGAGGAGGGCGAGCCCGTCCTCTATGGCTGGGATCGCACCGCGTTCGCTGTGACCATCCCCAACGGCAGCCCCCCCGCCGACGGCTGGCCCACGGTCATCTACAGCCACGGCACCGGCGGGGATCACACCACCTTCGCTTCCGGCAGCACAAACGTGCCCGCCACCATCCTCGCCGAGGTCGGCATCGCGGTCATCGGCATCTCACAGCCCCTGCACGGCGACCGGGGCAGCGGGGTCAACCCAGCGCTCTACTCGTTCAACTACATCAACCCCGAGGCCGGCCGGACCATGTTCCGCCAGGGCGCGCTCGATCAGGTGTTCATGGCAGAGCTGATGACCAACCGACAGGCGGTGTTTAGCTTCGAAGGTCAGGAGATCCGCCTCGATCCAGACCGGGTTGCCTACCTCGGGCACTCCCACGGCGGCGAGGTCGGCGCCAAGGCAGTGCCGTTCTTCGGCGATCGCATCAAGGCCGCAGTGCTCTCGGGCACCGGGGGCGGACTCGGCATCACCCTCATCGAGCGCAATGCCGACGACTTCGACATCCAGTCCCTCATCACCGACACCCTCGAGTTCGACAGCGACGAGGTCCTCGACACCTTCCACCCCACGGTGATGCTCATCCAGATGGACGCCGAGTCCACCGACCCGATCAACTACGCCCCGTACTGGCACCAGCGGCAGCTCACCGCAGACGCCTCACCCGTCTCGGTGCTCCAGACCGAGGGCCTGCTCGACGAGAACACCCCGCCCCACAGCACCGAGGTGCTCGCCGGAGCCGCTGGCACGCCGATGCTCGCCCCGACCGCCCAGACCGCCACCGTCCAGGAGCTGACCGGCCTCATCGACGAGCCCACTCCCGCCATCTCCAACGTCACCGCCTGGGATGGCTCCGCAGTCAGTGTCGGGCTCGCCCAATTCCCCGACGAGGGGCACTTCGCGATCTTTCGGGAGTACGAGGCGGTGCAGCTCTACCAGACCTTCCTCAGCTCATCCCTGGAGGAAGAAGTCCCGGAGATCACGACGTTTGAGCCGTGAGTCAGGCCCTGTCTACTTGACGTCCCCTGTCTACTTGACGTCGTCCTCGTCGGCATCAGCGAGCACCCGGCTGTCGGGGGCGGTGTAGGCCATGTCGACGGTCTCGACGACGAGGTGGTCCCAGCGGTCGAGGTTGTAGCGGCGGACCAGATTGGAGACACGGGAGGCATACAGCGGATCGCTGGCGTACATCGGCGCGATGAGCCGGATGAAGCTCTCCCAGTCCGTCCAGTTCTCCCGCGCCTTGTCGTAGCGGGAGTGAGCCAGCAGCTCGCCGTGCTTCTCGATGGCGTGGTCCCAGTCCTCAAACACCGCGAAGGCGGCCCGGGTGGGCACCCGCACGCCGTCAAGGATCTCCGCGCTCTTCAAGGTCACCGAGGGCAGCCCGGTGTAGGCCTTCACGCCGAACAGGTTGTTGTAGCGGCTGGCCAGGGAGGAGCGACCCCAGCCGCTCTCTTGCGCAGCCTGCGCGAGGGTGACGGAGGGAGGGATCTGGTGATCATGGGCCGCGAGCAGGGCGCCAGGAGCGAGAGCGAGGAAGAACTCTCCGCGGTAGTCATCGGGCCAGTCGGCGTCTTCAGTGATGATCTGGCTGGCCGCCCACCGACGGGCATCGGCCTCTCCGAACACGAAGGTGTCGACCAGATGCGCCCGACGCATGGTCGTTCGCTGCGCATCGGACAGCGGGGGCGGAGTCTCGACCTCGACCGGGACGATCTCAGCGGGAACCTGGTTGCTGACAATGACCTCGTTGCCACCCACGGCAACCAGGAGCGCAGAGAGGCTCCCGAGGGCAAGTGCCAGAACCGAGCGATGTTGTCGACCTTTCATCAATACTCCCCACACCCTGATGTCTCATTATTGCTTCCTAAAGTATTACTTTCCCATTACTGTTGACGTGTCAATAGCAGCGTTGAAGGTAGCTTTTGAAGCAGAGGCCAATGTGCCGCATCTGGGATCGCGGCGCCAGTCAGAAAATGGCTGACGATGGCGAACAGGTGATTAAAACGGGAACATGAATCTCCTCATTGGCGTGACCGGTGGCATCGCGGCCTACAAGGCTTGCGAGCTGACCAGCGCCGCGATCAAGCAAGGCCACACCGTTCGTGTGGTGATGACCCGCGGCGCCACGCAATTCGTCGGCGCCCTCACTTTCGAGGGTCTGACCGGCCATCGCGTCATGGTCGACACCTTCGCCGACGCCATGGACCACATCCACTGGGCGAAGTGGGCGGACGTGGTGGTGGTCGCTCCCCTCACCGCGAACACCCTGGCGAAGCTGGCGATGGGCATGGCGGACGATGCCCTCACAACGGTGCTGATGGCCCTGCCAGCTGGTCGGCCCGTCGTGCTCGGTCCGGCGATGAACACCGAGATGTGGAACAACCCGGTCGTCCAGCGGAACCTCCAATGGCTTGATGCGTTAGGCCGCTACCACATCGTCGCGCCAGCGGTAAAGCGTCTGGCCTGCGGGGATTTCGGTCCCGGTGGTCTTGCCGATCCGGCTGAGATCCTGACCGCTTGCGAGAACCTCGCCTCACCCCTGGTGGTACGGCCCCCAGAGACGGGCTAGTCACCAGCGGATATCTCCTACTGCATTAGTGGGAGTTCAGGCTCTGTCTGAAAAATAGGAGCCATCAGTGCCCCCCCAGCCCACGCCTTACCCCGAGCTGACCGGCTTCCTTGCCCATGTCGGCAACACCCCGCTGGTGCCGATCAAGCGCATCCTTGCCGGGCTGGTTCCCGACAGCGTTCAGATCTTCGCCAAGCTGGAGTGGTTCAACCCCGGGGGCTCGGTCAAGGCCCGCGCAGCACTGTCGATGATCCTCGATGCAGAGCGGAAGGGCATCCTCAAGCCGGGCATGACCATCCTTGATGCCTCCTCCGGCAACACCGGGATCGCCTACGCTCTCATCTCCGCCGGCCGTGGCTACCACCTCACCCTCTGCCTGCCCACCAACGCCAACGCCGAGCGCAAGGCGATGCTGCGGGCGTATGGGGTCAATATCGTGGAGACCTCTCCCCTCGAGGGCTCCGACGGAGCCATCCGCAAGGCCCGGGAGCTGATCGCGGCGGATCCGGAGAAGTACGTCTACCTCGACCAGTACAACAACGAGGCCAACTGGCGGGCGCACTTCGAGACCACCGGGCCGGAGATCTGGCGGCAGACCGGCGGTGCGATCACCCACTGGATCTCCACCCTCGGCACCTCAGGCACCTTCATCGGCACCAGCCGCTACCTCAAGTCGCAGAACCCGGACATCCGCTGCTTCTCCGTGCAGCCCGACTCCCCGTTCCACGGTCTCGAAGGTCTCAAGCACATGGAGAGCGCCATCGTTCCAGGCATCTACGACAAGTCGGTGGCCTACCAGAACATCGGCGCCCCCACCGAGGAGAGCCTGGAGATGGTCCGGAAGCTCGCCCTGGAGGAGGGGCTGCTGGTCGGACCGTCTTCTGGTGCTGCGCTGTGGTCGGCCATTGAGGTCGCACGAACCCTGACGGAAGGCTGCCTGGTCACCCTGTTCCCCGACAGCGGCGAGCGCTACCTCTCCGAGCACCACATCTTCGGCGCGGAGCTATAGATCATGTCTTCCCTCAAGACCCGAGACGTGCACTCCTCAGGGACCACGCTGATCCTCCCCGCCGCTGAGCTGGCCCGCCTGCATGATCACGCCATCGCCGGCTTTCCCAATGAGGTCGTCGGGATCATGGCCGGCAGCCGGTCGGAAGGAAGGGTCAGCCGGGTGGTGCCCCTCTACAACGAGCGCACCACCGATTCCGCGAAGCGCTACCGGGTCAGCGGACTTGTCGTGATGAAGGCGGAGATGGCGCTCGACGCCGAGGGGCTGGAGGTGCTGGGCTACTACCACTCCCACCCCGACCATCCCGCGATGTACTCCGACACCGACCGGGACCTCGCGCTGCCCAACATGAGCTACCTGATCACCGCGGTCCACAGTCACGACGACGGGCCGCGAATCATCGATACGAAGATCTGGCGACTGAGAGAGGACCGCTCCGAGATGGACCTCGAGACCCTCACCGTCGACACCCCAACCACAAGAGAGTGAGACATGGCCGTCAACATTGCAATCCCCACCGCCCTGCGCGCCTACGTCGATGGAAAGTCCTCCGTCGACATCGAGGGTGCCACGGTCAATGAGGCCCTCGACAACCTCACCACCACCTACGCCGGACTCGCCAAGCACCTCAGGGACAGCAAGGGCAAGCTGCGCAGCTTCGTCAACGTCTACCTCAACGACGAAGACATTCGCTTTCTCGACGAAAAGGGCAACACCGCGCTGTCCGCTGGCGACACCCTGATCATCGTTCCCTCCATCGCCGGAGGCTGCTGAGATGCGTCCGGTCTCGGAGCTTCCCGAGCTTGACAACTGGGACATCGCCCGATTCTCTCGCCACCTCATCCTCGACGAGGTCGGGGTCGAGGGGCAGCGACGGCTGAAGGGCGCAGCAGTTCTGTGCGTGGGCACCGGCGGGCTGGGCAGCCCCCTGCTGATGTACCTCGCCGCCGCAGGTGTCGGTCGCATCGGCATCGTGGACTTCGACACCGTCGACGAGTCCAACCTCCAGCGTCAGATCATCCACGGCACCAGCACGGTCGGACAGCCCAAGGTGGTGTCGGCGAAGGCCCGGATCCTCGACATCAACCCCCGCTGCCAGGTCGATGTCTTCGAGACTGCGCTGCTGGCGGACAATGCCCTGGAGATCTTCGCGCCCTACGACGTGGTGGTCGACGGCACCGACAACTTCCCGACCCGCTACCTCGTCAACGACGCCTGCGTCCTGCTGGGCAAGCCCAACGTCTATGGCTCGATCTTCAAGTTCGAGGGTCAGGCCAGCGTGTTCAACTACCAGGGCGGTCCGAACTACCGCGACCTCTACCCCGAGCCCCCACCGCCGGGTCTGGTCCCCTCCTGTGCAGAGGGCGGCGTGCTCGGTGTTCTTCCTGGCATCGTCGGCTGCATTCAGGCCAACGAGACCATCAAGATCATCCTCGGCAAGGGCGACTCCCTCTCCGGACGGCTCCTGCTGTTCGATGCCATGCGCATGACCTTCCGCACCCTCAAGCTGCGAAAGGATCCCGAGGCTGAGCCGATCACCGGGCTCATCGACTACCAGCAGTTCTGCGGAGTCACCTCGATCGACGAGGGCGCGGATGCTGCTGGCGAAGAGGGCTTCACCCGCCTGAGTGTCACCGAGATCAAGTCCCGCATGGAGGACGGCTGGGCGCCGTTCATCCTCGACGTGCGCAAGCCCCACGAGGCCCAGATCGTCTCGATCGGCCCGGACCTTCTGCGGCCCCATGAGGCCATCGTCGGTGGAGACGTCTCCGGGATCCCCCGGGATCGCCCGGTCGTGGTGCACTGCAAGATGGGCGGACGCTCTGCAAAGGCCGCCGCGGCGCTCATCGACTCTGGCTACACCAACGTGATCAACATGGAGGGCGGCATCACCGCCTGGGCCAAAGAGATCGACACCAGTCTGCCGGTGTATTGAGCCCTCTGCCTCCCGGCACCGGTGCTGCTATGGTGTGTTGGGAGGCGCAGTGTGCTTGATACCGCTGTCCGGATCATGAAGCCGGTTGTTCGAAATGTCCTACTGGGAAGCGTGCTTCTCGGTGGGATTGCCCTTGCCGCGGGTCGTCGCGGCGGGGATCCACCACCTGAAGACCTCGTCGAGGAGCCCGAAGCCCCCGCAGTGCCGGCTCCGGTGATCTTCGGCGGCACCCTGCCCGTTGCCGTTGAGGTCATCCCCGAGGGGCTGGCAAAC
The DNA here is from genome assembly GCA_047621685.1 of Myxococcota bacterium. Taxonomy (GTDB): domain Bacteria; phylum Myxococcota_A; class UBA796; order UBA796; family UBA796; genus JAQXDW01. Next base: position 5,301 of record JBLHNG010000029.1, on the reverse strand, counting down.
CTCTCCGCGCAGTCGTGCAACGCCTGCCACTGGCAGTCCCACGATGACTGGTCCACCTCCAGCCACGCCGGGGCCTGGAGCTCGGAGAGCTACCAGGAGGCCCTGCACCGGGTCGGCGACACCACCGCCTGCACCACCTGCCACCTCCCGCTGGTCAGCCAGCACGCTCGGCTCGCGACCAGCTACATCGAGGGCGACCTCACTCGCCCCACCTTCGAAGACAACCCCTCCTGGGATCCCAGCCTGATGTCTGAGGGCGTGAGCTGCGTGGGCTGCCATGTCCGGGACGGGGTCGTGCTGGGTCTCCACGAGAGCAACGCCGCGCCGCATCCAGTGGTCGTCTCTGAGGAGCTGACCCAGAGCACCTTCTGCGCCTCCTGTCACCAGCTGACCTGGCCCGAAGCGGACAAGCCGTTCTACAACACCTACGGCGAGTGGGAGGCCAGCCCCTACGCTGCGGCCGGGATCCGGTGTCAGGACTGCCACATGCCGCCCGTCGCCGCCCCGGTGACCGCGACCCACTTCGCCGGTCAGGCCAGCCATCGGTTCTCCGCCGACCTCGCGCGCGCAGTCTCGGTGCTGCTGAGCATGGACAGCCCGCAGGTTCAGCGCGGCATTGTGTTTCCGGTCTCAATGCGACTCCAGAACACCGGCGCCGGCCACCACTTTCCCACCGGCTCGCCGTTCAAGCGCTACCGGCTGACTGCGGAGCTGATCGGAGCGGAGGGCCTGCCACTGAGCGAGCCGTTCGCCACCGATCTCGCCCGCGAGATCGAAGACGCCCCGCCCTGGAACACCCTGTCGGATACCCGCCTCCCCGCCGGAGAGGAGCGGTCTCATTCCTGGGAGTTCCTGGTCGATCAGCGCACCACCGCCCAGGATGCGATAATCCGGGTGTCCGTTCAGTCCGTCGGGTCCGGTGACGCCCCGACGGTCCTACAGGAGATCCCGGTGCAGGTTCTCTGAGCTTGTGAGGCCAGCATGATTCAGTACGCCGCGCAGACCGACGTCGGACGACGACGCAACCAGAATGAAGACGCCCTGTTCGCCTCTGCGGAGCGTGGGGTCTTTGTCGTCGCCGATGGGGTGGGTGGTCGAGCCGCCGGTGAGTTGGCCAGTGCTCTGACTGTCGAGACCTTCGAGGCCGCCAGTGACGAGCTTCGTGCTGCGGTCTTCAAGTACACCAACCGGCCGGAGTGGGAGACCCGCAACGAGGTCCTGGAGCTGCTCGACGGCATCTGTCAGCGGGCCAGTCGCTCGGTGTACGACGAGTCCGAGCGTCGCAACAAGCGGGGCATGACGACGACCCTGGTGGTCGCACTCGTCGGCGGCGGCGCGGTCTTCCTCGCCCACGTCGGCGACTCCCGGGCCTACCTCATCCGCGACGGCCTCATCCGCCAGCTCACCGAGGATCACTCGATGGTCAACGAGCTGGTTCGGGCCGGGCAGATGACCTACGAGGAGGCCATCCGCTCCCGCTACCGCAGCGTCATCACCCGCGCAGTGGGCCTGTACCCCACCGTCCAGGCCGACGTGATGTGCATCGAGGTGCTGCCCGGCGACCGTCTCGTGCTCTGCTCCGATGGGCTGTCCGACCCGGTCTCCGAGGAAGACATCGAGTCCATCGCCAGCCAGGACGATGTCGAGACCGCCACCAGCCAGCTCATCCTCCGCGCCTTGGAGAACGGCGGGCCAGACAACGTCACCGTCGTGCTCATCGAGCCCGAGGCCTCCGAAGAAGCCGAGTCCGCCCGAGCGCGCGCACAGGTCATGGAGGAGCTGTTCCTGTTCACGGACCTGCCGTTCCACGCCCGGCTGAGGGTCTCCCGGATCTGCGAGGAGCTGTTCTTCACGCCTGGTCAGGTCCTGGTCACCGAGGAAGCCCCCGGGGATGCGATGTTCGTCATCGTCCAGGGCCACGTCGTGGTCTCCCGAAACGACATCCCCCTTGCCCGCCTCGAAGCCGGACAGCACTTCGGCGAGCTGGGCCTGCTCGATGACACCCCCCGCTCCGCCACGGTCAGCGGCGGCTCCTATGGCTCGGCGGTCGTCGTCCGGCGCACCCAGCTCCTGGAGTTCACCCAGCGGGATCCGGAGCTTGGAAACCACATCCTCCTCCGACTCCTCGCCGCCCTTGGTGAGCGCCTCCGCCACATGAACGCCCGCCTGACCAACAACGCCATCCTGGACATCCCGGCATCCGATCTGGAGATGGTGGAGCTGACGGCCGACGAGCCGACCACCGAGATCTGAGCCCCCATGCTCCGCTGGACGCCAGCCGGCGCGGTCTCCCTCCCCCAGACCGTGCAAATTCGGGTGCAGCAGCGCTACCCGGGGCGGGTTGAGGCCGGCGCACCCTTGCCGACCCGGAGCCTCTCCCCGGTGGAGCTGGCGGACAACATCCGCTACTTCACCATCGGTCTGCGCACCCCACGCACCGCTCCCTGCACCGCCCTGGTCCTCTCCGGGGTCGGTGTGGCGCAGCGATCAGACACCCCCGCCGCCATGGCACTGGCGCGGTCGGAGGGCATCCAGCGCATCATCCTGCACGCCGGCACCGAGGATCTCACCGCGCTGCCCCTGGCGGACTTCGCCCAGACCGTCACCCTCCTGGTCGTGCCCATCCAGGGAGAGCCCACCGCAGCGCTCGCCGCCATCTCGGCCGCCCATGACGCCGGACTCATGGTCTGCGCCAACGTCGTGCTCACCCTCGCCACCCTCCCCCACCTCCCTTCAATCGCCGCCGCCCTCGCCGTGCTCGGACCGCAGCAGACCAACCTCACCTACCCCCTGCCCACCTCCGAGCGCCTCCGACCGGTTCCCGCCCAGGCCCAGGCCATCTCTGCGGTCACCACTGCGGCCACAGTCCTGGAGAGTGCCGGTCGGGCCGTAAACATCAAGGGATTGCCGGTGTGCTATCTCGGTGAATTGGCTCGGCTGGTGCGGCGGACCCACAACCGCTGGTATGTCGACGCCGACCACCAGCAGGACCGTGCGCTGCTGTTCTTCCCCGGTGTGGTCTCCTTCCACAAAGAAGACACCTGCCGGTTTTGCACCGCAGATGCCCACTGCGACGGCTTCTTCACCGAGTATCTCAGCCGGGACGGCTTTCCTGCCCTGGCTCCGATCACTCCGTACTGAGCAGGACCTGGAGCTGGCGCTTCTGGCGGCTGGCCCGCTCTCGATACCGGGGACCGGATTGCTCTGCGGTGGTCAGGGCATCCATCGCACAGCTGGCGTCTCCTTCCAGCAGGCAGGCCTGGGCGAGGAACCACCACAGCTCCCCGGAGGGGTCTGGGTTGTCAGCCAGGGGCTTGAGGACCTCGACGGCCTCCTTGGAATCTCCAGCACAGAGGAACGAAGCCCCCTCCAGCACCCGGATCCTCGTCTGGTTCGGGTTGCGGCGTCCGGCGGTGCGAAAGTGGGCCGCGGCGGTCTGGCAGTCCCCACGGGCGAGGTCCATCATGCCCGCCTCCGCGGACTCCGGCAGTGAGCCCGAGAACTCCACCCGCGGGGACGCCACCACCGCGAGGCTGGCGTAGGGCGAGACGGTGTTGGCCTCCTTGCGCTCCCACAGCATCCAGGCTGCCACACCAGCGATCAGCACCAGCGGGATAGCCGCACGAATGAGAGGCCACGGACCTGGAGGCGGACCTGGAGGCTGCTGACGCCACTGTGGGCGCAGCACATTGTTGTCAGCCGGTGGCCGCTCCGTCCCGTTCATGCACCACGACCATACCGCCGACAGGAATCTGTGCGCAGACGGCACTGCTGGAGCGGGAGGGATATGGGATTTCGATCTCGATCCCGTGGCCACACAACCACGACCGAAGCCCCCCTGATCCTTCAGCGAATAGAATCGTTCGAACCGGGAGAACCATGAGCATCTTTAATGAACTCGCAGAGCTTGGTCACGAGCAGCTCCTGTTCTGCCGCAACGACGAGGTCGGCCTGCGGGCGATCATCGGTATCCACAGCACCGCGCTCGGTCCGGCGCTGGGCGGCACTCGCCTGTACCCCTACGCCACGGAAGAGGAAGCCGTCCGCGACGTGCTCCGACTCTCCCGGGGCATGACCTACAAGGCCGCTGTCGCTGGCCTCGACCTCGGTGGCGGAAAGGCGGTCATCATCGGCGACCCCTCGATCAAGAACGAGGCGCTGTTTCGGGCGTTCGGTCGTCACATCGAGAGCCTCTCAGGGCGCTACATCACCGCCGAAGACATGAACACCTCTGTCCAGGACATGTCCTGGATTCGTCGGGAGACCCAGTGGGTCACTGGGCAGGAGAAGCTGGTCGGCGGCTCGGGCGATCCCTCCCCGGTCACCGCATGGGGCACCTACCAGGGCATCCGCGCATGCCTGGAAGTGGTCTACGGCAGCCCCGATGTCGGCGGGCGCACGGTCGCCATCCAGGGCATCGGCTCGGTCGGCTTCCACCTCGCCAAGTTCCTCCACAAGGCTGGCGCAAAGCTTCTCTACAGCGATGTCAACGAGCGGCGCCTGCGGTCGGTCACCGAGCAGTTCGGCGGCAAGGTCATCAGCCAGGATGAGTTCTACAGCACAGAGTGCGATGTCCTCGCCCCCTGTGCCATCGGCGGCATCATCAACGCCCGGACCATCCCGATGCTTCGCGCTCCGATCATCGCCGGTGCGGCCAACAACCAGCTCGACGATGAGATCCGCGACGGCGAGGCCCTGGAGAAGGCCGGCATCACCTATGCGCCGGACTACGTCATCAACGCTGGCGGCCTGATCAACGTCTACGCCGAGCTGAAGAAGCTGCCCAGCGAGCTGGCGATGAGCGACGCAGGCAAAATCTTCAACACCGTCAAGCAGGTCATCAACAAGGCCCGCGCGCTCGGCATCACCACCACGGCCGCCTCCAACAAGGTCGCCGAGGAGCGCATCGAGTCCGTCAGCAAGCTCCAGCGGCTGCACCTGCCCTGAGAGGGTGGGGTAGCCCCGGGCTACCTCACCCCTGGGGCTGGCTGTGGACTGACCACTGAGCGGCGGCAGCAGCCGGTCGAAGATGGGCGAGCTGCCGATTCGGGGAGCCGGTCGGAGCCGGTCAGGTGGCTGGCTCAGTGCCCCGCCACAGAGTTCAGCAAGTGCCGGTCGTCAGACGGGCTGATTGCTGATTCGTGGAGAGGTGCGGGGACGGGGTGAGTCCGACGAAGCCGGTCAGGTGGCTGCCTTCCCCCTAATTTTGTTGATTGTATTGTTTTGGATCGCCAGTTCAGGAGTCTCAGTTCGCCCGGGCGCGCGCAAGGGGACACCGGAGTGGGCCGTGTCGGAGGGCCG
>JBLHNG010000028.1:0-26799 GCA_047621685.1 Myxococcota bacterium | reverse complement strand
CAGGTCTGGTGCGACAACACGGACTGCAGTCAGGTCGGGCTGTATGGCGGCGAGTCGCTGGGCAGCATCGTGAACTACACGTGGGAGATCGACGGCAACGAGGTGGCCAACGGCGCGACAGATACCTCCACCATCCTCGACATGGCGAGCGAGGCCGGCAACTTCCTCGAAGCAACGCTGACCGTCGAGGATGCGGGCGGAAGCACCAGCAGCACCCAGCTGCTCGTCGGAAACATGGGCTCCATCAACACACTCACCCCCATCCAGGCCATCGTGGTCATGCCCCCGCCCGGCGCCTGCAGCAGCCCGACCCCGGTCACCAACATCGGCGGCTGCGTGACCAACCTCACCAGCGTGAACATGCAGGCATGGGACTACATCGCCGGCAACCCCAACCCCTCTCTTCGAAAGAACGGAATGACCGTGTTTGAGTTCGCGGGCACCGGCTCATTCACCACCCCCGGCTTCGTCCAGTACGCCGCCTGGTATCAGACTGGAAACCCCGTCAATTTCTACAAGATGGATCCGACCCAGTACGCCATCCAGGGTGCGAACTTCACCGCCAACGTCGTCGACCCGATCATCGGTCAGCCCGCGCCCGCACCGACGAGCTACACCCCGCACGTCTCAATGTGGGTTGATGTCGAGGCCACCGGAACCGACTTCATCTACGCCCACACCCCACAGGGCAACGGGGAGACCCAGCAGGCTCCGTACTACCTCTACGCAAGCTGCAACTCCAAGGGCAACCTGTTCTTCGAGTTCAAGCCGACTCAGTAGTCGCCAGCCACTCTGGCACGCTCAGCAGTCGGAAGCCGATGGAGTCGGCGGTGACCAGAGCAGGGACGCCGACCCGACAGCCCATGGTGTTCGACCAGGAGAAGTAGCAGCCCCCGCGCAGCCCGCGCTCGCCGGGATTCTCGGCACCGCCGGGGAGCTGGAACGCCCCCCGGGTCCAGTCTCGGATGTTGCCCGCCGCTCCGCGCATCCCATAGGGGCTCACATCGGCGGCTCGGTCGGTGATGGCCTCGATGATCGGCCGATCCCCGCGCTCCCGGGTGTTGAGGAAGGAGGGCTCGAGGTGATCGCCCCAGGGGTAGGGCCTCCCGTCCACGCCACGGGCTGCCTTCTCCCACTGCACCTCGTCGGGCAGCATCCACGCGCCGCCATCCAGGGCGGGCTGTGCGGCGGCGTAGGCCTCTGCTGAGGCTGCGGTCACCATCACCACCGGCCAGTCGGGCGCCCAGATGTCCCCCTCGGCATCGGGAGCCAGGATGAAGTGCCCGGCCTCATCGCGTCCATACGACATGCGACCGGGAACACCGACCCGGGTCGAGCGCCCCTGAGGCACCCACCGCAGGGCATCCTCTTCGCGCCCCTGATCGACGAGCCGATCGAGAAAGGTGATGTACTCGGCGTTGGTCACCGGAAAGCGCCGGATGACGAAGCCCTCCACCCACTGCCGATGCCGGGGCTTCGACAGTGAGTTGCCGCCCCCGGCGATGATCCAGCCCGCGGGCACGTAGCAGTCATCCGCCGACAGCGCGCCCTGTGGCGGCAGGATGATCGGTCGGGGCGCAGCCTGCTCGGGGGCGATGCCGGTCCAGTGGTGCTGGCGGGTGATGTGCACGGGGTAGCGCACGGCGGTGTGGCCCGGCGCCTGGAGGATGGCGAGGTAGCGCCCCATCGGCAGGCGGTGGGCGTGCAGCGGGGTGACTCCGAGGACCACCGGCTCCCCGAGCCTCAGCTGCCGGTCGTGGGGCTCATAGCGGTGGAGGGTGACGGTCGCGCCGGGCGGCTCGGTGAGCAGGGTGAGGCCGCCGTCTCCGCGCAGCCAGTCGGTGTACCGCCCGCGATCGAAGAAGGCGAGCTGCTGGGCGTGTCGGGCCGCGGCGGCGGTGTCGCCCTCCTGCTCGGCCTCGGCCTGGGCGCGCTGGTGGTGGTCGGCGAGGGCGGAGAGGGCCTCAGGAAGCTCGCTGGCGTGGGTGAGTGCGGCGGAGAGCTGCTGGAGTCGGACGAGCTGAAGTCGCCCGGCCTCCCGCTCTGCCTCAGCAGCCTCATCCTCGATCCGCCAGGCGGCGCGCTTGTCGGCAGCGTCGGCACCGGGAGAGGTCTGCTTGAGCAGCGCGGCGGCCTCAGCCTTGAGCCGGGCAGCGTCCTGTCGCAGCGCCTGCTCGGCGGGCTCCATGGCCAGCGCTTCCTCCACCACCGCCAGCGCACGCTCCCGGGCCTGGGCACCGTCGAGCCAGTCCGACAGCGCCTCCGCGAGCCGCGCGCCGTTCTCTGGACGCCGATGAGCCGTGGGGTTGGTGGCCTGGATGCAGAGACGGGAGAGGTCTGGCGGCAGGCCGGTGGGCAGCACCGCGCGGCCGCGTCCTGAGGCGACCGCTTCGATCAGTGCCTCAGCATCACGCTGAGAATGGAGGCGTCGGCCAGCGAGGATCTCGAACAGGATCGCGCCGAGGGCGTAGACGTCCGAGCGACTCTCCAGCCGCTCCCCCCGGGCCTGCTCTGGCGACATGTAGCGCGGGGTGCCCGAGACCTGCCCCAGCCGGGTGGTGGCGGCGTCCTCCTGGCGGTCGGTGTGGACCGGGGCGTGCTCGCCGACCTTCACCAGCCCCCAGTCCAGCACCAGGACCTCACCAAACGGCCCGACCATGATGTTGGCCGGCTTGATGTCCCGGTGGATCACCCCGCGGCTGTGGGCATAGCCGACGATCTCGCAGACCCGCGCCAGCAGCGCGATCAGCCGCCGAAGCCGCCAGCGATCCGGGCTGTGGGCGCGCTCGACGAGCACATCGCTCAGGGTGCGCCCTCGGATCTCCCGCATGGTGAAGTAGGGCCGACCGTCCGCCAGCTCTCCCAGCTCATGGACCGGGATGATGCCGGGGTGCTCCAGCTGCGCGGTGGCCTGGGCCTCCTCGATGAACCGGGCGCGCACGTCGGGGCGGTGGGCGAGGGCGTGGCGCAGCACCTTCATCGCCATCACCCGACGCAGCCGGAGGTCGACCACCCGCAGCACCTCGCCCATCCCGCCGACCCCGAGGACCTCACGGATCTCCAGGTGCGCCCCCGCCTGGAGCGGCGGTGCAGGCTCAGGGGACTCGCTGAAGTCTCCAGCAGCCGACATCGCCGGGGCGCTGTCCCCGATGTCCCAGGGATCACCGGGCTGCAGCGAGCTGATCAGATCCTCAAGGGCGAGGGTCGTCATCTCGTCGAGGCCGTGCTGGCTCGCGAACGTCTTGACGGGACTGTCTGCCATGGTGACTACGGTATCCGACGCGGACGGGTTCGCGGCGATGTCTAAGGGGAGACCGCCACATCGACGAGCTGCTGGAGCGTCATGCCCGGCGCGATGTCGGCCCGGGAGACCTCGACCAGGGCAGGTGCAATCCCTGATCAGCGCCGACGCCACCCAACCAGCAGCACGCCCACCAGCCACCCCGCAGCACTCCCGCTCACCGCGTCGCACCCGCAGCCCTGCGGCTCCTCCTCGACCTCAGGCGGGGTCGTCGGCTCGCCGGAGTCCACCACCAGCTCCCCGGTGTCTACCGGCTCTCCAGAGTCCACCGGATCCCCGGAGTCCGCAGGCTCGCCGGTGTCCTCAGGGGCCAGCGCGGTGACGGTGATCGTGGCGGACAGGGCGAGGAAGCCGGTCTCATCGGTAGTGCCAGTGTCGTAGGGCGCGTTGAGGTAGCCCGCACCGTCAGAGACGGCGGTCAGACGTGCGGTGATTGGCCAGGAACCTTTGCTCAGGCCCGACAGGTTCAGCGCGAGCGCGGTGGTCCGGTGGCTGAGGAGATCGCCGGTGAGCAGGGTGCCGGTGCCGGTCATGGTGGCCGTGTCGGCGTCGGGCAGGGTGAGGACGTCGCCCGCGGCGTAGGGCAGGACATCCCAGTCCCCGGCGTCGGTGATCGCGAAGCCCTCCCCGTGTGCAATCAGCAGGTATCCGGTCCCATCTGCGCCGACGTTGCTGAGCACCACGTCGAGCACCCCGAGGCCGTCGAGGTTGGTGTCGGCGGGGGTGTCCATCCGGGGGACTGCGGTGTCGAGGGCTGCCGCTGCGTCGAGGACGCCACCGGAGCGCACCCGGTCGGCCCAGTCGGGGCTGGCGGCAGACGAGGCCCGCAGGACCCGGGCCAGCTCGGTGGTGGTGAGGTCGGGGTGGGCCTCCAGCAGCAGCGCGGCGACCCCGGCGACGATCGGAGCGGCGTAGCTGGTGCCCCCGGCGGTGGAGTAGTCCGCGTCGCTGTTGACGCCGAGGCTGCAGATGTCGACCCCGGGCGCGGCGAGATCGACGGAAGACGCGCCGTAGTGGCTGTAGGTGTTGTACCCACCGCCCGCCGTCGAGCCGGCCACGGACACCACATGCTCGTAGGTGTAGCTCGACGGGTAGAGCGGGTCGGCGTCGTTGTCGGCGTCCGAGCAGTTGGCGCTGCTGCAATTCCCGGCGGCAACGACCATGAGGATGTCGGCGTCTGCCAGCGCACCGACCGCATCGTAGAAAGAGCTGTTTCCGCTGGAGGAGGCGATGGAGTAGTTGACCACTCGGATCCCGAGGTCGCCCTCGGCGATGTCCGCGAGCGCAGAGACGGCGTAGCTGAAGTAGAGCGCGCCGTTGTTGTCGGCGATCTTGAGCAGGTTGACCCTCCCCTCCGGCACGATCCCGACCCGTCCGACACCGTTGCTTCCATCCGAGGCGATGATTCCGGCGATGAAGGTGCCATGCCCCGGCACTCCCGAGGACCACTCGACCTCCGGGTTGGTGTCGCCGTTGCCGTAGTCGTACTGCCCCGAGATGCGGCCCGACAGCTCCTCGTGGCTGGTGAGGAAGCCGCTGTCAGCGACCGCGACGACCGGCGCGGAGGCCCCCGATGCCACCGCCCATGCTCCCTCGGCGTCGATCTCCGCCAGCTCCCACAGGTCCGGGCAGTCGCTCGTACCGGCAGCGTCAGCGGGTACGGACTGCTGGGCGTGGGGGATGAGGGCGTCGACCTCGACGTAGCGGACCCCGGAGATGCCCTGGATCGCCTCAATGGGAAGCGGTGTCTGCGGTGCATAGTCGATGACGCAGAGCCTCGCGCGGGGGTAGCAGCCCCGAATGTGACCGCCGTGTGCGGCGATGTCGTCGATGCGACCGGGGTGGTCAAAGCCGACCATCAGAGTGGAGGGACCGGCGAGGGCGATGGAGGAGAGCAGGAGCATGGCGGAGAGTCTACCCGCTACACTGCCCACGATGCCTGACCTTCCCTGCTTCGGTTCCCCCGTCCCTGGTGCCGCATACTGGCGTCGGCCCGGAGTCTATGCGGTCATTGAGCACGACGGACGCATCGCAGTGGTCCAGGTCGAGGACGGCACCCTGCACCTGCCCGGCGGCGGCATCGACCCCGGTGAAGACCACGCCGAGGCGCTGTGCCGGGAGGTCATCGAGGAGACCGGGCTGTCGATTCACCTCGGGGAGCGGCTGGCAGAGCTGGACGAGTACGCCTGGTCCCCGGCGCTGAGCCACTTCATCAAGGCAGGCACCTACTACACCGCCACCGTGCGCGAGGTCCTCGGCCCGCCCACCGAAGCCGGGCACACCCTGGTCTGGATGAGTCGCGAAGAAGCTGCTGGGGAGCTGATCCATCTGGGTCAGCGGTGGCTGCTCTCCAGTGAACTACTAAGGATTTAGTAGACGAACTACTAAAGTCTTAGTAGTTAAGAGTCATGAAAAACAGTCGCCTGCTGACCGAAGCAGAACAAGAGCTGATGGTGATCCTCTGGGAGCACCGCAGCGCCAGCGTCCGCGAGGTCGTCGACTCCCTGGAGCGCCCCCGGGCATACACCTCCATCGCCACCATCCTCCGCATCCTGGAGGACAAGGGCTTCGCCACCAGCGAGCGGGTCGGTCGGACCCTGCACTACAGCGCCGCAATCGGGCGGGCCAGCTACGAGGCGCGCAACCTTCGCCACCTCGTCGCCGGGCTGTTCGGCGGCAACCCCCTGGCCCTGGTCCGCCGGCTGGTGGATGCCGACGCCCTCTCCACCGACGACCTCGCCGCCATGCAGCAGCTCATCGACGAGCGGCTGGGCGAAGAGTGAGCGCCGTGCTCTCCATTCAGCTGATGCTGGTGGTCGCCCTGCCGCTGATCGTCCTGGTCTCGCGTCGCCTGCCCCCGGTCGCCGCGGTGCGGATCAGCCGCCTGCTGCTCGTCGGGGCGATCCTCCTGCCGCTGGTGCTGCCAGCACTCTCCATCACCCCGGCGTGGCGTCCTCCCGCGCAGGTGTTTGCTGAGCCCGGTGGTCCCGCTGTGATCACGCTGTCCGCCGCCCCCGTCTCCGCCACTGTGCCCGCTGCGGCCCGGTCTGGCTCCCGGATGCTGGTCGCGGTGGCCATCGGGCTGGGGCTGCTGTGGACGGTGCTGTCGGTGCGCGGCCTGCTGCTCCTGCTGGCAGGCACCCGGCTGGTCCGTCGCATTGGGCGGGTCGAGGTGCGGGCGGGGGCGCCGGCCTGCATGGCGCTGTCTCTGCCGGGTCGCTCCATCGTCCTGCTCGACGACGCCACCTTCGCCGATCCCACCGACCGCCTCATTGCCGTCCGCCACGAGCTTCAGCACCACCGCCAGGGGGATCCCCGGTTCGCCTGGCTCCTCCAGGCCCTCGTCGTGACCTGCTGCCTCAACCCCGCCGCCTGGCTCATCCGCCGACAGCTCATGGCCCTCGATGAGCTGGCCTGCGACGACCACCTCCGCCGCCAGATCCCGGTGCGCGACTACTGCGACGCCTTGCTGCGCGCTGCCCGTCGGCCCGCTTCCCTCCCCGCCCTGACCCCAGGGCTCACCCGCTCCACGCTGCTCCATCGGAGAATCCAGATGCTCACCCGTCCGCCCCGCTCGACCGCCGTCCTCCCGCTCGCCGTCCTCTCCTTCGCCACCCTGCTCACCGCCGCCCATGCCGCCGAGGGCCTCCTCACAGACGGCACCATCGACGCCGATGAGCTGGCTGTCCTTGCACAGCGCGTCGAGAGCATCGAGGTCACCGCCGAGCCGGTCCTTCTTGCGGCCCTCAATGGCCAGCTGAGCAACCCGCGCACCCGGGCGTTTCTGCGCAGCGGGCTGGAGAACCGGCCGGAGTATGCCGAGCTGGTGTCTGCCGCGCTGTCTCAGTACGACCTGCCCGAAGCCCTCGCCGCAGTGCCGCTGATTGAGTCTGGCTATGAGAACCTCGGGGTCGGCCAGTCGGGGTACTCGCTGGCGCCTGGGATTCCGGGCAAGGGGGTGTGGATGTTCATTCCGCAGACTGCGCGTAACTATGGGCTGGACGTCTCGACAGAGGTTGATGAGCGGCTGGATCCGGTCGCAGAGACGGACGCTGCGATGCGACTGCTGTCGGACCTGCATGTGAGATTCGGGGACTGGGGACTGGCATTGGCCGGGTACAACCAGGGGGCCGGGCATGTGGCGGGGGCGATTGAGGCGGAGGGCACGGATGATGTGTGGGCGCTGGTTGAGGCGGGGGCGCTCAATGGGTACGTGCCGCAGGTCTATGCGGCGATGGTCCTCATGGAGTCACCGGAGCTGGTGGAGTAGAGCCCAGGTGATTGATGAGGCTGCCATCTCTGCGCTCCCCGTCCAACCTGCAGCGCATCCAGCGCTGCTCGTCCAGGAACGCATGGAGCGGATGTGCGCTGGTGATCTCATCCAGCCGCGCGACGGTCGCCTCACAGCCCGCCTCTGACAGTCTCGCCAGCTCTACCTCCCGGCACTTGTGGTTGTAGAGGGTGTAGGCGCCATCCTCTTCGGGGAGGGTGTCGATCCGTGCTGTGATCAGCGCACAGGGTTCAGCATCCATTGCCGCCATCAGCACTGGGAACAGCTCGGACTCCAGACCGTAGTAGCGGCCCGCCACCACCTCCAGCCATCCGAGCAGGAGCGCATCGGCATCTTCAGGACGCAGCTCCGGTCGTATCGCCCAGATGTCCAGCAGCAGTAACCACACCTCGCTGCGATCAGAGCGCCACTGATCCACTCGGATGGCGATTCGGTGGGCCTCGTCCAGGTCTCCGGCGAGGTAACGGGACCGGGCGCAGTCGATAACCTCCCCGTCGCTGCACACTGTAGCAACGTCGTAAGGGTCGTCGAAGGTCGCCGAAGCGATCATTACCGCCGCAAGCCCGGGGTACTTCTCCACCGCATCGCTGAAGCGGGCCTCAAAGCCACCCTCCGGGTTCTCAACCAACGACAGGGTGAGATCGGTGTGGACGAACCTCCAGGTGCGCGACCAGTCGTGAGAGTTCTCACCTGGGGTGTGTCGGGTGGGCACCCACAGCGTGACGCCGGAAGGGTGAAGGGTCACGGTGCGCCCGCTGCGCATCAGGTCGGGCTCGGCGCGGGCTGCGAGGCCAACCAACATGGGCAGCATGAGGATGGAGGCCGCGCTGAAGATGCCAATGCGGTCGCCGCCGAGGAGGGCTGGACGCCAGAGGAAGGCGAGCACGAAGGCTCCCACCAGAACCACCAACATCCACACTGCGATGAGGGCATCGACGTCGTCTATCAGCAGCAGGAGCATCGGCAGCAGGGCAAAATACTGCCACCGGCCATACGACTCCCGACGATAGTCCGGCAGGCACGCTCGGTTTCGCTCGCAGATGCCCAGACAGCTTCCGAGGATGCCGGCTGCCGTGAGGACCGAAAGCGACAGCCCCCTCTCCAGCCCGAGGCTCACCCACAGGCTCACCGGGACCACCACACCCAGCGCCGGCCACGCCACCGCAGCAGCCCCGAACGCCCGCTCGTTGAGCGCCAGGATCCCGACCACCGGCAGCGTCACCAGCACCGCACCGAAGGTCGCGGCACCCATCGCCCTCGCCCAGGCCAGCGGCCCCACCCACTCCAGCAGGTCGGTCGCATCCACCCCCCGCTCGCCCGCAAGAAGGCCGATCCCGATCAGGACCAGCCACCCCAGCGCCAGCCCCGGCAGCGGCGGGGCCTTGAGTCGGCGAGCCAGCCGGGCCTCCGGGGCATCCAGCAGCGCCCCGAACGGCGTCACCGCCTCGATCAGCGCGAAGCCCATGCCCTCACGTCGAACCTCCACCCCCGGTCCGACCGCTCCGGAGCGGATCTCCTCACACAGCGCCGCCTCGGTCAGCAGTCGGCGGCCAGTGTCGTCGCGGAGGGTCAGCATGGGGCATTCGACCACACCAACGCCTGGCGGTTCTCACTGATCGGGCTGGACGAGCACCTCAAACACAAACGTGCCCCCCGGCAGCAGCCCCGCGACCACCCCGCCGAGCACCCGACCCCAGCCCCACGCCTCCGCCCGGGCAACCAGCAGCAGCGCGAGGCCGTACTGCATGAACAGCGCGCCGTGGATCCAGCCGGTCCAGCCGCCGTCGTACAGCCCGCCGAGGTACTTCAGCGGCATGACCACCACCAGCAGCGTCAGCAGGCTGAGCCCCTCCAGTCGGGCCAACCAGACGAACCACCGCCGGATGATCGCTGCGGACTGAGGTCCGGCGACCTCCGCCTCGCGGTTGAGGATGAAGCCACCGAGGATTCCAGCGCCCAGCGCGACCCCGAGGACCGGCAGCAGGCCGGCACCGTCGACAGGACGCAGCACCATCACCGCCACCGCACCGCACGCCCCGCCCACCGTCAGCGCCGCAGCCCGGGCCGAGGGTCTGCGAGCGTAGAGCAGGGCGTCGAGGTGGGCGAGCAGGCTGAAGGCGAGGCCAACCAGAATGAACGGCTCGCCGATGAATCGCCCGGTGGATTGCACCATTCCGTAGCCGGCACACCACGTCAGCAGCATGCCTGCACCCGTCAGCCAGCAGGCTGCTCGCATCCGCTCTGCACCAGACTGCGACAGCAGCGACACTCCCAGGCCACCCCCGAGGAGCATCAGCCCGATAAACTTCACCAGCCGGAGACTCAACCAGACCACAATCCCTCCTGGAGTGTCGCGAGCATGTCTGTCCTCATAATCATCCCCATCGTCCTGATTCTGCTCGGCGTGATGCTCTATGCGCAGCACCAGGCCGCCGAGATGGAGCGACACTGGCGGGCGATCGCCGCAGAGCGCGGACTGGAGTGGCTCCCTGGCGGCTGGTTCACTACCCCAAAGCTCATCGGGAAGCAGGGAGACTATGGGGTGGAGGTCGGGATCGAGAACCGCTCCCACGGCAAGAGCACCACCCCCTACACCACCGTGCGCGCCCGCCCGACTCGCCCCCTCCCCCGCGAGCTTCGCCTCACCCAGGAGGGCTTCACCGCCACGTTTGGAAAGCTCTTCGGCGGGCAGGACATCCTGATCGGTGATGCCTTCCTCGATTCGAAGCTGCGGATTCGAAGCGCGGACGAGGCGGCCACGAAGGCGCTGTTTCGTGAGCCCACGCTGCGCCGCGCGGTTGGTGCGCTGGCGAACGGCTGCACCTACAGCCGTCTGGAGAACACGGAGGTCATCCTGGAGCAGCAGGGCAAGCTCAGCGTTGGGGTAGACCGCATGCTCGACGACGTCCTCCAGCTCGTCGCGGCCCTCGACGGTGCCCCGCTCGCCCCCTGGCAGGCCGTCTCCAGCCGACTCAGCCTCAACCTCATCGATCAGGGCAGCCGGGCCAACCTCTCGGGCACCCACCGGGGTCAGCGGGTGGTCCTCAGTGTGAACCTCGCGGCCAGACAGACCATCATCGACGTGCCGATCACCGGCCTCCCTTCTGGCCTCTCCATCACCGCCGGTAAGAAATCCGACGCCATCCGGCTCGGGGATCCGGTGCTTGATGGAATGGTCTCAGCGACCGGACGCAACCCGGACGCCATCCGGACGCTGCTGAGAGACGACGACCTGCGCGGCGAGCTGCTCTCGGTGATCCACGCCTGGCCCGGCTCTGCAGTGACCCCCCGGGGTGTGCGACTCATCATGCCCGGTGCTGCCGCTGAGGGCCTCGATGCGCGCCTGGAGGAAGCAACCACCCTGGCGGCCACCCTGACACGGCGGGTGGAGGCCACCTCGAGACCGGCCGCGGCAGTCCGCCAGCCGACGTAGCTCAGAGCGCGGAGAAGAACCGGGCGTCGGCGCTGTCGAGGTTTGCTCCCGCCGCCCACTCCCGGGGATGTCGCACGCCGCGGGGCAGGGTCGTCAGCCGCACACCATCGGGGATGCGCTCGGCATCCGCGAACCGCGCCAGCAGCCAGCCACGCATCTTCGTGGCCACCTCATGGTCCCGCTCCACGATGCTCACCCGCTCCACCTCCCCGGCGGACAGCCCGGAGAGCAGGCCGTCGATCTGAACGGCAAACGCAGCCTCTTGACGCAGTCCGAGGCCCGGTCCATGGAGGGTGGTGGCGAGGTGGCGGTGGGTCGGATCCACTGCGCTGGTGATGCGCCGAGCAAACCGGAAGACCGAGGCGTAGCGAAACGGTGGCGGGCCGGTCAGCGAGAAGCGCACGGTGCCCGCAGCCATCGCCCGTCCCGGATCCACCGCGCAGTACCCCTGCTCCTCCAGGGTCTGCCGGACCACGTTCCACTGGCAGACCTCCGCAGATATCAGGCTCTTCGCCACCGCCAGGGACGCCCCGAGGAAGCGCCCGGACTGATCGGGGTCCACATCGATGACCTTGAGGACCACCAGATCCGCCTCGATGTCATGAACGTCCTGCCAGACTACGCACAGCTCCATGCCACCTCCCGGTCGCACTACCTTGCACACGCCATCGGCGTCCGGCGAGGGTTATCTGGACGGCATGAGCGAGCACATTCACGTTGAGATCATCGATCGCGTCCAGCGCATCGTCATCGACCGCCCCCGCAAGAAGAACGCGCTGACCCCGGCGATGTACACCGCCATCGCCGATGCCCTGGCGTCGGGTGAGGCCAGCGATGGGGTGCGGGTCCACTACATCACCGGTGCTGGCACGACGTTCACCGCCGGCAACGACATGGCGACCTTCCTGAACCCCTCAGCGTTCATGGCCCCGGTCGTGCGGTTCCTCACCGCCATCCGAGACGCCAGCAAGCCGCTGGTGATCGCGGTCAACGGCGCGGCCATCGGGGTGGGGGTGACGATGCTGCTGCACGCCGACCTCGTCTACGCTGCCACCAGCGCCCGGCTGCGCACCCCGTTCGTCGACCTCGGGCTGGTCCCCGAGGCTGGTAGCTCCCTGCTGATGCCGACCACCATGGGCCACACCCGGGCCGCCGAGCTGCTGCTGCTGGGCGAGACGCTGTCCGCTCAGCGGGCCTGTGAGAGCCTGCTGGTCAACGAAGTCCTCGACGACGACGCGCTTGAGACCCACGCAATGCGACAGGCTGTCCGGCTCGCGAATCGGGCACCCGCCGCGATGCGAGCCAGCAAGGCGCTCATGCGTCGGGCCAATGCCACGGCACTGCGGGAGACGATGGACGAAGAGTACCGGGTGTTCGCCGAGCGCCTCGCCTCCCCGGAGCTGGCCGAGGCCGTCACCGCGTTCCTGGAGAAGCGCGCGCCGGAGTTCGCCTGATGCTCCTGCTCGCCCTCGCCTGCACCCTGCCCCGGGTCGATCGGGAGTCTTTCGCCGTTCCAATGCCGCTCCCGTATGTCCCCCAGGATCCGGTGGCCCTGCTCACCCACCAGGCGTTCATCAGCGGGTATGCCCCGGTCAAGGTCGACGGACTGATCAACCTCGACAACCCCGGCGCTGCAGGACTCGACAACGAAGCAGTCCGGGTCGCGATAGTGGTCCACGCCCTCACCCACCCGACCCACGGCACGGTCTACATCGACACCGGCATCCCAGAGACCCTCGCGGTCCGAGGGGTGGGCCGGCTGGCCTCTCGCATCATTGAGTCGGTCCTTCCGATGTCCGACATCATCGCCCAGACCGGTCCCCCCGCCGCAGTATTCCTCACCCACACCCACGCCGATCACATCCTCGGCCTGCCCGACATCCCTGTGGGGACGCCGATCTACGTCGGGTCTGGAGAGTGGGAGCCGACCGGGCAGGGGCGCGGACTGCTCCGTCGCAGCATCAAGGCGACTTTTGGGGAGCACACGTTCACCGAGCTGGCGTTCACCGGCCCGCTCGGCACCATGGAGGGCTCATTCGACGTCTGGGGAGATGGCAGCCTCGTCGTCATGCCCACCCCTGGCCACACCCCCGGCAGCATCAGCATGCTGGCCCGAACCACTCAGGGCGGCATGCTGTTCGTCGGCGACAACTCCCACACCCTGTGGGGCTGGGAGCACGGCGTGGAGCCCGGTGGTTTCACCCTCGACCACGAGCAGAACGCCCGCAACCTCGTCTTCCTCAAGGATCTCGCCGAGACCGTCGGCCTCCAGGTCTGGGTCGGCCACGAGACGGACGGGGTCGGCACCGGGATCAGCGACGAGCCAGCTCGCTGAGGGTGGTGTCGGGCGGCAGGCCGGTGATGTCGCCGCAGCGGCTCAGGGTGTCCTGTGCGAGCCAGATCCCTTCCAGCTGCTGGTGAGGGCAGGCAGTCGAATGACGACCGGTGGCTGCCTGCACGGACCCGCCATTGGGTTCGGCAAGTGCCGGTCGTAGACGGGCTGATTGCCGATTCGGGGAGACGACACGGAGACGGGGTGAGTCCTACGGAGCCGGTCGGGTGGCTGCCTTCTCTTTCACTGACCATAAAGTTCGACAAGTGCCGGTCGCAGACGGGCTGATTGTCGATTCGGGGAGCGGCACGGGGACGGGGTGAGTCCTACGAAGCCGGTCAGGTGGCTGCCTTCCCCCCTAATTTTGTTGATTGTATTGTTTTGGATCGCCTTGTCTGGAGTCTCAGTCCGCCCGGGCGCGCGCAAGGGGCACCCGGAGTGGGCCGTGTCGGAGGGGCCGCACGCCAGATTCTCTGGCGGCCCCGGAGGCAGCAAGCGACCCGAGGCTTGAGAGAAGGGGCAACCCACTGAGAATGCTGGCCGACAGGGAGTGAAGCGCGGACCGCGGAGGGGACCCGTAGCGATGAGAGCCCAAGGACGGAGACGGGGTTGGCAGTACCGCCGGACTTCAAGGCTTCGCCCATCTCTGCTTTTGATAGTGCCGACCTGTCCTGCTCGCCCTTCGGTCTTCTCAGCCTCGTGGCTTTCGATTTCGAAGGGTCCTCCCTCACCGGTTTGCTGAGGTTCGCCATCGTCCGCGCCATTCTTTTTCTGGCCACTTCGCATCACTTCGCGCTGCTCATGACGCTCGCTCGAGGGGGGCTGCATTCCCTACGTTGAGTGCCCGCTCCAGCGGCTTTGCTCACCTCCGGTCACCGCTCCCCCTGTGACCCCCCAGTCGGACACCAGTCACCGATGACTCACTCCTCCAGTCCCCCAAACAACCCACCCCCACCACCCACATCAAACGGCGGCCACCCCGCAAGCCGCTCTCCCGGAGACGACCTCACCCGCCCCACCTCCAACATCCCATAGTGCCCTTCCCCAGCCTCCCCCAGACTCCGATACCGATGCGGCTCCACATGCTGCCCCCACGCCGCATGCATCTGGTACGCACACCGCGCCGCTGGCATCCGTCCCACCGCGGTCCCGAGCCCCGGACACAGCACGCTGCGGATCCGATCTCCTGCCGCATTAAACGCATCCACCGCTCGCAACACCGCCCGAAACGCGAGGTAGGCATTGACCGTCTGAGACACATCCCCCGGCACCCGCATCGTCGGCGCGCAGATCAACCAGCGGATCGTCTCATGGCCGGTCGGCACGATGACCGCATTGCCAATGGGCAGCTCTCCGCCACAGTGCTCCCACAGGTGCTCCTGGAGCCGGGCGGGCAGCGACCAGCCGAAGAACTCGCTGTAGATCCGATCGATGCCCCCGTCCATGAAGCCGAAGCTGTTGGCCGGGCTGACGATGGCGTCGGCGCTGACCGCGAAGATGTCGCCGCTGGAGATGGTGAACGCATCCTCGCGGCCCAGCTGGGTGCGCCAGGCATCAACCATCTCGGGGTTGATGTCGCGGAGGTGGTACTGGACGGGCATGGGCGCTCCAGGGCTCGATGGGTTCACAGACCGGTTCATGGATGGGTCCATGGGGGTGCACTCCCGCCGATACAGGACGATGGAGCATAGAGCGTATCCGGAACGGGCCTTGCACCAAAGGTGGGCACACCGCGAGGGGTCCATGCTCCATTCCGACACCATGCACGCTGTCCAGACCGCCTGGACCGATCCCGACCGCAACCAATGGCCGGTCGGAACGCTGACCGCACTGCCGATGGTCAGCGCATGACGCGGACCCGGTCTACTCGACCGCGACCGACCCTGACCACAGTCCCACGCCCCCCCGCCCGTCGATGATCACCACCCACACCGGGACGTCAACGCCGCCATCCTCAGGTGCATACCAGAGGTACTCCTGGGTGGTCTCCTCGGCAGTCAGCGGTGTGAAGCCCAGCCCCCAGCCCCCGGCGGTGGTGTAGCCCCACAGCCCGCCCTCCAGGTCGAAGTCCCCGGTGACGTCGCAGTCGAACATCAGCGACTCCCCAGCCACAGCGGTCATCTCACCGGTCTGCGACGCGCAGGAGACGGTGGGGTTGACCAGCCGCTCCTCAGCGCTTCGGGTGGACAGCAAGAGGGTGCGCAGTGAGAGGCTGACCCCCTCAAACGGCAGCTCCGCCAGCCAGGCGGTCGGATCGGAGAGCTCCTCTCGAAGCGCCTCGGTGTCGTCGCCCCGGGCGGTGTCGAACACCGGGCAGGTGCCGGGGATGCAGGCCAGGGTCCAGTGACTGACCAGGGGCAGGGGCTCCTCGGACAGCGCATCAGACAGCGCCTTCGACACGGTGTAGTCCGTCGAGATTGTGTCGGACTCCGGCGCGTCGATCAGGGACAGCCCCGACCAGGAGTCCTCCCCGAGCGTCTCCAGGCAGTCCTCCCCGGTGAACGTACAGGTCCAGGTCAGCACCTCGAAGCCCTCGTCGAGGGGATCGAGCACCACCGCATCGAATGCGACGGTCTCCCCGGCGGTGGCTTCTGGCGGATCGGCGAGGACCGCGACCGTGCGCAGCTCGTCGATGAGGGTCTCGGCGGCGGGGCCGCTTGCACAGGCGAGAAACAGGATCACCACTCCCCCTTGAAGCCGAAGGCCGGCAGCGGTGGGTTGGAAGTCAGGGGCTGCAGCTCGCTGAAGTCATAGGACCACCCCACGACCTCCGCGCTCTGGACCAGGACGATGTTCTGAATGTCGAGGTAAGCCATCAGCTTCCAGGTCCGGTAGGTAAACGTGCGATCAACCCGCAGATCCAGGCTGAACAGCGGCGGCAGACGGGCGCTGCTTCGCTCGCCATAGACCGGGATGAACGCCCGGCTCCCCTGATCGTAGATGCTGTTGACGATCGGGGTGTAGGGATTGCCCGACGTGTAGCGGAGCCGGGCACCCAGCCGCCAGTTCTTCGGCAGGGTCTGCGACCAGAGGCCGTTGACGATGATCGGCTGGTCGTAGGCGAACAGCTCCACCGGATCGTCGGGGCGGTCCTGGCGCTCGGAGCGGGAGAAGGTCGCTGTGAGCAGCCCGACCGCCGCCGGGCCATCGTAGCGAAACAGAGTCTCCAGGCCGAACACCCGACCGACCCCGTCGTTGGCATAGTCGCCGGTGTCAAACGGGCCAGCGGGCGGGGGGCCGGAGAAGAACTGGAAGCGGTCCTCCCGACCAACGATGAGGTTGTTCAGGTCGTTGTAGAACCCGGTGACCTCACCGCGCAGGTTGCCGGTGATCTGCTGCTTGACGCCGAGGCTCGTCTGGAGGGAGTGGGCCTCTCTGAGATCCGGGTTGCCGCCGTTGGGGGCGACCTGCCGGAGGGTCGGCGGGGAGGAGAAGCGGCCGACGCTGCCCTCAAGCCGGGTGGAATCGGTCAGCAGAAACCGAGCCGCGAGGCGGGGGTCGAGGGTGTAGGTCGAGTGATCGACGCTGTAGAGGCTGGCATCACCGCGCAGACCGGGGATGAGGGTCAGCTTGCCGATCCGAGCGGAGGCCTCGGCGTACAGGGCGGGCTGGAAGACCAATGCCTCCTCTGCCTCTGGATCCCCAAAGCCCGCGATGTCGTAGGAGTAGGACTCCGTGCCGGTGAGAATGTCCGTGCCGATGCGCATGCCGAGGTTGGTGTCTGGCGACAGCGGGCGACCGACTTCGCTGCGCAGCGCCACGCTCAGACGCTCCTCATAGGCCTCAGAGGCACCGGTGAACTCGAACTCCCGGCGCTCCGGTCCGAGGCTCAGCGTGGTCTCCTGTTTCCAGCCGGTGCCCCAGGACTGAAGCCGGCGGACCCGGGCACGCTGGAAGCTGTCCGCCAGGGCGACGGTGATGTCTTCCTCGGCCCCGATGAACCGGAAGCTGTCGTCGGAGAGGTAGAACAGGGCGTCCCAGTCCGCGCCGCGCTTGTCTTCATGCTGCAGCCGAACCTGGGCGTCGTAGTACCGCGGGGCCTGGACGGTGGCGGTGCCGTTGCTGAGGATCGGGGTGAGCACCGCGTCGATGTACGACCGGCGACCAGAGACCGACAGTGCCGTTTTTTCGCCGAGCTTGCGCTCAATGAACGCAGTGGACTGGTAGAGGTCGACGGAGACATAGCCCCGGGACCGCTCCGGCAGCTGAGAGGTGGTGCGCAGGTCGACCAGCCCGCCGAGCGCCCGGCCATAGCGCACCGAGTAGTTGCCCGGCAGGTACGCGACCTCAGCGATGGCATCGGAGTTGATGACCGCAGTGAGTCCGGAGAAGTGGAAGACCAGCGGGATCGGCGAGCCGTCGATGAAGAACCGGGAGTCCTCCGGGGCGGTACCGCGGATGATGAGCTGGCCGATGCCGAGGGGTGCGCGAGCGACGCCGGGGAGGTTCTGCACGACCTTGACCACGTCGCCGTTGGTGCCCGGCAGGTAGGCGACCTCCTCCGCAGTCAGCCTCCGCTCGGTGATCTCTGAGGTCACCCGCTCGGCCTCGATGACCAGCTCCTCAGAGGAGACAAACGCATCGGCACGCGCATCCCGGGTCAGGTAGAGCTTCAGCTGTGTGACCTGCCCATCGGTGATGGTGAACGCCTGGGTCATCTGCTGCAGTGCCGGCCCGGAGGCGGCGATCACCCACGTACCAGGGGCGAGCCCGGCGAAGGAGAATTCCCCGGAGGCATCCGAGATGGCCAGCGCGGTGATGCCGTCCGGCCCCACCGCCCGCAGCTCAATGCCCGACAGCTTCGAGCGGATGCCAGCCTCAAGCACCACCCCCTCCGCAGACCTCAGCGGGGCAGCATCAGCAGAGAAGACGAGGTTGTACTGGATGAGCGCGGGAGCGGCGAGGCCCTCGGCGGTCAGCGCAGGGGAGAACCGGAAGCTGCGCGCGGCGAGGAGGGCGGCCTCGTCGAAGCCCTGACCGACCGGATCGACCACCCGAGCGTCGATGACCTCGCCGATCTCCGAGACCGTGAGCTCCAGCAGGACCGTTGCTCCCGTGCCATCTGCCAGAGCCTCGGGCGGGTAGGACACCGGGGCCTCATAGGTGAGGACCGGGAGCCGAGGCTCAGCGGCGAAGGCACTGAGGATGAAGAGGATCAGGAAGAGCATGGGTCCATTCAGCAGGAGGGTGTCATAGCTGTACCCGTTCTGGATAGGCTTTGCGTACCTATCGCACATAGTTTATACACAGCAGATGTCCGCTCGGGTCTTCCTCCCACATCGGACCATACCGTCGAAGCCACCGCTCGGCTCTCAGCAGAGCAGCGCTTCACACTGTTGATACAGTTCGGTGCGCTGGAGCAGGCGGACCTCCTCACTGGCGGACTCCACCCGCAGCTGGCTGTCCTTTTGGGTCTCGGCGTAGAGGTTCTCAGCGACCTGTGGATCCCGGGACCGCGCGAGGATGCCAGCACGAACCACCTCAGCGTTTGCATCGGCCTCCGCGCGGGCTGCGCGTTCGGCGGTCCTGGCCGCAATCCCACTGGCCTCGATGGCACCCCAGCGCAGCCCATCGTCACGCACCACCCGGGGCTCCGCCTCCACCGACGCGATGATCTCCTCCAGCACTGCACGGTCTTCGGCCCCACAGAATGACAGCACGCTCCGGGCACACCACACAATAAACAGCCGGGTGTGGGGAGCGGGATCGGTGGTGGCGATGGCAAAGCACAGCCAGGGGTCGTCTCGCTGAAGCAACCTCGCGATCACCGCAAGCCGCTGCCTCCCCGACAGGCTCCGAGCCAGCTCAACGCCCTGATTCACCACCGCGTCATCGGCGTGGGTCAGCAGCTCGTAGATCCCATCCCCTGATCGCATCGTCCTCTCGCTGGCAGACCCCGAAAGCTCATGATCGGCAAGACCCGCCTGGTGCTCTACACCGGGTGACCCTTTACTGAAACTGACACCCCGACCGCTCATCAACCCAGCGCACCTCCGCCCGCACAACCCCCAGCGCCCGCGCAGTGACCGACTTCTCCGCCTCGTTGATCTTCAGCTTCACGATGTCGGGACTCGCCCGCACCCAGGTCTTGCAGTACGCCTCATCCTGCTCCATCACGAACAGGCACGAGCAGGCCAATCGCGCACCATAATTCGCGGCGATCCGCAGCAGTCCGGTGTCGAATTCAAGCGGCACGCTCTCCCCCATCACCCCGGTCGGCGACTCAACAACCGGAGGCGGCGGGGGGAGGTCATGCATGCTCGGCTCACCCAGTGCGAGGGCGAGCCGGAACAGGTCGTCGTTGTCGAAGGTGCCGTCCCGATCATCTCCGACCCGCACAATCACCATGTCGTGCGACGGGACCATCATGATGCGCTGCTTCCAGTGCCCCTGCGCGCCATACGCGGTGACCGGCGCGGTCGCCCAGGGTCGCTCGGTGTCGCCCTGTGCGACCACTGGCTGGTTGAGCCACACCTGCCAGCCCTGTGAGCCGGTGGTGCGGTCCAGCGCGGTCTCCTGGATGGCTGCAGAGACGCCCGTCGACGTCTCCACCCAGCCCTCCGGCAGCATCCGCTCCCCCATCCAGCAGCCATCATCCAGCCAGAGGTGCCCGAACCGGGCCAGGGAGCGCGGCGGGGCGTAGAGGTAGGAGCTTCCGACCAGGGTGCCAGCCCCATCCTTCTCCCAGACCACGCCCTCCATTCCAAGCGGCTCAAACAGCGCACTCCAGGCAAAGTCTGACCCATACCGGGGCTCCAGGACCACTCGGAGGACTGCGGCGAGGAGGGTGGTGTCTCCGGAGCTGTACTGGTAGGTCGTGCCTGGCTCTGAGGCGCGTCCGGCGCTGGAGATGAACGCCGCCATGTCGACAATGCCGTCGCCGTAGAGCATCGAGACCACCGAGGAGGTCGTCGGCGGATCGCCCTCGTAGGTCTCCCGCCACTGCAGTCCGCTGGAGAACGACAGCAGATCCGCCACGGTGACCACGCAGTTCTCAGGGTTGGTCGGCGTGACGTGGTCGCAGATTGAGTCCTCGATGCTCAGCAGCCCGTCTCGAACCGCGATGGCGGTCAGGGCATTGATGAAGGTCTTCGACCCCGACCACGTCAGGTGCGGGCTCTCTGCGGTGTAGCCACGGTCGTAGCGCTCATAGAGCAGCGAGCCGCCCTGGTAGATCAGCAGCCCCTCGGTCCGGATTCCCAGCCGCTCCGACTCGTCCTCAGCAGACAGCGCCGGAAACGCCCATGCCTCCAGATCGGCGATCTCAGTGGGTCTTGATTCAGCGATCGCTTCGGTGGCGTCGGTGAATTCGCCGGACCACTCTCGGGGTCGGCAGGTCGGCAGAACCTCAGCGGGCTCTTGAGCGGATGCGATCAGGGACAGCAGGGGGAGCACGGCGCCTCCAGGGCTGTCCGGCAGTGTACCGCGTCGGCTTCTTCTCCAGCGCGGTCTCATGCAGACTCAGCCGCGCCGCACACCGACCGCCACGGCATGCCAGCCCAGTCCGATGACATCGGCCCGGGTCGCGGTCGTCTCGATCACTGCCAGCACCTCCGCAAAGGCCGGCAGCCCCTCCAGCGCCCGAAGCTGTGCGCCATACCCTGCCCCCAGTCCTCGAAGCGATGCGATGGTCACCGCCTCAAACGCCGGCTCCAGCGCAGCGGCCATGTCCTCGGGGTGGGCGAAGAAGGTCTCGGAGAGCCGCCCGGTGGTCAGCGCATCGGCGAGCACGCCCGGGGTGAGACGAGTCGGATCGGCGGCGGCACGGGCGATGAAGTCGGAGATGCCGGAGATCCGTGGGATGAACGCCGCGAGCAGCACCCCGCCCGGGCGCAGCACCGCAGCGATCTGTTGGATGAAGACCGCAAGTTCGTCAGAATCGGAGGCGTGGTAGAGCGGACCGAGGGCGAGCACGGCGTCGAAGAGAGCGCCGGGAACATTGGAGAGATCGGCGGCGTCTCCGACCAGGGTGGTCGCGGTGTGTCCGGCCTCCGCAAGACGTCGAGCAGCCTGCGCCACCAGCTCCGGGGAGAGATCGACCAGGGTGACCACATCGCCGCGCGCAGCGAGGTGCAGGGCGTAGCGACCCGGTCCGCCGCCGAGGTCCAGCACCCGGCTGCCGACAGGGATGTGGCGCGCGATGAGGTCCAGGGTCCGGCGATGCTCCAGCCAGCCCTCGTCGCTCTCCAGCCGCGCCCACTCTGCGCCGTCGGCGTACCACGCCCGCAGCTTCGCCCGATCTGAGGTCACCTATCTGCGCTCAGCGGCGGTGTGCGTCACCAGGAAGTCGGCGATCGTGGCGATGACGAGCGCGTTGTTGTCTGGCGAGACGATGTCTCCAGCGAGCACGTGGTCGGAGTCCATTCCGCCGTGGGCGATCTGCACAGACTCCACCGGCTGCCCGCCCATCTCCGCCATGCGCTCCTCGACGAGATCAGGGCGGATGACCTGATCATTGGGGGAGTAGATGACCAGGGTGGGCTGGCGGTTTTCGCTGAGGTCGGTCTTCTCGACCAGCCGAACCAGCTCCATCATCGGGAACAGCGCGACGGTCGGGTAGCGGGTCGTCCAGTACTTCCCATGAAGCGCATTGCCGGGCTCCCACTCCCGATACTCACCGATGATCAGCCGGGAGAGCAGGCCACGACCGGGCATCAGCAGCATGCGACTGCCGGCGGCCTGGGGGCCGAAGTTGGGGGAGAGAAAGATGTTGGCGGCGAGGTCGTCGTGACGGGAGGCCAGCCAGGCTCCCAGCGTCGCGCCGGTGGAGGTGCCGACGATGATGACCTCCTCGCCCAGCGCCCGCCCGATCGCCAGGGCCTCCTCCGCCTCGACCAGCCAGTCCCGAAGCTGCGCCTCGGCCATCGCATCGTCAGAGCGACCGTGGCCCGAGAGCCGGGTGAAGTAGGTGTTCGCCCCCAGCGATGCCGCGAGGTCCTCGCACACCGGGGCGATCTCCTGGCGGGTGGCGGAGAAGCCGTGGAAGTAGACCAGGGAGACAGCGGTCTTCGTGGGCTGCTCGGGGTTGTCCCAGCGGATCATCCGCTCCGCTCCCGGCACGATGTCGTCGTACCGCGACTCTGCATCCTCCAGCCAGGCATCGTATGCGCTGAGGCTGTCGGGCAGCGCGAACGCATCGGGGAGGTCGTTGGGAGTGCGAACGCATGCGAGC
Organism: Myxococcota bacterium; assembly: GCA_047621685.1. Taxonomy (GTDB): domain Bacteria; phylum Myxococcota_A; class UBA796; order UBA796; family UBA796; genus JAQXDW01. Next base: position 4,270 of record JBLHNG010000028.1, on the reverse strand, counting down.
AAGCTGAGGAGGAGCATGTCGAGAGACTACCGCTTCGAGACACGCATGTCGCACTCCCCTCCCCGCGATGTCCACCATTCCGCGACAGTGCCGATGAGCACGGCATGGCACCCTTCTTGCTTCACCCTGCAGGATAAGGAGTCACCATGAAGCGCGTCCTCATCCCCCTCATCGCCCTGCTCGCAGTCGGCTGCGACATCAGCTGCACCGAGATCGGCTGCATCAGCGGCCTGACCGTCAACCTCGACATCGCCGACGAGGGCGACTGGGCGTTCCAGATCGACACCGGAGCCGACCTCATCGACTGCGAATTCAACCTCCCGACGGATGCCGGGATCATCGAATGCACCAGCGAGACGGTGTGGCTTGAGGTGAATCTGGTCGGAGAGGACGGCGACTACACCGGCACCCTTGGGATCTCCGGCGCACCGGAGACCGTCATCCTGTCTGCCTGGCTCGACGGCGAGCTGATCACCGAGGTCACCGAGTCGCCGGAGTACAGCGAGTCCTACCCCAACGGAAAGCGCTGTGATCAGGACAGTCCCTGCCTGAGTGCGGTCGTAGACGTGTCGCTGGAGTAGACATCCGAGGCAGCGGGACTCAGAAACCCTCGGCGGTTCCATACGGTGCGACCTCGCCGTACCCGACGATCACCCCTTCCTCGACCCCCGGCGCAGCCAGCGCGGAGCCGACCTCGACCCAGGCCTCGACCCCATCGGCACACCGGGCCTTAAACAGCTGCGTCTCCGGGCGGCTCTCGTCTTCGGGGTTGAGCAGGACGAACGCGCTCTCGTCGAACATGCCCGGGCAGTAGCCGCCCTCATTCTCGCCGTTGATGCGCAGTCCACAGAAGCCCTCGCCGAGGTAGGCGGTGACCTCGACGATGTCGCCCTCAGCGAACGCCGTGCCCTCTTCGTCGGTGTAGTCCTTCGTCACCCGATACTTGAGGATCGGCCGAACCGTCGCGAAGCCCAGCGCCCCGGTCGCCCAGGGGTGGTAGAGCCCGGCAGGCACCGTGCACTCGCCTTGGATGACCCCGCAGGGCTCGAAGCGAGACGGCAGCCGGGCGGTCTCCATGACGTGCACCACCGGGCCAGGGTACTCGCCCTGCCAGGTCTCGGCGGCCTCCATTCCGTTCTGGCACAGGCCACTGATCGAAGCCGGGCCTTCGATCTCGGAGTCCAGCCCGGAGCAGGCGAGGCTGAGGAGGAGGAGGGTGGAGAGGGTCTTCTTCATGGGGCGCATTATGCCCCTCGCGACCCCTCCGTTGTGCTCCCCGGCTTCGTCAGCCCGAGCGTGCCGTGCAGGAAGCCATCGATCAAGGTCATCTGGTCCGCGGCGAGGCGCTGGCCGATCAGGGCGCTGAGGTAGACCAGCCCAGCGAGCACCAGCAGTCCCGGCAGGGCGAGCAGGGTCGCCGTGCTGCCGCCGATCATCCACTGGCTCGCGCTCCACATCGTCACCCCGATGCTCACCGCGCCAAGGGTTGCATAGACCGCGACGTAGAGGGTCCAGACATCGGGGTGGGGGCCGAAGTGGCCGTCGAGTCGGGCGCCTGCGGGGTCGTCGTAGAGGTGCAGGTCGAGGCTGGGGGAGAAGAACTGACGCTGCTCCTCTCGGATCGCCACCGAGACGTGTCCGCTGGAGACCGCACCGGTGCAGGGGCAGCTCGCGGTGTTGAGTTCTTCGCGCAGGCGACGGGTGGCCTCCTCGCGGCTGAGGGGGATGGTCTCGATGAGCGGAGGACGCATGGATGGCAGCAGCATTGTGGGAATTATACCGCCGGTCTCACAGCACGATGCCGTCACACCGCATTCAGGTGTCAGACATGGCAGCGAACTCAGGGGGACACATGACTGCACTCATCACCATCCTGCTCACCTCGAAGACACCCTGCGCGGCGGCTACGGCAACGACACCCTGATGGGCGTCACCGGGCTCGACAGCATCGTCGGCGGACGGGGAGCGGATGCCTGCCACGGCGCGGCCACTGAGCGGCAGTGCGAGGTGGAGGTGATCGCCGAGGTGCTGGTGCAGGGCTGCCTGGGGCTCACGCTCAGCCTGCTGCTGGTGGTCATCCTCACCGAGCGGGTGGCCGGGTAGCGGCGACCTCGCGTCGACACTCAGCGCCAGGGACGATGTAGGCCACCGACGCGGTCTGGTAGCCTGCCGAACATGCCCCAGCCCCCGGTCGACCTCACCACCCCGCTGTCTCTGCGGACCTCGTTTTCCTTCCCCCTCCAGCACAAGCTGGCGAAGCGGGAGGTGCTCATCGGGGCGGCGTGGCTGCTGGTGCCGGTGGTGGGCTGGCTGATGAACATGGGCCACCGCATCAAGATGGTGCACAACATGCACGCTGGCCGACCCGCCTGGCCGGCCTGGGGAGACTCACGCTTCCTGCTGCGTCATGGGGCGATCACCTTCGCGGGCATGGCCTACTACGGCACTCCCGGGGTCGGGCTGGTTGTGGCAGGGCTGTGGGCGGACAGTGCGGTGCTGATCGGCGTCGGCGTCCTGCTGTGGGTCGGCGCGGTGGTGGCGATCCCCGGCTACATGACCCACTACTGCCGGGCACTGGATCCCGCAGAGATCTTCAACCCATTCCGGGCGCTGGGTCGGGTCGCACAGGGCGGGTCGGCCTACTGGCGGGCCTGGGGCATTGCGCTCACGGCGATGGCGCTGTCGTTTCTCGGGCTGCTGCTGGCCGGGGTGGGCTTTTTGGCGACCAGCGTGTGGTTCTGGCAGGTCGCCGGGTTCAGCTTCGCGACCGTGTTCACGGCTCAGCTACCGGAGCCGGACGAGACATGAGCGAGGCCAGCTCCGAGGGCACGTCTGACCATTCCCCTGGTGCATTCGCCCGCTGCGACAGCTCGGACAGCGATGCCAGCAGCGCCTTGCGCTCCGGGCTGAATGCACAGGGCAGGGTGAACGACTCCGTCCCGGCGGTGAAGTGCAGGTAGCCATCCTTCCCCTTCACCTTCAGTCTGGCCATCGGCAGCTCGTGGATGACCTCGACCATTCCCCGTCGATGGGTGGCGGTCAGTCGGTCGAAGTTCGCCGACAGCTCGAAGCGTCCCAGCATGCCGATCATCCTTCGCAGCGCCATGACCGACAGGAACCCCGGCCTCGCGCTCTTCTTTGCTGCCACAGTTCCCTCCACGCTCATCGACCGACATCGAATATATAGCCTCCATGATGAGCCGACTCGACGACATCGACTGGAGCGCCCTGACCCACGCCTATGGGCCAGCGACCGACACCCCCGACCACCTGCGCGCGCTGTCTGACCCCGAGCAGGGCGGCACGGCACTGGATGCGCTCTACGGCAGCCTCTGCCACCAGGGCACCCGCTACCCGGCCTCCGCCGCGGCGACCCCGTTCGTCATCGCGCAGGTTGAAGCGGGTGTCCAGACCACGGCGCTGACGGCCTTCCTCGCCCACCTCGTCGCTGGCTCTCCCGAGGCCGCCCGCAGCGGACAGTGGTGCGACGGCGAGCGCATCCACCACTGGAACGGCACCATCACCCCGATCGCCGCACCAGACCAGGACCTCGGCTATGGCACCACCCCGCACCTCCTGACGACCATCTGGCGGACGGCCGCAGAGGCGATGCCGCTGTGGTTCTCGCTGCTGGGTCACGAAGACGCCGCGGTCCGGAGCGCGACGGCGCTGCTGCTCGGTGTGCTGACCACTGCCGATGGGGTCTCTGAGGCGCTCCAGGCCCAACTGTCAGCGGAACCGGACGGCTGCGTGCGGGCTGACCTGTGCAACGCCTTGCGCACCGTCGCCCCTGGTGTCGTGGCCAGCCACCTCGTCGATCCCGCTGAGCCCTGCCGGTTCATCGCCGCCGCCTGCCGCCCCGACCTGGAGGCGGCCCTGCCCCTGCTTCGGCTCGGTCTGGAGGGGATCGCGGGGCTCGACAGGGTGCGGTGTGCGAGCACTTCCGGGGTCTCCATTGCCGCCGCCGCGCTGTGCCTTGCCGACCACGACGATCTCGTCGACTCGGTGCCCATGCTCTCCGAGGTCCTCCAGCGCACCAGCGGCTTCGACAACGTGCCGCTCGTCTCTGCACTGCTCGCGGCCGGCTTTACCCGCCCCCTCACCGATTCTGCACGACTCACCCCGCTCCAGCAGCAGATCCTCGCCACACTCGTCTCCGCCCCCCACCACTGGCGCATCGGCAACCTGCTCGATGTGTTTGCTGCGTACAACGTTCCCCGGGACCGGAACGCGGTCGCCGCGATGATCGGTGCGGCGGTGCCCGAGGATG
>JBLHNG010000027.1:0-26875 GCA_047621685.1 Myxococcota bacterium | reverse complement strand
ACCGTGGATGAACGTCCTGAGCCGGATGCCACGGCGGGCGATCTTGTCCTCGTAGGTCGGTCCAATGCCGCACCCGGTGGTGCCGATCTTGCCGTCTGCCAGAGCGGTCTCCCGGCACTGATCCAGCCGACGATGGTAGGGCAGGATGACGTGCGCAGTGGTGGAGATGGAGAGCCGGTTCGGGCTGACATCGACCCCACGGGCATCCAAGGCATCCAGCTCCTCGACGAGCACCTCAGGATCGATGACGACCCCGTTTCCGATCACACAGTGGCTCTTCTGAAGGATGCCGCTGGGTACGAGGTGGAGGACGAGCTGCTTCCCCTCAACCACCAGCGTGTGCCCTGCGTTGTTTCCACCTTGAAAACGAGCTACAACGTCTGCTTTGCTGGCGAGGAGATCGACGATCTTTCCCTTGCCTTCGTCGCCCCATTGCAGACCGACTACAACCTGGTTCGCCATACCGCACCTCGTTTGTGGGGTGTGGGTATAATCAGCGAATGGCGCGCAGGCCCTCTTTGATGCGGTCGCGGGTGCCCTTGTCCCGGGTGTGCTTCTCTGCTTCCTGGTACTCCCGCCGGGCGTTCAGGCCCAGATCCAACTCGGCGTAGACCTCTGCAAGTGCGATGCGAAAATCGGCGTTGTCCGGGGTGTATTGGACTGCACTGCGGAGGTGTTTGAGGGCCTCACGGGTGTCCTTCTCGAACCGCCGGATCAGCTGAGCAAGTCGGTAGTAGGCGAGGCCATTTCGGGACTTGTATTCCACCACTTTCCGGTAGTTGTAGAGGGCTTCCTGGATGTTCTGGAAGCTCTCAGCGGACTCCGCGGCGTTCATGTACTGCTGGGCACGGATCTGGAGGGACTGTTCGTGGGCCTCGTCGAGCAGCGAGCGGTAGGTGTCGTTGTGTGGATCGAGCTTGACGGAAAGGTACAGCGAGCTCTCGGCCTTGAGGGGGTGTCCGTCTGCGAGATCCTTCTTGCCGGCCTCGTAGTAGATCTTCGCCCGCCGGACATTCTCCACCACGTCCTGACGGACCTGACTCATGACCTTCTGACGGTACTTCGTTCGCGCTCGGGGAGTGAGGCGGTTGGCCCGGCGATTGGTGCGCCGGGTGCGCTTGGGGGGCGCAGCCGGGACCGCGGCCTGGGGACTTGCGTCATCGCTGGTTGTCTGGGACTCATCCGAAGGATCGGCAGGAGCCTCGATGCTGGGCTCGGGGTTCGCTGGTCGTCGTCGTCGTCGCCTCGAGGAGCGGCTGTGAGGCTGATCCCGCTCCATGCGCTCCTGGTCGTAGCGCTCGCGCTTTCGCGCATCGGAGAGGGTCTGATATGAGAGGGTGATAGCCGAGAATATGGCTTCGATTCGGGGTGCGTAGTCCCCGACCTCACGGCGGAAGAAGCGATCAGGGTGCCAGTGTCGGGAGAGGTCGTAGTAGGCCTTCCGGACCTGCCCGGTGTCGGCATCTTCGGGAACACCAAGCAGGGTGTAGTGAGAACCCTTGTTGAGCGTGAGGTGCATTTGCTCGATCAGGGCACACTCTTTGGCAGTGAGATCGAGTTTTGTGGGTGCTGCTTCAGACACGGACCTTCCTGAGGGCCTACTTTAGCCTGGATCCTCCTCAGTGGTCTCTTTGGCCTTGTCAGGATGGTTGGTCCCATCTGGGGAGAGCGGTCGGTCCGACTGATTTTCGCGCTTGGCGTGTGGGTGCGCGCTTCGGTAGACACGCAGGAGATGGGCCGCATCGACGTGGGTATATCGCTGAGTTGTGGACAGCGAGGCATGACCGAGCTGCTCCTGGATGGAGCGAAGATCCGCACCGGCGCCGAGGAGGTGGGTCGCGCAGCTGTGGCGGAGGGCGTGGGGGTGAACCCGGGGGACGCCGTTGTTCACCCCAGCGTTGCGCACGATCTGGCGTGCGGATCGCGCCGAGAGCCGGCCGCCGTTTTTGTTGCGGAACAGCGCACCCTGGCCCCCCATGGAGCCGATCCAGTCCTTGAGCGCACGGGCGGCGGGCGGTCCGAACGGCACCACGCGATCCCGGCGCCCCTTTCCCTGGGTGACCCGGACCATCCGCTCGTCGATGTCGATGTCGGGAACATCCAGGGAGACGGCCTCCCCGATCCGCACCCCGGAGCCATACAGAAGCTCCATCAGGGCGCGGTTGCGGAGGAGATACCAGCCGGACTGGGTGGGGTTCTCCACGACCGCGGCGGCCTCATTGACGTCGAGAAAGCGCGGTGTGGAAACGGGAACACGCGGTGTCGATAGGCGCTCAGCGGGGCTGTCTTCCAGATGCTTGCTGCGAACCATCCAGCGGTAGAAGTTGCGCACCGCCGCGATGCGCCGGGAGAGGGTCGCGGGAGAGAGACGCCGCGAGGGCTGTCCGGGTCGGGAGGTCCCGGCGGCCAGCCAGCCCCGGATGTTCTGGAGGGTGGCGTCCTCCAGGGCAAGCTCCCGCTCGGTGAGGTGGCGGTTCAGCCGGTTCAGGTCGCCGAGGTAGGCTCGGATGGTGTGTTCTGAGACGCCGCGCTCACCCTTGAGGTAGGCGGTCCACAGTGTCAGAAGCTCGGACGTCTGCTTCGGCACCTGCTCTGGCATTGGTCCTCCTGCATCCATCTTATCGCGATGGACGACAGACAGCGGGTTGACAAGTCCGCCCCTGGACAGCAATTGACCGGCTGTCAGAGACGCTATCCTTGCAGTGCAGGATACTTCGTTGTAGGCATGGCATCCGGATGGCGACCTCAATGCCACGATGATGTCCCCCCGCCCCCAGCAAGAACAGGCCACCATGAGCAGATCTCTCGTAATTGTCGAGTCCCCCGCAAAAGCCCGGACGATCTCCAAGTTCCTGGGAGACGACTACATTGTCGAGGCCTCCGTCGGGCACATCCGGGATCTTCCCCGCAACGCCAGCGAGATCCCTGCATCACAGAAGAAGACAGCCTGGTCACGCCTTGGGGTCAATGTAGAGGACAACTTTGCCCCCCTCTACATCATCCCAGCCGAGAAGAAGGCCCAGGTCAAGAAGCTCAAGGAAGCCCTGGCTGGCGTCGATGAGCTCTTGCTCGCGACAGATGAAGACCGCGAGGGGGAGAGCATCTCCTGGCACCTCATGGAGGTCCTCAAGCCCAAGGTCCCCGTCCGCCGTCTGGTCTTCCACGAGATCACCAAGACTGCCATCCAGCACGCCCTGGACAACGCCCGGGAGATCGATCGTTCCCTGGTCGAAGCCCAGGAAACCCGGCGCATCCTGGACCGCCTCTATGGCTACGCCGTCAGTCCTCTCCTGTGGCGGAAGATCCGCCCGCAGCTCTCCGCAGGACGGGTGCAGTCTGTTGCTGTTCGCCTGATCGTGGACCGGGAGCGAGAGCGTCTGGTGTTCACCGCTGCGGGTTGGTGGAGCATCCGTGGCTCGTTCACCGGTGACAAGGGCGCCCTCGATGCCGAGATGGTCCAGCTCGACGGCAACCGACTGGCCAGCGGCCGGGACTTCGATGACAGCGGCACGCTCAAGCGCACAAGCCTGACCGTCCTCGATGAGTCGGGTGCCTCGAAGGTTGTGACCAACCTCACCGGCAAGAGCGGCAAGGTCGTCAAGGTCGAAGAGCGTCCCTACGCCGACAAGCCCGCGCCGCCGTTCACCACCTCCACCCTCCAGCAGGAGGCCATCCGCAAGCTGCGCTGGACCGCCCGCCGGACCATGTCGGTCGCCCAGCGGCTGTATGAGAACGGGTGGATCACCTACATGCGGACCGACTCGGTCACCCTCTCCCAGGAAGCGATCACTGCCGCCCGGTCGCTGATCACGGAGCAGTATGGTGCAGCCTACTTGCCGAGCACCCCGCGCCTCTACAAGCAGAAGGTCAAGAACGCCCAGGAGGCTCACGAGGCGATTCGCCCTGCGGGCACTGTGTTTCGGACCCTGGAGGAAGCGGGCAAGCTCGATGCTGACGAGACAAAGCTCTACGAGCTGATCTGGAAGCGCACTGTCGCCAGCCAGATGAACAACGCCACCGGCAAGCGCGCCAGCGTGCAGCTGCTCATCGACAACGGACTGTTCCAGGCCAACGGAAAGACCATCGAGTTTCCCGGCTTCCGGCGCGCCTATGTCGAGGGCAGCGACGACCCGGACGCCGCCCTCGCGGATCGAGAGCGCGTCCTGCCGCCGCTGGCGCTCGGTGATGTCCTCACCAGCACGACGCTGGAGCCCCGCGGGCACACCACCCAGCCCCCCGCCCGGCTGACGGAGGCCACCCTGGTCAAGGAGATGGAGGCCCGCGGAATCGGTCGTCCCTCGACCTACGCCTCGATCATCGACACCATCCTCCGCCGTGAGTACGTCTTCAAGAAGGGCAACGCCCTGGTCCCGACCTTCACAGCATTCGCGGTCACCCGGCTCCTTGAGGGGCACCTGGGGTGGCTGGTGGACTACGAGTTCACCGCGAACATGGAGAAGGAACTCGACGAGATCGCACTCGGAAACGACCACTCCGGCGCATGTCTCAGCCGCTTCTACCTTGGCGAGACCGGCCTGTCGGCGAGTCTGGAGAACGCTGTCGAGCAGATCGATCCTCGCCAGATCTGCACCATCCTCCTCGGAGAAGCCGCCGACGGTCTGCCCATCGAGATCCGGGTCGGCCGGTATGGCCCGTTCCTCAGCTCTGGTGACATCAAGGCCGACGTCCCTGATGACCTCCCTCCCGACGAGCTGACCCTGGAGGTGGCCCGCGCGCTGCTGATCGAGCGTCAGGAAGGTCCGCGCGTTCTTGGGGAGCACCCTGAGGATGGAAAGCCGATCTACCTGATGAAGGGGCGATTTGGCCCGTACATCCAGCACGGCGAGGTGGTCGAGACGATCATCAAGGCCAAGACCTCCCGCGGCAAGGACAAGATCCAGAAGAGCAAGCCTCCACGGGCCTCGCTTCTTCGTGGAATGCTGCCTGAGGAGCTGAACCTCCCGGTCGCTGTGGCCCTGCTGGGACTGCCCCGCACCCTGGGCTCCGTTGAGGTCAAGGCAGAAGACGGCACGGTCAGCACTGAGGATGTCACTGCTGCCAATGGCCGCTTCGGTCCGTACGTCAAGCAGAACAAGGAGAGCCGCTCGATCCCAGCAGAGTTCTCTGTGCTCACCATCACCCTGGAGCAGGCAAAGCAGCTCATCGCCATCCCATCCAAGCGCCGTCGCGGGGTCGAGACCCTCCGAGAGATGGGCCAGGACGCGACGACTGAGCGCGAGGTCAAGATGATGGCCGGTCGCTACGGGCCGTATGTCACTGACGGCGAGACCAACGCCTCGCTGCCCAAGGACAAGGACCACAACCAGGTCAACCTCGCTGAGGCCATCGCAATGATCCGCCTCAAGGAGACCTCTCCCAAGCGCAAGGCAACCCGTAAGCCGGCGAAGAAGAAGCCCGCCGCGAAGCGGAAGCCCGCCGCGAAGAAGACGACGGCGAAGAAGACGGCTGCGAAGAAGACCACCGCAGTGAAGGACGCTACCGCGAAGCCGGCGGTCAAGAAGACGGCGGCGAAGCGGAAGCCCGCCGCGAAGAAGACGGCAGCCAAGAAGACCACCGCGAAGAAGGCCACGACCAGAAAGCCGGCAGCCAAGAAGACCACTGCGAAGAAGACCACTGCGAAGAAGACCACTGCGAAGTCGGCGGCCCCCAAGGCTGACTGAGGCCGCTCAGTACAGCAACAGGCCCCACTCGGTCTCCAACATCCGGCGGAATTCGTCGTCGAGTTTGTCGAGGTTCTCAAAGACCACCTCGGCAACCACTCGACGCACGTCGTCGACCGTAATGGCCCCGCCGACGAGGGGGAGGTCGAGGAAGCGGTCGTTGACCGTCTCCAACATCTCCTCGTCGAGGTGGCCCAACTCGACGAGAAGGTCGAGGAGTGCTGAGGCGTTTGGATCGAGCTCAAGGATCACGATGGGCTTCATCAACGGGCTCCTGAAAGGGCGTAGCGATCGCCCGGTAACCGCTCGACCCTGCCCGTCAACTCAAGCATGGCAAGCTGACGAATGAGGAGCGGCGCGGTCTGACCGGTGTGGTGGAGGAGCTCGTCGAAGGTTGCGCCAGCGGCGAGGGCATCAAGCAGGGGATCTGGTAGAGCGGTCCGAGGCGGAAGCCGGACCTTGGCGAGCAGCTCAGCCCCACCGCGGACGATTCCGGCGCCCTGGTCGATGAGGGCCAGGCAGCCCGCGGCAGTGGGCACCCGGGGGTGTCCGGGAACTGCGAGCACGTCGAGTCCGGCGGAGAGGGCCGCCCGAGCGGTGTGCAGGCTGCCGGAGCGCTCGGTGGCCTCGACGACCACGGTGAGCTTCGAGAGCCAGGCAATGATGCGGTTTCTGAGCGGAAAAGTTCGCTTTGTGGCGTGGGCATCCAGTGGGAACTCGCTGATGAGCAGGCCGCCGCGGGACAGGATCGCCGAGCGGGTGCGCATGCGACTGGCAGAGAACGGCACGTCGAGGCCCTGACCAAGCACTGCGATGGTCGCACCGGGGGCTGCGAGGTGGGCAGCGGTGTCGATGCCATAGGCCATGCCGCTCACCACGACCCCACCCGCCCCGGCCACTGCTCCGGCCAGCTCCCGGGCCATGGAGACGCCAGCGCCAGTGCATCGCCGTGCCCCGACGATGGCCACCCTCGGACGCTCCAGGAGCGCGAGGTTGCCCTCACAGAACAGCACCGGGGGCGCAAAGGGTGTGGCAGCCATCCGTGATGGATAACGGGGACAGGCAAGCGTGAGGGCCATGTGTGGCGTCTCCAGCGCGCTGCCGCCGCAGAGGGAGATGGTGTGGGTGAGCCCAGCAGCCAGGAGTCGGTCTGATGACCAGCCGGATGGGTCTGCCCGATCCAGCACAGAGAAGTCCACAGCTCCCGACAGACGGGATGCCGCGCTCCAGAACGAAGACAAGTGTGTCATAACGCCTCAGATTGAGGCGCTACGGACGAGCAGGTGGACGCGCTACGCGTAACCTAATCGACTTCCTGCGTCAGCCTGTCGCCGACCTCGATGGATCGGTTGGCGTCGGTGACCACCGCTGTTGAGCTGTACTCATCGACCTTCAACACGACCACCCGGCCGACCACGGAGGGCGGGAGATCGGTCTCCTCCTCGTCGATGAAGTCGTCGCGCTGCTGGATGATGTAGAAGCTGTTGCCGCGCCGGACCCCGTCCGCGCTCCCGCGATCGATGAACACGATCTCGCGAGTGGTGCCGAGGAAGGCCTCCTGGTTGAGCCGCTCGACGATGGTGCCCTGGAGATCGCCGTCCGGGTTGCGGATGTCAACCTCGATGTGGATCGGCTGGCTGGGACCGACCATGTCGCCACGCACAACCTCGGAGATCGAGTCGCGGACCACTGCGCTGATGTAGTCTCCGTAGCGGTGAACGACCTGCGCATCTGCGACGACTGCGTAGACATCGCCGAACTGGGTGCGGGAGTTCTCCGGGTGGCGGACCTTCTTCTTGACCCGTCGGAAGATGGAGACGGTGTCGCCACACTCAAAGGCGTCTGGATCGTCGACCTTGAGGTAGAGGAGGTCGGTCTCGGAGAGGTAGGTGGAGCCCTGTCGGGCGCGCTCGACCTTCCCCCAGACCTCGACATCACTGCGCTCCGCGAGGAAGCCAGGCACGTCGTAGATGTCGGAGTCCCACTCTGCGGTGAATCGGATGTCCGGGCCACACGCGTAGACCTCGTCGTCGATGACAACCGGGGTGATGACCTGATGGTTGCTCTGACCGATCTGCCACTCTGGCGGACCGAGGTCGGTGCCCATCTGGAAGTAGATGTAGTTGCCCGGGTAGATCCAGTGGGGATTTGTGATCTGCTCGTTGACCGACCACAGGCGTGGCCAGTAGTAGGCGTCTCCCAGGAACTTCTGGGCGATCTCCCACAACGTATCGCCGGGCTGGACCACATAGTAGTCCGGAAGACCGGCGACCGAATCTCCGCCATAGGAACTGTCCTGGGCCATCGCCGGAGCGACCCAGAGGGCCACTGTCGCGATCCCAAGACCCATCTGCTTCAGCATGCTCACACTCCGCAGGGGCCGATTCTCCCCGACAGACATGGGGTTGTCAAGCGGTCAGGCCCGCCCGTAGTCGTCCTGATGTCGGACCACATCGGAGAGGTGCGGGGTGGAGACCTCATAGACCTCGCAGTCTGTCACCGCGTACATGCGATGCCGCCGACCCGGAGCGATGTGGTGACTCTCGCCAGGGTGGAGGGTGTGGGACTCTAGCACACCCTCTGCGCTCTCCAGCTCCAGCTCCATGATGCCTGAGGCGATGCGGATCGTCTCTTCCTTGACAATGTGGTGCTGCAGCGAGAGCCGATGCCCCTGCTTGATGACCAGGACCTTTCCGACATAGTCGGCTGTCTCAGCCCAGATTTCCTCATGCCCCCAGGGCTTTTCTACACGCTTGACCATCGTTGTTTCCTGATTGGGTAGGGGCTGAGTGAGGCTCAGGGTGCCCTGGCGATCATCAGATCGTTGAAGCCGTGCTCGACGGAGAAGGCCTCGCTGGCCTCAATGGCGTTTTCACGGCTGGTGTACCCGCCAATGCGAACCCGGTGCCAGTTGGTTCCGTTGACGAGTGCGGTGACCCGGTAGGCAGACAGCCCGAGCTGACCCAGCTCTGCGATTCGGCTCTCAGCCTCAAGGGGATCCTCAAAGCTGCTGATCTGAACCGCCCAGCCGGTGGTTGGCGGGGTGGCTGGTGGCGCAGGTGCGATCGGAGGGGCGGACGGTGCGACCCGAGTGGGCACGGAGACGGACGCGATCGGCTTCAGAGGAGGCTCTGGAACCTCGCTGGTGTTGAGCGCACCGGGGAAGCTGAGGTCTGTGCTGGCGACGGGCTGGCTGCCCTCGACCTGTCGCAGCAGCTCTTCGAGCGCATCTTCTGTGCTCGCATCGGGCAGGAGTGGTGCTGCGGCGGCAGTGACGACAGGACCGTGCTGGTTCTGACCAACCTTGAGCCCGACGAAGAAGGCGAGGATGGCGATGAACAGTGTGGTGACCCCCAACGCAGCGAGGTGGCTGCGGGTGATCCAGATCTGTCGGTCGGGGTGGTTTCGTGCCAGATCAGCCATCAGGTGCCATCCTCAGGTCCAGCGCATCGATGAGCCCCACCATCGATCCCGATGGGGTGGGTATTATACCGAGTTTTCCCGGAGGCGGAAATCAAACGAATTCCGAATCCGGTGGCGGAAAGATCGAGACTGTCCGTGTGCTGACCGCGCCAGGGGCGAGGCGATCGACCTCATGGGACAGCGCATCGAGCTGGGAGCGCACGTTCCGGGCGTCGTTGGATACCAGACAGATCGCCAGGATGGCGCGAGTGTGGCTCTCCAGATGCCCGACCTCCGCGACTGAGAGGTTCTTTCGAGCACGGAGTCGCTCTCGGATGCGACTGACGACCCGCCGCTTGTCTTTCAAGCTGCGGGCCGTTGGCATGACCAGGGAGAGTCGGAGCACGCCGACCCAGATGGACTCATCTGGTGCGGGGAGAAACAGCGCCGAGCTCCTGGTGGAGAGGAAGGGTCAGGACGAACATCGATGAGGCGGACCTCATCGATGTCAGTCGATGGCGACCTCTTCCATCATGTGGGTCTCGATGACATCGCCGATCTTGATGTCGTTGTAACCATCGAGGTTCATACCGCACTCGTAGCCCTTCTCGACCGTCCGGACATCGTCCTTGAAGCGACGGAGCGAGGCAAGCTTGCCTTCCCAGATGACGATGCTGTTGCGAAGCAGACGGACCCGATGGTTCCGAGAGATGGCACCATCGGTGACCATGCAACCTGCAACCGTGCCGATCTTGGGAACACCGAAGGTCTGACGAATCTCTGCGAAACCCTTCCAGGTCTCCTTGAGCTCCGGCTCCAGCATGCCCTTGAGCGCCTTCGTGACATCCTCCAGGGCCTCGTAGATGACCTTGTAGAGGCGAGCCTCAACCCCAAGCTCATTCATCGACCGTCGTGCCTTGGAGTCCGGGCGGACGTTGAAGCCGATGATGATGCCGTTGTAGGTGTGAGCGAGAGTGATGTCACCCTCGGTGATCGCACCAATACCGGAGTGGAGGACCTTGATGGCGGTCCCGTCGACGTTGATCTTCTTCAGCGAAGCGTCCATGGCCTCCAGCGTGCCGCCGACGTCGCTGCGAATGATCAGGTTGAGGGTGAGGAGCTCTTCGGCAGAACGCATCTGCATGAGCTTCTCGAGGGTCATCGGCCCGGAGTTTGCTGACTCCAGGCGTTCCTTCTCCTCAAGCATCCGGTTCTCAGCGAGAGCCTTGGCATCCTTGTCGGAGTTGACCACGCTGAACTGATCACCGGCGGATGGGACATCCTGAAGTCCGATGATCTCGACCGGGGTAGAGGGACCGGCTTCCTTCAGTCTCTTGCCGCGGAAGTCGCTCATCGCCCGGACACGGCCCCAGGTTGTTCCGAGGACGACCCTCTGGCCCTGCTTGAGGGTTCCGTGCTTGACGAGAAGGGTGGCAACTGCACCGCGACCGCGCTCGAGGCGGGCCTCCAGCACATAGCCCTCGGCGTGGCGATCGGGGTTGGCCTTGAACTCAGCGACCTCTGCGATGAGCAGAAGGTTGTCGAGGAGGTCGTCGATGCCCTGATGCTTGAGCGCGGAGACTTCGGTGAAGATGGTGTCTCCGCCGTAGGACTCCGGGATCAGATCGTACTTCATCAGTTCCTGACGGACCCGATCGGGGTTGGCGTCGACCTTGTCGCACTTGTTGATGGCGACCATGATCTGGACACCAGCAGCCTTGGCGTGGTTGAGCGCCTCGACAGTCTGCGGCATCACGCCATCATCGGCAGCGACAACCAGGACCACAATGTCCGTGACCAGAGCACCGCGGGCACGCATCTGGGTGAACGCTTCATGACCGGGAGTGTCGATGAAGGTGAGCTGCTTGTCTTCGCGAGTGACCTGATAGGCCGAGATGTGCTGGGTAATACCGCCAGCCTCGCCAGCGGCGACGTTGGCCTTCCGGATGCTGTCCAGGAGGGTGGTCTTACCGTGGTCGACATGACCCATGATGGTGATGACCGCATCACGGGGCTGCAGATCTTCATCTGCTTCCTCAATCTCGATGAGGTGAGTGTCCTCGTCGAATCGGCCGTCGATGATCTCGTACTCGAATGCCGGACCGATCAGCTGAGCGGTTTCGATGTCCAGGCTGTCGTTGGCGCGGACAATCAAACCTTCATCCATGAGAACCGTGATGACCTGACTGGCCTTCACGCTCATGGAGTGAGCGAGCTCGCTGACGGTGATGGTCTCCGCCTCGATGGTCACCCGACGCTTGATGGCCTTGGCCTGCGGAGATGCCTTCTTGGGAGCGCCTTTCTTGCGACCCTTCTTGCGGCGCTTGTTGAACGGCATGTTGCCGGTGTTGACAAAGCGACTGCGACCACGGCCACGACTGCGAGAGGCCGGACGACCGGAGCCTCCACCTCCACCAGCAGCGCCTGTACGACCGCGTGCAGCACCGCCAGCAGCACCAGCAGCTGGTGTGTTCTGCCATGCCGGCTGGCGTCCACCAGCAGCGGGACGTGCAGGCTTGGCCTGGTTCCCGGTGGTCTTGCCTCCGCTGGGGTTCTTGGGATCGTAGTTCTCGGGCAGACCAATGACCGCAGAGCCGAGACCAAGGTGCTTGTAGCGCCCAGGACCCTTCTTGTCGATCGGCTTGGCAGGCTCCTTCTCGGCCTTCTCCACCTTCTTGGCAACAACAGGGCTGGCTTCCGCTGCAGGAGCAGCTTCGGCGACCGGTGTTGCGGCTGGAGCGACCTCAGGGGCCGGGCTCTCCACTACGGGGGGCGCAGCTTCGATGACAGGCTCGGGCTCTGCAGACTTCGGCCTGAAGTTTTCAGGCAGACCGATGACAGCAGATCCGAGACCGAGGTGCTTAAAGCTCCCGGTCTCGTCAGCCAGCTGACTGACATCTGTGCCCTGTTGTCCGGTGGCCGACTCTCTGCCCGACTGCTTACCGTTTCCTGAAGACGAAGATGTCTTTAGAGAACGGGTCTTTCGGTTCTTGAGCGGTCGCCGGGGAGGGCGGCCATCTGAGCGCTTATTGGACGAACCGGTGGACGACTTCGCACTTGAAGCCGAGTTGGGGTTCGATCCGCTACCCAGGTTGGTCCGTGTTTGATCGGAGCCTGCGCCGGACGAGCGCTTGGGGCGACGACGGATGACGCCCTTAGCAACACGCGTACTGGTTTCTTTCTGGCTGGTGGTGCCAGGCTGCTCTGAACCAGATGACGCCACCCGACGAGTGCGGGTGGTCGACGGGCTTCTCTGGATTCGATCGAGCAGATCCTTCGTGGACATGCAGGTCCTTTGTGACACAGACTGACCAGAGGTCAGCGGGTTTCTAAATCACCGGAGGCGGTGACGACATGACAGGGAGGAAGGGCGCTTTGGAACAAGCATGACCAAAAGCCATGATAGTGTTTCCTCAGCGAAGTCCAGTCGACCCTGACAGGCGCATGCTCTTAACTCAAGGATAGGTGCCGTTGCAAATGTTCCGTGAGATGAAGAGCTGGCCTTCCAGTCAGGATGGCGACTGCCACCCGCTGACCCCTCTGGACTAACGTGCCCAGGCTGTCTCGGTCAAGGCCGAGATCGAGGGAACAACAACCATCCTGCTGCTGTACGTGCGCGAGGAGGGGCTTGAGACTCAGTGGTGATGCGTCTGTAGCGGTGATCAGCGCGAGGATATGAGGCGAAGCGAGGATTGCTTCAGGGCCGCTGCGGACCAGGCCTGCGCGGACGCAGGGAGAGAGCAACTTGATGCACCTCTGGCGGGTCTGGTCCTGAAGCGCCGCCATCAGTCCGGTGACTTTTGGCAGCGGCTTCATCTTGAGCGCCCGGTTCATGCAGCCGGGCTTCTTGACCAGCTGCGCGACGCATCGGGCGGTCGGACAAACCCAGGCACCACGACCCGGGGTGAGGCCATCCGGATCCGGAATCAGACGACCATCTTTGACGCCCAGCCGCTCCAGATCACCTGCCGGACGTCGTGTCCGACAGGCAACACAGCTTCGGATGGCGACTGTGATCAGGCCTCCTCAGGGAGGTCGTCAGTGACCTCGAAGACCTCGGCGGGAGTGTCTTCGCCGTCAGCTTCTTCGCCAACAGCGTCTTCGCCAGCAGCGTCTTCGCCGTCAGCGTCTTCGCCAGCAGCGTCTTCGCCGTCAGCGTCTTCGCCATCCTCGCTGCTGTCTTCCTCTGCGGCCGCTGCTTCAGCCGCGGTGGCGGCCTCTTCGAGCTTGTCGTGGGTCGCTCCGGCGAGGTCGCAGAGGTCCTCAGCGTCGTCCTCCTCGATGTTGAGGATGATGGCGACCTCGTAGGGGTCTGCATCGTAGACATCGTTGAGGGTGCGATAGCCGTGGCGGATGAGCAGGTCGATGTCCTCCTCCGCCAGCGTGGTGAGGTTGCCGAGCTCTTCCTGGGCCTGCACGTTGATCTCGACGTGCCGGGACTCGGAGTAGATGTCGATGCGCCAGCCGGTGAGCTGAGCAGCGAGCCGGACGTTCTGACCACGGCGGCCAATGGCCTTGGAGAGCTGGTCGTCGGGGACGATGAGCTCCATGGAGTGGGTGTGCTCGTCGATGTAGACCCGAGAGACATGCGCTGGCGCGATGCCCTGCACGATGAAGCGGGCGGGATCGGGGTGGTAGGCGATGATGTCGATCGCTTCGCCACGAAGTTCCTGCACGACGGCCTGGACCCGGGAGCCCTTGAGACCGACGCAGGCGCCGACTGGATCGACGTCGCGGTCCAGCGAGGAGACTGCGATCTTGGCGCGGTGTCCCGGCTCGCGGGCACAGGCCTCGATGCGAACGATGCCCTCGTAGATCTCGGGGACCTCCAGCTCGAACAGCTTCATCAGCAGGCCGGGGTGGGTCCGGGAGAGGATGACCTGGGGAGACTTGCTGGCCCGGGTAATGTCGAGGACGTAGGCCTGGATGCGGTCACCCTGGCGGTAGGTCTCAGTGGGGACCTGCTCGCGACGGGGGAGGATGGACTCCGCGCGGCCGAGGTCGACGATGATGTTGCCCTTCTCGAATCGCCGGACGATGCCGGTGATGAGCTCACCCTTGCGGTCCTTGAACTCGTTGAAGGTCATCTCGCGCTCAGCGTCGCGGATCTTCTGAATGATGACCTGCTTGGCAGTCTGAGCCGCGATGCGACCGAGATCTTCGACAGCCATCTTGATGCCGAGAGAGTCGCCGACTTCACAGTCCGGATCCGCCACCCGCGCCTGATCGATCAGGATGTGGAGGTCCTCGTCGTCGATCTCTTCGACGACGGTGCGGAACTCGAACAGCTCGACCTCACCGAGGTCCTCGTTGTACTGCGCCTCGATGTCTGGATCCAAGCCGTACCGCTTGCGAGCGGCGGCGACCATGGCGGACTCCAGCACCTCGATGAGGCCGTCCCGGGGGATGTTCTTCTCACGCTGGACGACATCAATAAGACGTGCGAGATCGCTGATCATCGGGACTCTCCTTCCGGCGCAAGCGCAACATCGCGGAGCCGGTCGTAATCTTCGGGGGAGGGGTTCAGGCGTGCCATGGCCACGTCCGCGAGCGGGATTCGGTGGAGGACCCCTGGGGACTGAAGGAGGATCAGATCACCCTCCATGCCCGCCAGCTCTCCGCTGAACCGCTTGCGTCGGGTGGTGCTGCCTTCGTCACTGAAGGCATCGTCGCCGACCGCATCGAACAGCTTCACCCGAGCCTTGAAGCCGGCAAACCGGACAAAGTCTTCGGGACGCTCGAGGAGCCGGTCGGTGCCGGGGCTGGAGACCTCGAGGATGTAGTTGTCGGGGATGGGATCCTCGACATCCAGCAGCGGGGACAGCTCCCGGGTCACCTTTGCGCAGTCAGCAATCCCGACACCGCCGGGACCATCGATGAATAGTCGCACGACCAGACCGCGCGGGTCTTGGGCCAACTCGATGGCGCTCACCCAGTAGCCAAGCCGCTGCACGGTTGGGCTGGTGAGTTCGTGGATGGTATTGTGGAGCGGGTTTTTCACGGGATTCCGGAAAGAAAAACGGAGAGGGCCTGTGGCCGCTCCCCGCTGATGAGTTCAGGTTGCTAACGGTCGGTTTATAGAGGTCCACTGGCCACGTCAAGTCCGCAGCCCCGACTGACCGGCTCAATCGAGGGTGAGGGCCAGTCCGCAGTAGCTCTCGGCGCTGGCTCGGGCCTGCTCTTCGGCCGTGACCGGGTGTGGGGAGTCCTGAACGACGTAGCTGAGGAAGTCCTCCACAAGCTCCCGGGCCTGGGCACCTTCAGGGGTGCAGGCACGTCCTGACCAGAACGAGAGAAGCGCCGCCCGACGCTCCACGATGCTCATCGGAGCGGTGTCTTCCTGGCCAGGCATGGTGCCGAGGGTCCATACGGACTCCAGCATGTCAGGGATGTCCTCACCGAGGCGCTTGCCCATGGCGCTGGTGACGATTGCGGCGCGCCACTGCCGGACCCTCGGGTCGATCGCCTCGGCGACGTAGCCCTTCTTGGGGGTCAGCTTGCGGTTGGAGACGATCCAGCCGCCGATGCGGATGCACATCGGGGTGAACGGCGGGATGCAGGACAGCCAGGTGAACTTTGTGCGGCCCTCCACCCAGGGCTCGATTCGGATCGGAGAGCGCCGGAGGATCACGTAGCCGTCGGCGTCGATGATCACAGAGGGGTGCCAGGCGACCTCGGGACGGAAGGTCGTGCGGCCATTCTTCGTCTTCGCCTCCCGGTATCCCAGGTCGCGCAGGTCAGACTCCAGCTCCCCGCGTCGGCGCGCAATCTCCAGCTCGCCGAACACGATGATCTCCTCGTCAGCGCCCACGATCATCTCTTCGTTGATGATCGGATCCTCGAAGCTCGAATCTTCGGTGTCCGGCTCCTCTGCGGAAGCCATGGACACCAGCAGGGCGAGCAGGATCATGTGCCGGAGAACTGGATGCCGTCGAAGAGCAGCGAGGGAGAGCGCCAGGAACCCCAGACCCAGGTGTCTGAGGCGGCTTCTTGCCACTGAGACAGCAGGGTAAACAGGTCGCCGGAGATGTTCATCTCGCTGACCGCCGCGACCGGCTCGCCGTTCTCAAACAGGGTCCCGGAGACACCAAACGAGAAGTCGCCGGTGATCGCGTTGGTGTTTCCACCGAGGAACCCATCGACCCGGATGACCCGGGGCAGGCTGGCGATCATGTCCGCAGGGCTGCGCGTGCCGGACGGGATGACGAGGTTGGAGGCCCCGGCAGTCGGCGCGCACTTCAGGCGGCGGGAGTTGTAGAGGTCGATGAAGAACGACTGCAGCTCTCCATCCTTGACGATGTGACGCCGCTGTGAGGCGAAGCCATCACCGGTGAAGGGGCGACTGCCCAGCGCTCGGGGGATGAGCGGATCGTCGAGCAGGTTGAAGCCGCTGGCGGCGATGGACTCTCCCAGCTTGTCCCGCAGGCAGCTTCGACCCTCGTAGACCGCAGTGCCGGAGAGGGGGCCGGTCAGCACGCGCATGAGCTGGCCGACCGCGCGGTTGTCCAGCAGCATTGGGTACTGCCCCGAGGCCGCTGGTTTGCTGCCGATGCGACGCAGGCCCCGCTCGATCAGCTCGGAGGCGATGGTCGAGATGTCGGGGAGGTCGGCGCTGTGGCGGGCGGTGTAGAAGGCGTAGGCCTCCGGCAGCCGTCCGCCAGCATCCTCCAGGGTGACCTGTCCGCCGTAGCCGATGGTGGTCCGCTGCCACCGCTCGGAGAAGCCGTTGGAGGTCACCATGCAGCTGTCGCTCCGTCCGTCGTAGCCAAACGCATTGATCGACCGCACCGGGGCGTCCTCGCCAGCCTCCAGACAAGCGACCTCCAGGGCCGCGACCTTCTCGCGACGTTCGGTCGGGGTGGTCTCAGTCCAGGTGGGGTCGTCTACGTCGAGGGCATCTGCTGCGCGCCCCATGTCTGAGGGATCTGCGAGGCGGCGGTTTTCGTCGGGCTCCAGGAACCGGGTGGCGTCGATGGCCCGGGTGAGGAACTCCCGCAGTGCTTGAGGACGGAGGTCGTTGGTGGAGTGGGTGGAGAAGCGGCCATCGACCATCACCTCCAGTCCAACAGACAGGGAGCGGGACTCCTGGCACTTCTCCAGCTGACCGTCGCGCTGGGCGAGGTCGGAGTGGACGCTGGCGGTCACACCGACGGCGGCTTCTTCCGCGCCAAGCTCACAGGCGAGCGAGATGACCTGCTGGCCGACATCGCTGAGGTTCATTGGTGCGGTCATCCCATACCTCCAACGACGAGGCTGGAGACCTTAACAGTCGGCATTCCCTGGCTGACCGGCACACCCTGCCCATCCTTGCCACAGGTCCAGCCGCCCTCGTCGATCTTGAAGTCGTTGCCGACCATGTCGATGCGAGCGAGGGCCTCGGGGCCGTTGCCGATGATGTTGACGTCCTTGATCGGCTTCGTCAGCTTGCCGTTCTCGATGAGATAGCCGTGCTTCATGTAGAACGCGAAGTCACCGCCGCCGATGTTGACCTGGCCGTTGCCAAACGAGATGCAGTAGATCCCACGGTCGACCGACGCGATGATTTCCTCGGGGGTGTGGGGGCCGTTCTCCATGAGCGTCGCCCGCATCCGGGGGAGGGGGGCGTGGCGGAAGCTCTGGCGGCGGCCGGAGCCGGTGGGGGCGACACCGAAGTGCGCCGCGCTGATCTCGTCGTGGAGGTAGCTGCGCAGCACGCCCTTCTCGACGAGCACGGTGCGCTCGGAGGCGTTGCCCTCGTCGTCGACGTTGATGGCGCCCCGGGAGGCGGCGATGGTGCCGTCGTCGACGATGGTGATGTGCTCGTTGGCGATGCGCTTGCCCATCTTGTCGGAGAAGATGCTGATCTTCTTGCGGTTGAAGTCGGCTTCCATGCCGTGGCCGATGGCTTCGTGCAGGAGGATGGCGCTGGGACCGGCGGCGAGCACGACCGGCATCTCACCGGCCTGGGGCTTGCCTGCGGAGAGCTGGAAGGTGGAGCGCTCGACGGCCTCGCGGACCATCCGGGCCTGTCGGTCCTCGGAGTAAAACTCAAGCCCCGCCCGGGCGGCGACGTTGTAGTTGTTGGACTCGCGCTGGTTGTTCTCTTCGACGGTGCACTGCACGAACGCAGCGGTCATTGGCCGCCAGTCCTCGATGAGTCGTCCGTCGGGACGCACGATCATGACGACCGAGGAGGCATCGGAGAGGTAGGCGTTGACCCGCTTGACCCGGGAGTCTGCGGCGAACGCCTGCTGCTCCCAGTCCCTCACCAGGGCGACCCGTCCGCCCATGTCGACGGTCTCCCACGGCTGGATGACCGGGTAGTAGTTGGGCAGTCCGACGATGTGGAGGGGCTGCGGGGAGCGGCTGCTGTTGGTGCCGGCGATCTCTGCGGCGGCCCGGGCGGCGGCGATGAGGGCGTCTGCGGAGAGGTCCTCGGAGTAGGAGTAGCCGACCTGGTCCCCGACCACGACCCGCACGCCCATGCCAAGATCGACGTGGGTGCCAGCCTGGCTGACCTTGCCGTCGGTCAGGCTGACGGTGGTGGCTGCGGAGTGCTGGAAGTAGAGGTCGCAGTTCTGTCCGCCCCGGGACAGCGCGGCGGAGAGCACCCGGCGGATAACCTCAGGGGTGACCCCCATCTGCTCGAAGTAGGCTCCGGATGGACCGGAGGGTCTGGGGATCGACATTCATGGACCTCGTGATTGGCGGTGAGGACAACCTAGTCACCCACTTCGGCTGCGCCCACTTATCTATCAGGTGCATTGTTCAACCGCGGAGGATGCGCTCGCAGTCCGCGCGGTGTGCAGCAGCGGCGGCGGCGAGGTTGAGCTGGCCCTGGGTCCGGAGGAGGTTGTGTCGCCCCACCTCTGGCCAGCGCGCCCGATCCTCGCGGAAGTAGCTGTTGTTGAGGGCGTCGGCACAGAACCGGGCAGCCAGCTCCAGGCAGATTCGCTCGACCCCGGCGGCGAGGCTCTCTCGCTCCTCGTGGCTCAGGGCGGGGGCTGCGGCCATCCAGGCGGTCGCCGAGGCCTCGAAGTGGGCGAGGGAGAAGGTGGCCGCGGTGGGGTCGTCTTCTCCGGCGGGGTTGCACCAGCTCCGCCACGCATCGCCCAATTCCACGGAGAGCGACTGATGGCAGAGGGTGTCGAGGTCGACCATGCAGATGCCGTCGAGGCTCTCGGCGGCGAACCGGATGTTGGAGACCTTCAGATCCCCATGGCAGACCCGACCCGGCAGGGCTCCGGGCACTCCCCAGCGCGCCACCCAGTCCGACCAGCCCGATGCGATGGCGTCCGCGAGCGGGTCCACCTCGGCGCGCAGGGGGTGGGTGGGATGCGCGGCGAGGGCCTCATCGAGGGCCGCCATGCGCAGGGGCGTGTTGTGGATGTCCCGGGACGGGGCGATGAAGGTGTGCTCGCAGTCCGACAGCACCGCATGAAACCGACCAACGAGGTGACCGGCGGCGGCGGCAGTGGCCGGGTCTGCGATCCGGCTGATGGTGCGACCGGGGATGAAGGTCTGCAGCCGCCAGCAGCCTCCGTCGGGATCCATGAGCCACAGCCGCCCGCCCGCTCCAGGCAGCAGGCAGGGTGTCGGCATGCCACGCCCAGCGAGGTGGCCGGTGATGGCGGCGATGTCGCGGTTGACGTCGGGGCTGAAGATGGGGTTGACCCACTGCAGCACGCTGCCGGAGACCATCCAGGTGCCGTTGATCAGCCCTGGACTGGCCGCAGGGCGCGGAGCCTCGGTGATCCCCCAGTGACGGAGGGCCTCCCGGGGGTCGATCACCCGTCCTCTCCGCTGGATCTGCGACCCATCAGGAGCAGCGCGACGCCGACGATGAGGCCAACGCCGGACACGCAGCAGCAGGCGTTGAAGCCGAGCGCGGCTGGTCCGCCGAGGAGGCTCCACAGCTGGGACTGGTCTGGAGCCATCTCATAGGCGATCTGGAGCCCGAACTGGATGAATGTGGACAGGGCTAAGAAAATGAAGATGGAAAGACAGGAACATCCTGTGAGAACCTTTCCGCCTGTGCTTGCGCCGGAAGCCATTGCGGCCCTCCTGGTTTCTGGGCGATGAAGCTACCCCAGGTCTCCTCCATCAAGCAATGCCGCTTATCCTCAACCGGATATGTTCCGCCCGATCCGCATCCCAGGAAAATCCCCATGACTCCCAGAATCATCGCTGTTGCCCTCATGTTCGCCACCGTCGGCTGCAAGAAGACTCCGCCGGTCACTGAGACCCCGGTCATCACCCAGACCGCAGAGCCGACCGTTGCCTCCCAGACCGTCCCCCAGGACATTGTCGATCTGGCGCAGAACTTCACCCGGGTCTACTTCGATGTCGACGGATCGACGCTGAGTGACTCCGCAAAGTCGGCTCTCAACGAGAACATCACCATCATGACCCGCCGACCGGACATCAAGCTGGAGATTCAGGGTCACGCCGACGAGCGCGGAACCACTGACTACAACCTCGCCCTCGGCCAGCGTCGGGCGCAGAGCGTGTACAGCTTCATGAAGTCCAGCGGCATCGCCCAGAGCCGCCTGAAGGTTGTCTCCTACGGTGAGGAGCGCCCCCTTCGTAGCGCCAGCGCCGAGTCTGCCTGGTCCCAGAACCGTCGCTGTGAGTTCGTGATCACCTGGAGCGACAACAGCGCCCAGGGCAACGTCTCGGGTACGACTTCTGAGTGATGGGGCTGGCGGTTTTCAGGGCCTGTCTACCCATCCGACCACTGCGGTTGGTGCCGGGCGTAGGCGGATGAGTCGTTGTGTCGGGGAGGAGCAGGGACAGGCGGAGGCAGCCGGGGTCGGCCGGGTGGCTGGCTGGCTGGCTGGCTGGCTGACCATGAAGTTCGGCAAGTGCCGGTCGTAAGACGGGCTGATTGTCGATTCGTGACCCGGCGCGGGGACGGGCGGCGTTCGACGGAGCCGGTCGGGTGGCTACCTGATGCTCTTTCCACTGAGTGACGGCAGTAGCCGGCCTTTAGGCGGGGTAAACTGCCGATTCGGGGAACGGCACGGGGACGGGGTGAGGCATCCGAAGCCGGTCAGGTGGCTGCCTTCCCCCCTAATTTTGTTGATTGTATTGTTTTGGATCGCCAGTTCAGGAGTCTCAGTCCGCCCGGGCGCAAGGGGCACCCGCAGTGGGCCGTGTCGGAGGGCCGGGGGGCGCCCTCAGCCCACGCCAGATTCTCTGGCGGCCCCGGAGGCAGCAAGCGACCCGAGGCTGGGGACGTGGGTAGTCCGGTGAGAATGGACGCCGACAGGGAGTGAAGCGCGGACCGCGGAGGGGACCCGTAGCGATGAGAGCCCAAGGACGGAGACGGGGTTGGAATCACCGCCGCCAGTTGAGGCTTCGCCGATCTCTGCTTTTGATAGTGCCGACCTGTCCTGCTCGCCCTTCGGTCTTCTCAGCCAGGGGCGCTCTCAGCCTCGTGGTGCTCGATTCCGAAGGGTCCTCCCTCACCCATGGGCTGAGAACCGCCATCCTCGGCGCCATTCTTTTTCTGGCCACTCCACTCCAACGCTGGCCTTACGGCCCGCTTTTGTCGCTTCGCTCAAGGGGGGCTGCACTCTTTGCGTCTCACTGCGTTCGACTCCAGTCGCCGCTCCCCCTGTGACCCCCCAGCCGGACACCAGTCGCCGCTCCCCCTGGACCCGCCCTGCGGCACCCCACGCAGGCTCAAAGGACCTTCCTGTACGACCCAGAGTGCCGCACTGTCCCAAGATGTCAGCTCACCGTTGACTGAAACCATCCTCCGCCGGCCGCCCACCCACCACCACCACCGCACGACCAGTCGCCGCCAGATGATGCAGCAACCGCCAACACAGCCCAGCCTCGGCCTCCAGCACCTCCGCCATCCCTCCCGCAGTCTGCACCTCCCCAGACAGCGCCCCAGCCAGCCGCTCCAGCAGCGCCAGAGTCCGCCCCGCAGCCTTCTTCCCCGCCTCCACCCCAGGCTGGTGGTAGGCATTGACGTCAATCAGCTCGGCATACAGCCCAACCGCACGCTCAAACAGGGCAATGAGGACACCCAGCGACCGTGCCGAGGCATCGGGAACCTGGATCGTGAGGCTGGGGCGCTCGGCTTCAGACAGCGCAGAGCGGGTGCCGTACAGGAAGCCGAGCAGGTGGTCCGCGGACGGGCTGCCGTCGACACCGACCATCATCGAGCCGGGGTCCCGGGTCTCGACGAAGTGAACGAACGCATCGTCCCGACCATCCCGGAGCTGCTGGACGAAGGCGTGCTGGTCGGTGGAGCCGCGGTTGCCATAGACCGTGAGGCCCTGGTGGACGACGTTGCCCTGGCGATCCAGGCGCTTGCCGAGGGACTCCATGACGAGCTGCTGGAGGTAGCTCGACAGCAGGGCGAAGCGATCCCGGTAGGGCTCGATGACCAGCGCGCGATCCCCACGACCACCCCCAGCGGTGTACCAGGCGGCGGCGAGGGCGGCGGCGGGGTTGGTCTCATCGGTGCGACGGGTGAGGGCGTCGCAGCGGGCGGCGCCGTCGAGGAAGCCGTCGAGGTCCCAGCCACACAGCGCGAGCATCACCGTGCCCACAGTCCCGGTGATGCTGGTCCGTCCGCCGACCCAGTCCCACATCGGCACCCGCTCCTGCCACTCCGATGCCGCCTCCCACAGCTTCGAGCCCTCTCCGGTGATCGCGATGGCGTGCGGTGCGAATGGCTCATCGGCAGCCTCGAATACAGCCTGTGCAGCGATCAGGCCGTTGCGGGTCTCCACCGTTCCGCCGCTCTTGGAGACGACCACGACCAGGGTCTTCGCCGGTGTGAGCGGGCCGAGGATGCGCTCGAAGCCGTCGGGGTCGGTGTTGTCGAGGAAGTGGACCCGGAGGGCATCGGTGGGGCCTGCCAGGCAGTCCGCCACCAGCTTTGGCCCCAGCGCCGAGCCACCGATGCCGATCCACAGCAGGTCGGTGTGTGCGCCAGGGGACAGCGCGCGGACCTGTGCGAGGGCATCGACGATCGACGCTCGGATGTCGTCGGTGGGGGCGAGGTGGGGGGCGCGCAGCCAGTAGTGACCGACCAGCCGCCCCTCGTCCTCGTTGGCCTCCAGCCCGTCCTCGATGGCTGCCATGGCCTGGAGCGCATCGGGAAGCTGTGAGGGGATGCCCTCAGGGGCGTCGGTGAGATCGAGGATGAGCCCGAGGTCGTCGTCTCGGAGGATGCGGCGATCAAACATTGGAGAACTCCGCCACACCACCGGTGATCACCGGCTTGCCTGCTTCGTTGGTCACCGCGAACGTGCCGCTGGGCCAGAGGTGGGTGGTCAGGGTGTCGCCGTTGAACACCATGCCCGAGAACCGCACCGACAGCCGCTTGAGGTTGCCTGGATCTCCCCCGCCGACCGTGTCGGTGAGGCTGACCCCGGCCATCGCCATGGAGCAGAGGCCGTGGAGGATGACGTCGGGCAGGCCAGCGTTGGTGGCAACCTCGCGGTCGATGTGGATGCCGTTGCGGTCGAGGCTGGCCTCGGCGTAGCGGTGGGACTGGTCGGCGTCGACGGACCAGGAGACGCTCTGCTCTGGTGTCGGGGGTGGCTCCGGTGGCTTGCGCTTCGGCCTGCTGCCCGACGGCTTTCTCTTCGCTCGGATGAAGTAGGCGGTCTTTGCCTCAAACGCGAGCTGTCCATCCACGGTGCCGCTGTGTCGGCTGACCACGAGCAGCCCCGACGACTTCTCGGTGACCGCTTCGAGCCGACCCTCGACTGCTACTTCGTCTCCGGGCCGCAGCGGACGGTGGAAGGTGGCGTCGTGCTCGCCATGGACCAGCCGCAGCATGTCGAGGCCAAGCTCTGGATCCCCGGCGACCTGGAACATGGTGTCTTTGATGAGCCGGACATGGAACATCGGCGGGGCGATGGCATCGGGGCCGGTGTAGGCAGCGCTGTGATCGTTGGTCGCGGCGGCGTAGGCGGCGGCATGCTCGGGCTGCACGATGACGGTGCCGCCGTCGTAGCGCTTGCCGATGGGGTAGTCGGACATGGGGGCTCCTGTGGAGGGCGACGGCCCCCGCTGCAATGTATCAAGGGGTGATGCACGCCGTTACACGACACTGTGGTGGGCGCACCGTAGGTTGAGTGGGCCACACGATGTGGCGCCCTGGAGTGTCCATGTTCATCCTCCTCACCCTCGCCTGCTTCGATGCCAATCCCTGCGACGATGGCACCATCCGCAGCGGCGATGACTGCGTGGGCTACGTGGCGGACGAGCCGGTGCAGGGCGCTCCCATGCTGCTACCCAATGGGCTGACCTGGCAGTGGCAGATCACCGAGGCGGTGGACACGTCGCACGATGTGGCGGTCTACGATGTCGACCTCTTCCAGCTCACCGATGCAGTCCGAGACACCCTCCTGTCTGACGACCGCATCCTCATCTGCTACTTCTCCGCCGGCTCGTTTGAGCCCTGGACCGACGACGCCGGTGAATTCCCCGATGAGGTCATTGGCCGCCCCCTCGACGGCTGGCCCGACGAGCGCTGGCTGGACCACACCGATCCCCGGGTGCGCGATCTCATGGAGGCCCGCCTGGATCTCGCGGTGGAGCGAGGGTGTCACGGCGTGGAGCCCGACAACGTCACCGCCCACACCAGCAACTCCGGCTTCGGCATCAACCCCACCGAGCAGCTGGACTACAACCGCTTCCTGGCCGACGCCGCCCACGAGCGAGACCTCTCCGTGGCCCTCAAGAACGACGTCGAGCAGATCCCACAGCTGGTGGACTGGTTCGACTTCACGGTCAACGAAGAGTGCGCGGACTACGACGAGTGCAGCACCCTCCGCCCCTTCGTTGAGGCCGACAAGGCCGTGCTGCACACCGAGTATGTGGACGACTGGGCGGACGCTCAAGACAAGGCCGATGAGGTCTGTGGCGTCGAGGCTGGCCTGTCCACGCTGATCAAGACCTGGGACCTCGGGCCAGAGCTGCTCGCCTGTCCCTGAGCTTCGCCAGCCTCACCCTCCACCACCAGCCAACCTCCCAGCCAACCTCACCGCATCCTCCAGCGCCCCCTCCAGGTCCCCCTTCACAGCCACAACCCGCACCACCCCGTGCTTCACCACCCCACCCCGCCCACAGACCACCGTCAGCAGGTCGCCGTGCAGGTCGCTGCCGAAGCGGTCTCGATCCTCGGGGCGCGGACTGTCCACGACCACCATGCTGTCGAGGATGGGATCACCGAGGAGCAGCCCTGGTGCAGCCCGGGGTGACCGGCGGCTCACCGTGAGGTCTTCGGGGAGTCCGGGCACCACAGCGGCGAGGACGTAGCGGGTCTGCTTCGGGGTGATGCGGACCGTGATGCCCGACACCTCGCCGACCATGTCGCCACGATCCGCGTCGACCCCGAGCCCCAGCCGCCGGGCGAGGTTGCGCAGGGGAGCGAGCAGGGCGAGGCGGATCGCGATGGTGAGCTGGACGGCTGCGAGGATCGTCTCTTCCAGTGTGTCGGTCAGGATCTCCGACCGGGCTGCGGAGAGTGTCCCTTGACTCAGGGTCAGCTCAGAGAAGGTGGTGTCTGCGAGCAGCGTCCGGGTTGCGGCATCCTCCAGCAGCATGTTGTGCCGGGACCACTCCCGAGCGCTCCCCAGTGTCCCTCCCGCTCGGGTGGCCTCCAGGATCATGGAGAAGTCCTCCGCCGTAAACGTGCTGCTGAGGTTGGGGGCGGTGATGATGAGCTCGGTGTGTGTGTTCCCAGAGCGGTTGCAGGCGTGGACCTGGACCTCGGCTCCCTCCACGGTGCCGAGCAGGGCCAGCCCCCCATCCTCCAGCAGCGTGAGGTCCAGGCGAGCCCCGACCGCACTCCAGGTGTCCTGGGCGCTGAGGAGCAGCGGAGGGGGGAGGCGGTACTTCTCCCGATGCAGCCGGCGGTCCTCAAGCCTGAAGAGGGCACCCGCGCCGATGACCAGGATGGTGGCGAGGATGCCCGCGCCGATGCCGGTGGGCAGGCCAAGCACGATGGCGGCGGAGATGCTGAGGTACAGGGCGATGCAGATCTCGAACGCGGAGATGCTCCTTCTCATGACTGGCAACATAGCCAGACGAAACCGCCAGGTTGAGCCGTGGAGTTGTTTGGGAGCCGTTGGCCGGGAGCTGACGGACCCTCGTGGATGGGCTGATTGTTGTGTCGGGGGAGACGGGCGGGTGGCTGGAGAGCTGCGACCGCGGAGGGGACCCGTAGCGATGAGAGCCGGGGCGTCGTCATCCGGGGCGCCTTCAGCCAGGGACGGGGTTGGCAGTACCGCCGGACTTCAAGGATTCGCCCATCTCTGCTTTCGATAGTGCCTACGCGCACTGCTCGCCCTTCGGGCTTCTCAGCGTCGGGGCGATGGGATGATGGCGGGTGCTCCCTCACCCATGAGCTGAGGTTCGCCATCCTCCGCGCCATTCTTTCCCTGGCTGTAGTTTCGTGCGATAGACCGGTCCTGTGCGCATCTGCATCCTCACCCGCGGGGACTTGTTCCCCACCAACCACGGCGCCGCGGTCAAGATCGTCCGCACCGCTGAGCACCTCTCCCTGCAGAGCGGCCAGCCCTGCTTCCTCGTCACCGACGACCACGACCACTACCTGCGCTTCGACGGCCGCGAGGTCTCCCAGATCGCCTACCCGCCCCGGTGGCGTGCCGCCCAGGAGTGGCCTGGTCTGCCCCGGCTCTCCACCCTCGCCACCCGCCTCTGCACCCTCGCCGGCTATCCCCCCGAGGAGCACTTCCTCTACCGTCCGCTGTTCGACCCGACGTGGTGGATGCGGGCGCTGACCGTCGGACTCACCGAACAGATCGACGTCTTCC
>JBLHNG010000026.1:0-27100 GCA_047621685.1 Myxococcota bacterium | reverse complement strand
ATAGACAGCCCCACCAGACATGTAGTCCGGGTACCAAGACGGATAGAAGGCAGGCATACCGATGGCGAGGTCCTTCACACCATCGCCATCCAGGTCCGAGCTGCAGAGAGACCAGCCGAAGTATCCCCGCTCGTTGTCAGTGTGAGGAGCGAGTGTTGCATGGGCCGTGATAGCATCGATTGTTCCAGACGGCGGTTCTGTAAACAGAAACGCCTTGCCAACATCTTGACCGCCCCCCGAACCGTCGAGCAGGTCTCCGGTGTTGGTTATTACAAAGGAACCATCTCCAAAATCAACGGCCCGGTCCCCAATCCCCAAACCTTTGTTCAGAATGACGGCGTCGGCATTTGGGGGAAGAATCGGTGCGGTAAT
This sequence comes from Myxococcota bacterium, assembly GCA_047621685.1. Taxonomy (GTDB): domain Bacteria; phylum Myxococcota_A; class UBA796; order UBA796; family UBA796; genus JAQXDW01. Next base: position 26,728 of record JBLHNG010000026.1, on the reverse strand, counting down.
CGGTCCATAGTAAATATAGGCGGCATTATCCTCACTTGAGCCAACCATCACGCCATCATACCCATCGCCAAGCGGATCATGGAGGAAGGTGAGCGCCCCGCCTCTATACCAACCCTCTACGTTTCCCCATAAAGGAACAGCAGCATCCTCGTTGAGGTCATGGCTTCCGGCTTCCCAGTCTGTAACCAACCAAACACCGCCCACCGAGAGTTCGCCAAGGTAATCGTCTCGGTATTGCTCCGTCTCTCCGATGAGAAGCTCCGGAAACCCATCCCCGTTGGTGTCTCCACCGCACACGAAGAAATCACCCACCGTGTCTCCAGTGCTTTCTCCCAGGAATCGGGCCTCAGCATCAGCAAGGCTGATGGTGCCTTCGAGTCTGCATCGGCTGTCCCACCCATCGCAGTCATCGTCGATGCCATCATCACAGACCTCTTCGGCACCTGGAGAGATAAACGGGTCGCTATCGTCGCAGTCTCCACCAACCGTCACATGCCCACTCAGAGCAGCACAGTCGGAAGAGACGAGCGCATCATCCCCCCATCCGTCGCCGTCGTCGTCGATGTACCAGTCAGAGAAGGGAAAGTCCTCATCGATGTCGCCATCGCAGTCCTCGTCGCGACCATCGCAGGTCTCAGTGGCGGCAGGATGGACGGTCGAATCGGCATCATCGCAGTCTGTGCCATCTGCGACATGGTTCGCGGGAGCCTCTGCGGCCTCTACGGTGATGGATGAGGAACCGAAGCCGTCGCCGTCAGCGTCTGGGTGCCAGGTGAGACTGACGGTATCGAGCGGTGGGCTGCCGGTATCGGCTGTGGTCTGGTCCCCGGTTCCGCTACAGGCGATGAGTGTTGCCAGCGTATACATGAGGCATTCTGACTTCAATTCTTGTGCTCTGCAAATACGCTCGCAGAATCTGAACTCGTTGTGTTGTTCAGTCCTGTCCCCTACAGAAGGGTGCGCCACACCGCAATCGCCTCTCGACAGACCGGCATGGAGGGCACCAGCGCCAGCCGAACATAGCCAGCTCCCGCGCCAGTGACTCCGAACATCGGCCCAGGGCTGACCAGGATGCCCTTCGCCAGCAACCGGTCGGCCCACTCCACCTCGGTCTGCCCTTCTGGAACCTTGATCCAGAGGTAGATGGTCGCAGTGCGTCCGAGCACCTCGATGCCGACGCTGTCGAAGAAGTCGAGGAAGAGCTGCTTCTTCTCGGTGAAGATGGCCCGACGCGCCTCGACATGCGCATCATCAGCCCAGGCGACGGCGGCAGCAGCATTGACGAAGTCCTGGGGGACGAGGCCGGGGTTGCTGCGCAGGGTGGTGAGCTGGTCGATGATCGTCGCATCGCCGCAGAGGAAGCCGGAGCGATAGCCGGTCATGCCCGAGCGCTTGGACAGCGAGTGAAGCGCGAGGATGCCCTCAACGCCACACTCCAGCACCGAGTGCGGTGGCTCGCCGCCCTGGTAGATGTCGGTGTAGGTCTCGTCGGAGACCAGCAGGATGTCGTACTCCCGACAGAGGTCCGCGGTGCGCTGCAGGTCCGCCAGCGGGGTGACCGCACCGGAGGGGTTGTGCGGCGAGTTGATCCACATCAGGCGGGCGCGCTGGAGCACGTCTTCTGGAAGCAGCCAGGGCCGGAAGATGTGGTCGTCCTCCAGGTGGACCGCGTAGGGGGTGCCGCCGGCGAACAGGGCGCCGCGCTGGTAGGCCGGGTAGCCGGGGTCGGGGAAGATGACGAGGTTATCGTCGGCGTCCTTGTCGATGACCAGCAGGGGGGTGTGGAACACCGCCTCCTTGGAGCCAGCGGTCGGCAGGATCTGGGTGGCGGGATCCACCGTGACCCCAAATCGCCGCTGCATGTACTCGGCGATGGCCTCGCGAACCGGAGGCTGGCCGCGCACCGAGGGGTAGCCACAGCGGGGCTTCACGGCATCGAGCAGGGCCTGACGGATGAACTCCGCGGTGGGCTCCCGGGGATCTCCGGTGCCGAAGTCGAAGATGCGAACGCCGGAGTCGGCGACCTTGCGCTTCTTCGCCTCCAGGGTGGCGATGGGGTAGGCGCTGAGGTTTACGAAGATGGGATTGAGGCGGGGCATGCGATCTTCTACCGCACGCGCAATCGCCGTGCCGCCACCATTCCGTCTCGAAGAGCAGAGGCACGGTCGGTGTACCTGGATAATAGACTCCTCCTCAACACTCTCCCCACCTCACGAGTCCCGCCCATGCTCCTCCTGACGATGCTGACCGGCTGCCAGATGATCGCCGACAACGCCGGTGCCCCCGCCGATTCCAACGACGACACCGACTACACCTTCACGGTGCAGCCCGGCTCCACCCCCCGCGGCCTCGGTCCGAAGCTCGCGGAGGCCGGGATCATCGACGATGGCGATGCGTTCACCACCTACGTGCGCATCACCAAGGAGGGCGGCTGCCTCAAGGCCGGGCGCTTCCGGCTGCGGCGCAGCATGTCCGCCGAGGAGATCCTGGAGGTGGTCTGCGGGGTGCCCCTGGCCAACGACGAGCCGTTCACGGTGGTCGAGGGCTGGCGGATCCGGGAGATCGACGCCGCGCTGACTGCGAAGGGCTGGATCGAGGCGGGCGAGTACGCCACCCTCGCTGCAAAGCCCGAAGACTTCACCGCCACCTTCCCGCTGCCCGATGACACCCTGGAGGGCTACCTCTACCCAGAGACCTACATGGTCGATGCCGAGAAGTTCACCGCAGAGGGCTTCATCCAGCGGCAGCTCGACACCCTCACCGAGCGGTTCTACACCGAGAACGCCGATGCGATCACCGCCAGCAGCCGGGACTGGAGCGACCTGCTGATCATGGCGAGCATGATCGAGCGGGAGGAGCCCACTCCGGCGAACCGTCCGCTCATCGCTGGCATCCTGTGGAAGCGCATCGACAGCAACTGGTTCCTCGGGGTGGACGCCACCAGCCGCTACACCCTCGATGAGTGGAACGACCGGCGGGCCTTCCTCGGCAAGCTGCGGGATCCCGACGACCCCTACAACACCCGCCTCCGCTACGGCCTGCCGCCCACTCCCATCGGCAACCCCGGTCAGGTCGCCCTTGAGGCCAGCCTCAAGCCTGAGGAGAGTGAGTTCTGGTACTACCTCCATGACTCAAAGCAGGTGCTCCACCCGTCACGGAACCAGGCGGAGCACGAAGCCTATCGAAAGAAGTACAACGTCTACTGAGATCGGCTCAGGTCGCGGCGGCCTTGAGCTTCCGGCCCGCGAGGATCACCAGGAACACCGCACCGACCATCGCACCACCGCCCAGCAGCAGCAGGACGATGCCCAGCAGCGGCCGTGCCGTCAGCCATGCCAGGGAGATGATGATCAGCGAGGCGGCGGCTGCGAGGAGGAAGGTCACCAGCGACATGCCGGCACCAAACAGTCCGCCGATGAACGGGATGCGCTCACCGACCACCCGAAGCGGTCCGATGAGCATGTTCAGCCCACCGAAGATCATCATGAAGCCGACAAGACGCAGCACCCAGGTCATCACCACGTTGGCCGACTGTGCAGCGGCGAACATGTCCGCAGCGGCCGCGGTCCCCGACTGGATCATGGAGATGCTATTGCCGGCGTCGGTCTGGTAGCTGGAGAACGAGCTCCCAGACTGCTTTGCGATCAGGCTGACCGGGCCGGGCTTCATCGCCTTGTAGCGGACCCGGACGTCGCCGACCTTGGGCGAGGACGGCTCGGAGGCGAGGTAGAGGTAGCCGTCCTGGATGGTGTAGCTGGAGGTCGGCGGGGTGTAGACATCCGAGGCGGACAGGTTGCCGATCTGCTCAGCGGACAGGGTGAACGCACCGACGGTGACGGTCTGCGCGGTCAGGGAGCGGTCCTCGTAAGGCATGGAGGCCGGGTTGCGGTGGCCGGCGGGCTCCTCGAAGCTGTCCGAGCCGATCAGGTCGTCCTGCCAGCCCTCGGTGTAGGTGTAGGTCGTTGTCTTGTTGCTGCCCTCGGTCTTGGTCTTCTTCTCCTGCTTCCACTGGAACATCTCAACGTCGCGGTCGAGCTTGATCGCGACCAGGGAGACGCCGAAGTCCGGGTCGGAGAGGGTCTCAGTGGTCTGCGCGGAGCCCGAGGTGTGCACCAGCTTGCCCTCGTTGCCGGCATTGACGGCATCGGGGGAGACGCTGACGACCAATCCCGCGCCCTCTTCCAGGCTCTTGGCGGTCTCGACCGAGCTGCACTCGTTCATGAACAGCATGAGGGGGGCGATGCACAGGAAGGCTACGCCAGCGGCGACCTTCTTGATGGAGGAGAGCAGCGCGGAGAAAACACCGACATGCTCGGTCGTGCTGACACTGTCAGCCATGGGACACCTCTTGATGGGAGTAGGGGGGTTCGCCTCAGCGTACTGCACTTCTCCCCATCAAGCCCGGCCAAACCACAATGTTGTAGGAACGGCGAAGGATGGTCTCAGTTTGAGGTCGTCGTGGTGAAGGTCACCCGGCGGGAGTAGTCCCAGGCGTGGATCAGACCGTCGGTGGGGTTGTAGGAGAGGTGGGATGTGTAGCCGTAGGTGCTCGGGAGGCTGATGCCCGGGCTCCAGGATGAGCTGTCGTTGGTGTCGTAGGCGTAGTTGATGGTCGCAGCGGTGGAGGAGTAGCTGCTGGTGACATACAGCACGCCGCAGATCATGAATGCGTTTCCGGTGCTGGTCTTGGAGCCTGAGGTGGTGTTCCAGGTGTCAATGATCGCCATCTTGTCGGGGTCAATGCTGCTGACCACGATCTTCCCGCTGTTTCCAGAGGTGGCGTAGATCGCCCACAGTCCGTTCTCATCCACTGCCATGTCGATGTCGGAGTAGCCGCCCCACCCGTAGTAGTAGGTGTTGTGGTAGCCCGCATCGGTCAGGGTCATGCTGCCGACCTCGGTCTGAAGATCGATGTCGTACTTGATGATCGTGTTGGTGTTGTACTCCGGGTAGTACAGATACCCGTCGTAGGTGACCCCGCCGGTGCCCTCGTACTGCGAGGTCAGGGTGATCGCGGTGCTGTTGGTGCGCGCAGTGAGGTCCGCGACCGAGGGATACTCGGTGAGCGTGTAGCCGTAGTACGAGTCCATCTCCCAGTACAGGCCCGTGCCAAGCGTCTCCTCCGGGTCTGCCATCCAGGAGCCATAGATGGAGCCTGAAGAGACGAGGGTGGTCGCGGTACCGACGCTGTCGAGGTAGCAGATGCACGACTCGTCGCTGGGATCTGTGTCGTCGCAGTCGTCGTTGTTGTCGACGTACCCGCTGGGCTGGGTGCAGTCATAGATAGACTTGTCGTCGTTGTTGTCGCCGCGTCCGTCGCCGTCGCTGTCGAAGTACCAGGTCGGCACATCCACGGCGTCTTCGTCGATGGTTCCGTCGCAGTCGTCGTCTTCTTCGTTGCAGTACTCATCAGCACCGGGGAGCTGACGGTTGTCGGTGTCGTCGCAGTCGGTGCCGGGGATGGTGGCGCCGCTGGCCAGGGCGTCGCCGTAGCCGTCGCCGTCGCGGTCGACCATGCAGTCGGTCTTGGAGTCATTGGGGGCTGCCCCGGGGAAGGCGCTCGCCGAGGTGTCGTCGCAGTCGCTTCCGTCGGAGATCCAGACGCCGCCGGGATCGTTGCAGGCAGAGATGCCAGAGACGGTGCCGCCGTAGCCGTCGCCGTCGTTGTCGAGGAACCACTCGCTGGCACCGACCACGTCGTCGCCGTCTGTCTCACCGTCGCAGTTGTTGTCGATCCCGTCGCAGATCTCGTCGGCGTCGGGGTGGATGCTGGCATCCTGGTCGTAGCAGTCACCGCCAGCGGCGACATAAAATGCCGGCGCAGTGCAGGCGGTCAGGACGATGGTGTCGTCGCCGAAGCCGTCGGAGTCGGCGTCGGGATACCACACGCTGATGTCGGTGGCGGTGTTCTCGTCGGTCTGCCCGTTGCAGTCGTTGTCGATCCCATCGCAGATCTCGGCGGCACCGGGGTAGATGTTGGCGTCTTTGTCGTTGCAGTCGCCGTCAGCGGTGGTGGAGCCGTCGCTGTCCGCATCGGTGATCTCTTTTTCATCACAGGCGACCAGCGGAGTGGCTGCGAGGAGGAACGCAAACAGTCGGGTCATCGGAGGCATCCTGTCATCGGGGAGGGCTCCACTATAGACTCTGCGATTGAAGGACTGGAAGGGGATAAAGCCAGCCCCGGTACAGAGCCTTACGCCGTGCGGCTTCGAGAGGGCAGGCAACACGAACCCGAGATCGCCCTGGGACGATCTCGGATTGTATCTGCGGGGGCCTGTCAGGTGTTGGTGCCAGACGACCATAACGGTGTTTGCTTATAGAGGACGAGGTTTCCGTCGTCCTGAACGGCCAGGTAGATCGTCTTCTGCCCGCTGGTTCCCGAGGACCAGATCGCCTTGCTGTTGGAGTCGTAGATGACCAGGTTGCCATCGTTCTGGACGATGAAGAACGCGCTGCCCTTGTTGTTGGTGCCAGTCGCCCAGGTCGCCTCTCCGGCGAAGGTGTCGCCGTCTGCTTTCGGGGGCTGACCGATCACCTGGTACAGAACGACATTGCCGTCGGGCTGGGAGATCAGGACGTGCTCCTGGTTTGGGCTGATGACCCAGGAGCCGTCATTGGGGAGGCGGGTGTTGGGGGGGATCAGGCCGTCAGAGAAGCCCATGTAGGGGCCGACAGTGTGGTTGCTCATGCTGTGCTCTTGGTTGCTGGGAGTGACTGTCAGTGCAGTCGCTATCCACAGAAACAAGGCCCGTTCCACATCAATTAAATCTGTTCATTAATCAATATATAAGATGACTTATGCAGCTTTTAAGGGTCGAACTTTGTGTGGGGGCTGCTGCATAATCGAATCGGATTGTGACGCAGTAAGCGTCAGGATTTGACGCGTAATACGAACATCCGAGAGGCCCGTATAAAGTCCAATCGTCTGGTCGCAATTAAATCGCTCACTTGAGAATCGCCTGGAGCGCCATCCACTCCGACTCCTCACCCGCCATCACCCCATGCTGGTGGGTAAACACCGTGCGCGGTCGATCTTCCGGGTCGTAGACCGGGTCGATGTGGATGTGGAGGTGAGGGGAGGACATCGAGAGGTCCTCTCGCCAGGTGCCCAGGCTGGAGATGTAGCAGCGCAGCGGGACCAGCTCGCTCTCAACCCGTGCAGCAATTCGGCGGGCCTCTTCGCAGGCCTCCTGCCACTCGGCTGCGGTGACGTCGGAGAACGTGGTGGTGTGCCGACGCATCAGCACCATCGCCTGCCCCCAGTTTCGGGGGTAGCGAGAGAGGATTGAGACGGTGTGCTCGCCCTCTTGCAGCACCCACACCCGTCCGGCCCGACCCGACAGGATCCCGCAGATCAGACAGCCACCAGGTGCCTCCGCAGCGATCTGGTCCAGGGCCTCATCGCGGGTGATCCGCCACGGCAATCAGGGCACCCCGCCCGGCACCGATGGCGGGTGGTTCAGCGAGAAGTTGAAGTTCGGCTCGTGTGTGATCGCGCGATCCTGTGCGATGGCGTCGAGTCGTGCGATCAGGGTGTCAAGGGCGCTCTCTGTCGGCCAGTACTGCCCGCTGTTTAGGCTGAGGTTGTGGAAGTAGAGGTCGATCGGATCGTCCCCGGGGGGCTGCCGCCACGTCTCCTCCAGGCTGACCGATGGCGCGACCTCAGGGAGGCGGGCGCGCAGGTCTACCAGCAGCTCTCGGCTGTCGGCCAGCACCTGCCGCTGGGCCTCACCCCCATGGGACCACCGCGCGATCATGCCCTCGTTGCACAGGACGTACTCCCGATACGCCGGGATGGTCATTCCGAAGGTGTAGTACTTCGGATCGGGCTCCCAGGTCTGCGGCTTGAGGTGCAGGACCACCCCGATGCGCTCTGGATGGGCGAGGACCTCAGCCTCGGAGACTGGCTGGCCCTTCATGTCCACGAACCGCAGGACCGGCTCGGCCTGCACATCGAAGATCGCCATCCACGCCTCGTCCTTCAGCTCGACCCGGATCAGGTCGCTGCCGTAGGTCTCCTCCTGCCAGCCCAGCGCGGTGGCCCAGGGGTTGCTCCAGGCGTAGCGGTGTCGGGCAAACCCCGGTCGGTTGAGCAGCTTCGCGGTGGGGCTGGCGGACTGCTCGGCGTACTGAGCGATGCGCAGCGCGAAGCCGGTCTGCCCCCGGAGCGGGGACTCGGTGCGGGTCAGGAGCATTCGATGCTGGGAGAGCCGCTCGAGCTGGTCGTCGGTCGTCCAGCTGTAGAGCACGCGGGGTGGGGTGTCGGTGACCACACCGGCAGCGAGTCGTCCAGTGAGATCATCGGCAGACTGTGCGGTCGGGGCAGGCTGAGGGGCGGCGATGGCGACACCGGGGAGCAGTCCGAGGGCGAGGAGACGATGGGGCAAGGGGACCTCCAGGGGGAGTGTATCTCCCGGGGTGTTCCGGACATTCCCGCGGGTTGTGCCTGACAGCGCCGGAGGGGTTGCGGAGCGGAGTGGGCCGCATACAGGGAGGCATGCCTGTCCGCACCGAAGACATCGGCGGCGTCCCTGCGACCACCGTGCGCATCCTCGCCCCCGATCCCACCGCGCTGGTCCTCATCATTCCCGGCAACCCCGGGGTGGCCACCCTCTACACCCCCCTCGCCGAGCGGATCGTCGCGCAGTCCTCCGGGCGGGTGAGCGTAGCGGTCGCCAGCTACGCCGGGCACGTCCCTGGCCATGTCGCCCCGAGCGGTTTCTTCTCTCTCGCCGATCAGCTCGCCCACCAGCAGGCGTTCCTCGCCACCCTCCCGGCGGCCCCGGTGGTGCACGTGGTCGGCCACTCCATTGGGGCCTGGCTGACCCTTTCGGTGCTCGACGGGCTCCCCGAGGGACAGCGGGGGCGGGGCTTCCTGCTGTTCCCCACCATCGAGCGCATGGCTGGGACCCCGGCTGGTCGGCACATGTCGCCGCTGTTCGGCCCGCTGCGACACCCGGCGGTGGCCCTCTCCCGGATGATCCGACGGCTGCCGGGGCGGGATCGGCTGCTCACCCTGGCGCTGCTGAGGCAGGTGCCCCCAGCGGATCAGTCGGGCTTCCTCGACAGCATCCTCGCCCTGTCTCCCGACAGCCTGCACAACGTCCTGCAGCTCGCCGGGGAGGAGCTGGCCACCGTGACCAGCCTGCCCGAGGCGCTGCTCACCCGTCACGCGGAGCGGCTGACCTTCTACTACGGCGATCCAGACCCCTGGAATCTCCCGGACATGGCTGACGGGGTGGCCGCACGGTTCCCGGATGCAGAGGTCATCCGCTGCACCGCGGGCATCCCACACGCCTTCATGTTTGGCGGCAGTGCGGCGATGGCGGACCTCATCACGCAGCGGCTACACTCCTGAGATGCCCACTGCAGCCATCGACGGAATCCAGCTTAATTACGAAGTCCACGGCACCGGAGAGCCGGTCCTGATGATCATGGGGCTGGCGGTCGGCCTCGTCGGCTGGCGCCTCCAGGTCGAGGACCTCGCCGGAGACGAATTCCAGCTCTGCGTCTTCGACAACCGCGGGGTCGGCAAATCCACAGCCCCCCGCCCTCCCTACTCCATGGCCCGGCTCGCCGCCGATGCCCTCGATCTGATGGACCACCTCGGCTGGCAGCGCGCGCATGTGGTTGGGGTCTCCATGGGCGGCATGATCGCCCAGCACGTCGCCCTCACCGCTGCGGACCGGGTTCGCAGCCTCACCCTGATCGCCACCCATGCTGGCGGCTGGGGTGGCCGTCCCACCCGCACGGCTGTCGGCGGGGTCATCAGTGCCCACCTCTCCGGCTCCGCCCGGCTGCGCCGCCGCGCCCTGATCGCGATGCTCCACTCGAAGCAGCACCTCGAAGAGGTCGGCCAGGAGGCCATCGAGGCCCGCCTGAAGGAAACCATCCTCCACAACCCGCCCCCCCGGTTCGGCATGCTCGGCCAGGTCAGCGCGGTCCTCCGCCACCGCACCCACCACCGCCTCTCCGAGCTGGCGAGCTTGCCCGCCCTGGTGATCACCGGCACCGCCGATGCGATGGTCCGTCCGGCAAACAGCATCACCATCGCCGCGGCAATCGAGGCGGAGCTGCTGCAATTCGAGGGTGGGGGGCACGCCATCCATGTCGAGCAGCGCGAGGCGGTCAGCGCCGCCCTTCGTCGGCACTTCAAGGGTGCCCTGGCGCTGGCTGTCTGAGGGGCGGGGCACGTCGGCTCACTCACCGACCCGTCCTGATGACCTCAGAGCGCCGAGTGGTTTCCACGAAGCCTCACCTGCTTACTCCTCGGCTTCGACAGCCTCACACAGTCCATACCCACCAGCCACCCAGGCAACCTCAACCGTATTGTGTCCCTCTACGGCCTCCCGAAGCGACTCCCCACCGCCCAACCAGTCCCCATCACTGATCGCATCGAGGGCATCGGTCCAGGCCGAGGTCAGGGTCGTGGTCGTGGTCTTCCAGTCCAGCCCGTAGCGCACCGCGCTGTCGACCTCAATGACCCCAGCAGGAGCAGCGGCCTCAATGCGGGTGAGTCCGTCTCCGAGGTCTGTGGGCTCTCCAGCGGACGATGCACCGGGATCCGTAAGGCGCAGGGTGAGGCTGCGGTTGCCGCCAGAGAAGGAGAGGTGGAGGGTGGCGGCGAGCTGACAGCGGGCGCTCATGCTTCCGATGGACTGCGCATCGTTGAGCGCGTCGTGGAGCTTCGCGGTGGCGTCGATGACGGCAGCGCCGGTGAGCACGCCGCTGCTGAGCATCCCCTGGTCGGAGAGCGGGGTCTGCCAGGTCACCCGCGGCTTGATGCCCGGGGCGGGGCGGGTGGCGTCGGAGAGATGGGCGCCGCTTCGCGTCAGGTCGTGCTCGCCGCTGTCTGAGACCACTCCCAGCGCGCCGAAGCCCACGTCTGCCGCGGCATCCCAGTCCGCATCCGGGAGCGGGGCTTCGCCGGTGCAGACCTGATGGCCCGATGCATCGCGCACCCCTGCCGCCAGCCCGATGCCCCCGGCGAGGTGCTCCTGGAGGTGCCCACGCCCATCAAGGATGATCTCACCATCGAGTGCCGCGGAGGTGGCGATGGTGGCCTGGGGGCCGTCGGGATGCAGCGCGGTGCAGCGGACCGACCAGCCGGCCCGAAGCTGCCAGTCGCACTGAAGCGGCAGCGCGGTGAGCGCCCCCGGTGCCAGGATCGGCGGGCGGAAGTTCACGTCCTGCCCTCGCCGCTGGAGGCGCGCCGGGCTTCCCCAGGAGGCGTCGGTCCGGGCGCGTGCGTTGTGCATCGACAGCCCCGCCGGTCGGTAGCTGACCTCGGTCATCAGCGCCTGGGTCCGCCCCTGCCAGCGGGCGTTGTCTCCCGGCTCCGCAAGCTGGAACCGCTGACGGTGCAGGCAGGGGTTGGGCAGACTGTGGCGGATCTGAACCACGTAGACCTGCTCCAGCTGAGCACCCTCCAGCAGCGTGGCGAGGAGGGCTTCTTCGTCGGGGCAGTCGGGAGTGTGGAACGTCTCGCTGGCCTGCTCCAGCAGCACCGGATCGACGTCGGGCAAAGTCTGGGCGAGCCGGTCGATCAGTGGACCGAAGCCCTCGGATGCGGCCACCGGCTCCGAGCAGACGCTGCCGCCGCTGCGCAGCAGGGTGAGGTGGTGGCGGCGGTCGATGGGGTCAAACAGCGACAGCACCACGTCCCACGCCCAGTCCGCCTCCGGCTCCACAGGCACCTCGGCCACCTCAGGTGACTCCGCCACGGGCTCGGACTCTGGCATCGGCCCCGGCTCTCCGGTCGGCACCCCGGTCAGCGCGACCAGGAACTCGGAGATGACGGTGGTGAGGTCCACTGCGAGCAGCGCATCCGTGAGCCCGTCGAGTGCCTCTGACGACAGCCCGGTCTCCGACAGGCTCGCCACCCGCCCCTTCGCCACCGCAGTCATCCCCGCTTCTCCCAGCGGCGCCATTCCGGCCCGGATGAGCACCTCATCGAGCAGCGCTGCCCGCTCCGGAACGGTCATGTCGAGTCCGATGAGGAGGTTGTATGAGTGCTGTGCGCGCGCGAGCTTCGCGGGGTCGGCCATCGGTCACTCCTGGCGTCAGACGATTGTCGTCCTCAACATACTGGAGGTGGATATCATCTCCGTGATCGGTTTTGGTCGGACGGGCACTTTAGAGTCAGCCCTTGTCTTCTGGCATGAACGGTGTAGGTGGCCTGTAAGTTTGACAAAATTGGTCAGCGCTATGCTGATTCGAATTCTGGGCGTTCAGTAATGCCCTTATTAAAGCCGTATTTTCGGCCATCTGTGGAGGTGTGTGTGTCACTTGGTAGAAAGCTCGGTGCTGAATTCATTGGAACGTTCTGGTTGGTCTTCGGAGGGTGCGGAAGCGCAGTGCTTGCGGCAGGATTTCCCGAGGTCGGCATCGGCCTTCTCGGGGTGTCGCTGGCGTTTGGCCTCACTGTGCTCACGATGGCCTACGCGATCGGCCACATCTCCGGCTGCCACCTCAACCCGGCGGTCACCATCGGCCTGCTGATCGGGCGCCGATTCCCCGCAAAAGATGTGCTGCCCTACATCGTCATCCAGGTCATCGGCGCCATTGCCGCATCGGCCTGCCTGTACCTGATCGCATCGGGGCAGCCCGGGTTTGAGCTGGGCGGCTTCGCGGCCAACGGCTTCGGGGAGCACTCACCGGGCGGCTATCCCCTGCTGTCTGCGCTGGTTGCGGAGGTCGTGCTGACCTTCATGTTCCTCATGATCATCCTCGGCAGCACCGACAAGCGCGCGCCAGCCGGCTTTGCTCCGATCGCCATCGGCCTGGGACTGACCCTGATCCACCTCATCGGCATCCCGGTGACCAACCTCTCGGTCAACCCGGCTCGGAGCATCGGCCCGGCAGTGTTCGTCGGCGGTTGGGCGCTGGTCCAGCTGTGGGTGTTCCTGATCGCTCCGGTGGTCGGTGCGGCGCTGGCAGGCGTGGTGTACCCGCTGATCGCAGGGCCAGAGGACGGCTGAGGGCACGGGTGAGCGGTCGTTATCGCGATCTGCTCACCGCTCCTGTCGGAAGTCAGTCGTAGGCGGGCTGTGGACTGACCACTGAGTGACGGCAGCAGCCGGCCTTTAGGCTGGGTGCTGCCGGTTCGTGGAGCGGAGCGGGGACGGGGTGAGTCCTATGAGGCCGGTCAGGTGGCTGCCTTCCTCTCCTGTTTTGTTGATTGTATTGTCTTGGATCGCCTTGTCTGGAGTCGTAGGCCGCCCGGGCGTGGGAAAGGGGGCGCCCCCGGCTGAAGGGCGGAGACGGGGTTGGCAATACCGTCCTTCGAGGCTTCGCCGATCTCTGCTTTGGATGTTGCCGACCTGTCCTGCTCGCCGTTGGCTTCTCAGCGTCGTGGCGATGGATGACGGCGGGTGCTCCCTCACCCATGAGCTGAGGTCCGCCATCGTCGGCGCCATTCTTTTTCTGGCCGCTTCGCCCTAACGCAGACCTCCGGCCTGCTCATGGCGCTGCGCTCAAGGGGGCTGCATTCCCTACGTTCGCCGTTGGCTCTCTCCAGTCACCGCCCCCTGCGACCCCCGGGAATGACACCCGCGTGCTCACCGCACCCTCGCAGCCTCACAGGACCGTCCTGTGCCTCAATGAGCGCCGGTTTGATAAAGCCCCCGGCATGTCTCAACGCTTCCAAGACCGCGTCATCTGGATCACCGGAGCCTCCTCCGGCATCGGCGCTTCCCTCGCCCGCGTCCTCTCCGCCCAGGGCGCCGTCCTCATCCTCTCCGCCCGTCGCCGCGAGCGCCTCGAAGCCCTCGCTGCCGACCTCCCCGGCCCCTCCCTCATCCTCCCCCTCGACCTCACCGACGCCCCGACCATCCCCCCGGCCGTCGCCGAAGCCGTTGCCTGGAAGGGCCGCCTCGACATCCTGATCAACAACGCCGGCATCAGCCAGCGGGCCCTCGTCGAAGAGAGCGACCTCTCCACTGTCCGTCGCGTCATGGAGATCAACTTCTTCGCCATCGTCGACCTCACCAGCCAGGTCCTGCCGACCATGCTCGCCCAGAAGAGCGGCCACATCGTCAACATGAGCTCGGTCGCTGGCTACGTCGCCACCCCGATGCGCTCCGCCTACTCCGCCTCCAAGCACGCCCTCCGTGCCTGGTCCGACAGCCTGCGCGCCGAGGTCTCTGGCCGCGGCCTCTCTGTGACCACCATCTGCCCCGGCTACGTGCGCACTGAGATCTCCCGCTCCGCCCTCCGGGGAGACGGCTCCGCCAAGGGCACCGACGACGGGCTGATCGCCAACGGCATGGACGCCACCGTCGCCGCCACGAAGATGGCCACTGCGATTCACCGCCGCCGTCGCGAGTTCTTCGTCGGCGGCAAGGAGATCTACGCCGTCTACCTCAAGCGCTGGCTCCCCGGACTTGTCGCCTGGGCCGTGCCGAGGGCATCGCCAGAGTAGGACGCGGACGCCCGGTCCACACCCCGCTATAGTCCCCAGGATGCTCCTCCTCCTCGCCGCGGCCTTCGCGGCAACCTACGACCAGATCCAGGCCCGACTGGTCGAGATCGAGCCGCTCCGACAGAGCCGGCTGGAGCGGGGGGCGCCGCGATCCTCAGAGGACGACATCCGCAAGGCTGCCGCGGGCTCCGTCGCGGTGCACGTCAGCGGGTACAAGGCATGGGCGACCACGGTGATCAACCTGCCCATTGGCAAGTTCTGGGCCGGGCTCAACGACGAGACCCGCCACCCCGGCTACACCGCCATCGCCTACTCCGAGCTGATCAAGGGCAGCCCCTGCCAGAGCGGGCGAGCGGTGCTCCAGTACCTGCCGATCCCGATGGTCTCCGACCGCTGGTGGATCGGCCACATCCGCGCCAACAACAGCATCGCCCGGGAGACCAGCAACTCGGTCCGCGAGCTGGTCTGGCGCGGCAGCGTGGATCCGGCAGAGGTCACCACCGAGTCTGGCCGCAAGATCATCGACAAGGCCGAGCCCGTCGGCTCCACCCGCGGCGGCTGGTTTCTGGTCGCCGTCGACCAATTCTCGACCTACATCGAGTATTACTCCAACACCAACCCCGGCGAGGGGATCCCAGCGAGCATCTCCTCGCGACTGGCAGCGCAGGGCGTTCGGGACAACATCGCAGCCATGAAGAAGTTCGCCACCACAGGAAGGCCGGTATGCAGGGTCTTTTAATCTCGCTGTTGCTGTTGACTCATGCGGCGCTCGCCGATGAAGATCCGTACGCCTGGACGATGCCGCCGGCCGAGCAGCAGCTCGCGGCGGACGAGACCGTCATCCCGATCGGCAAGGGTGCTGTGTTCATCCCCAGCATCACCGGAGCAGAGTACGAGCCCCCTGCCCGGCTGGTCACCGAGGCCGAGATCATCAGCGTCTCCGCCGGCCAGCGGTTCGTCCTCGACCCCGGCCCCTACGTCGTCATCGTCAGCTCTGGCACCCCCGCCCAGGGCGTGAGCGTGGCGATCGAGGTCGTGGAGGGCGAGACCACAGTGGTGCCGGTGGGCTGGGGAGCACTGCGCATCGGGGTCACCGACGACCACCGCATCCCCCACCGCGGCACCTACGAGCTGATCCGGGCAGACACGCTCCAGCCGGTCGGCACCGGGTTCGGCGTGGACACCCTCCAGGGCGAGATCCTCCAGACCTGGGTGCTGCCGCCAGGCATCTACCGCATCGTGCGCCCAGGCCGCAGCTCCCGCGCCCTGCGAGACTTCGCCACCGTCATCGTTCCAGAGGCCGGCTTCGTGCGCTACCGGCTGGTCATGGACCCGGACTCCGGTGAGTTCCTCGGCTCCGGTGTGATGTTGCCCAGCGAGTTCGCCATTGATGGCCCCCGCTCCCGGCGCTGGTTCCGCTCCATCGTGGCGGGGTTCGATGGCTCCTCCGTCACCAGCCAGAACGTGGTCGGCGCCTTCAACCAGACCCAGTACAACGCCGCGGCCTTCTTCGACGCCCAGCTCAAGCTCAACTCCGATCCCCACCGGCTGTCGTTCCTCCTCCAGGTCGACGAGGGCTTCTCCCAGATCCGCCCCCAGGACGCCGACCCCCAGCCCCGGATCAAGTCCATCGACCGGATCCGGGCCGACGCACTCTACACCTTCACCCGGCAGGGCTCCACCGGTCCCTACGCCCGGTTCAGCGCCGACTCCCAGGCGTTTGCCACCGAGGTCCTGGTCACCGAAGACACCACCTTCGCCACCACCGAGACCGACGGCACCACCAGCACCCAGACCGTCTCTGCCAACGAGACCTTCCGCCTCTCCAGCCCCGGCACCCCGACCCTGATGCGCGAGGGCGTGGGGGTGAACTCCTCCTGGCTGGAGAAGAACCGCAGCATGAACTTCAACTGGCGCGGTGGCTTCGGCATGCGCCAGAACATCTACGCGGGCACCCTGGTCATCCAGGACGACGCCACCACCAGTGAGATCGAGTACACCGCCATCGACTCGTTCTACCAGGCTGGCCTGGAGTCCACCATGACCGGCTCCGCGCGGATTCCCGGCTGGGGGCTGTACTCCAGCGACCTGGAGCTGTTCCTGCCGTTTGGCAGCCTCCGCCAGCCCGCGGCATCCTGGCGCAACACCGTCAGCCTTCGGGTCACCCGGAACTTCTCGGTCAACTTCTTCGCCAACCTCGACCTGGAGCCCCAGGTCATCGACGAGCTTCAGGTCCAGACGAGCGTGTTCTTTCGCGCGTCCTGGACGCTGCTGTAAGGGGTCGCTGTGATCGTAGTCCTGCTGCTCTCCTGTGTCACCAAGGGCAACCATGAGCTGGTCGAGGTCCAGCTCGATGCCACCCGGACTGCCCTGTCCGCCCGAAACGCCTCGTACTACAACGACATCCAGGATCTCAACGACCAAATCCGCGAGCAGGATGCGGTGATCGGCGTGCTCAAGGAGCAGAACAGCACCCTCGCGGAGCACTTCGAGCTGGAGCGCGCAGAGCTGGAGGGCATCCGGGCCGAGCTTGCCGCGGAGGTCTCCCCGGAGGCTGTGGTGCGGGTGCAAGGCGCCCTGGCAGTGCTCGCGGAGAAGGAGCGCCTCCAGGCCCGCCGGATCGACCACCTCGCCACCTGGCAGACCCGGCTGGCGGCGCTGGAGTCCGAGGGGCGGCTGAGCGTGGTGGAGGCGGGCGACGACGTGCTGATCCGGGTGCCGACCATCCAGGTCTTCAACGAGGGGCGGGTGAGCGTCTCGCCACGGGGGGAGGTCCTGCTCTCCGCGCTGTCTGACGCCCTGGCTGACACCCGTCGGGACCACCTGCTGATCACCGCCCACACCGACAGCGCTGCGTACCACTCTGCCGCCCACGCCTCCAGCTGGGAGCTGGGCTTTGCCCAGGCGATGACCATGGTGCGCTCGCTGCAGACCGAGACGGGGGAGGGGCAGAGCATCGCCGCCTCTGCCGCCGGGACGATGCCTCTTGTTGAAGGCGATGGTGACGAGGCCCGGAAGATCAACCGACGCATTGAGATTCGGATCCGGCTGTGACCCTGGCCGTCGGCCGCGTCTCCTGCGCCCGACCTATTCTCCCGCTGCATCCATGACGTGAACCTGCCGTCGCGCCGCGAAGCCCTCTGCGGTGCGAACCTGACCGTCGAGAGTGGTGACCGTCAGCCGCTCGACCACCTCAGCACCACCGAGCCCAAACCACGCCCGTGCCGGACCGGTCGCCGCATACCCAGAGTCCCGGGAGACAATCACAGTCTGCGTCTGCCCATCGGCCTCCACCACCACCCGGCTGTGCTCTGGGGCGATCACCTCCAGCCACCCTGCCGCCGTGCAGCCCTCCGAGAAATACACCCGGGGGCGGTCCACCACATCGGTCACCACGAGGTCCAGCACCCCGTCCCCGTTCAGCTCTGCGGCGACCCCCGCTCGATAGGAGCCCAGCGCGGTGAGGCCGAGTGGCTCGGCGACGTCGGTGAAGGTGCCATCCTCTTCCTGGGAGAGCAGGTGGATCGGAGCGTCATAGACGATGTAGTCCTCGCTGGAGGCGTCGTACAGGTCGCCCTGGAGGACGAGGAGGTCGGCGTCGCCGTCGTTGTCGTGATCCAGCCAGGTGCTGCCCCAGGCCATCTCCATGTACCCCGAGATCGGATCGGCCCCGGTGACCGCAGTGACATCAACAAACGAGCCGCTCTCCTCGCCGGCCAGCAGCACGTTGTTCTGGGTCGCGGTCAGGTACAGGTCGGTCCACCCGTCTCGGTTGTAGTCCCCGACAGACACCCCCATCCCGCTCATCACGATCCCGCAGTCGCAGTCCGCAGAGGCATCCACCAGCACGCCCCCGTCGTTGCGCCACAGCACATTGCCGCCGAACTCATTGCCCATGTCATTGACCACATAGACATCCAGGTCGCCGTCGCCGTCCCAGTCCAGGAGCCGAGCATCGAACGCCTTGCGGGCGGCGGACGCCATGGGCAGCCCCTCGGGGCTGAAGTCTGTGCTGTCCCCCCACAGGATGTGATCCTGCATCTGCTCCAGCGATTCCTGGGCAGTGCGGGCGATGAACAGGTCTTGAGTGCCGTCGGCATCGAGGTCCGCAGCAAGCAGATCGCGGCTGGGGTTGCCCTCGTACACCGAGACCTCCGCCACCAGTCCGCCGTCGCTGTCCCCCCACAGCACCGATAAGGTGGTCAGGAGGATGTCGAGGTGGCCGTCGCCGTTGAAGTCGATCAGGGTCGGGTGACCGTGGAGCGTAGGCCAGTCGGTGGCATCCTCCACCAGCACGCCGTCGGTGACCCGGTACAGGGCCGGGGGGCTGCCGTCGAAGAAGACCATCATCTCCAGGGCACCGTCGCCGTCGAGGTCTTCCACGATGAGACCGCCGCCGTCGAGGCGATCAGCATCTGCGTCCTGGTGGCGGACCATCCCTTCACCGACCTCTCGCCATGACAGCGCCACCGGCTCTGGACAGGACAGGACTGCGGAGAGAATCAGCCCGGCGTCCGTCGTGAATGCCGCGGTGTCCCCGTCGGGTGACTGGCAGGCGATCAGGAGTGGAAGCATGGAGCCATCATGCCTGCTGCCGGGGACATGCACCAGCAGTCCGATAGACTCCACCGGTGAGCAACCGCCTCCTCGCCTTCGCCCTCATGCTGCTGCGCGCGGTGTGGAGCATCGAGACCCTCTTCGCCAACCCGTACCGGTTTCGGAACCACGAGGAGGCCTACAACGCCACCGTCGGATGGCTGGTGTGGCATGGCGGGCTGTGGGGGGAGCTGCTCCACCTCCAGTATCGGACCTTCTGCGGCGGCTGCACGGTCGTCTCTGTGATGGCAGCGCCGACCCTCGGGATCCTCGGAGATCACTTCTTCGTCTGGAAGGGGCTGGCGATCCTGTGGGGGATGGCGACGGTGGGCATGGCGTTTGTCGCCGGGACGCGGCTGTGGGGACGACCAGCAGGCATCGCCCTGGCGCTGCTGCTCGCACTTCCGCCTCGGGGGCTCTCGGAGTCCGCACTGATGCTGTGGGGGAACCATCAGGAGACCACGTTACTCCTTATGATATCGCTTGCACTCCTGCCACGGGGCGGGCTGGCGCTGGGGGCGGTGCTTGGGGCGAGCCTGTGGTTCTGCCGGACGAGCGGCTACTTCGTCGCGGTGCTGCTGCCGCTGGCGCTGATCGGGCCTGGGCGGGGACGGCTGCTGGCTGGCTTCGCGCTCGGGCTCACACCACTGCTCACACCGATGCTGCTGGGAGCGGGGGCTGGCGCGGTCGGTCAGGTCTCGATGAGCCCCGCAGATCACCTGCTGCCCCAGGGGCTGGCGGGAGCGTGGAAGCGGCTGCTGCTGCTGGTGAACCCCGCTGAGCTTGCACCCCGACTCCTGTTGTCCAGAGACATGGTCTTGGTTGCTGGATTAGTTCTGTGTAACGCGGCCATTTCGATGGTCGTTCTCGTTTGGCAGAAGCGGTGGCTGCCCCTGCTGCTGGCCTTGGCATTTGTCGCGGCGTTTGTGCTCAGCGGCTTCCACGTCCCGCTTCCGGGGCGGCTGCTGCCGGTGGTCAACCTCCGCTACCACACCCCCTGGATGCTGCTGCTGCTCCTGCTGCCAGCTGCTGCGGTGGTGTCGCGGCGGACGGCGGCGCTGCTGGTGGTGCCGCTGCTGGTGGCGCTGACCGGCCCGCTGACCCGCCAGAACAGTGGCCCCGACGACATCCCCTGGACTGCCCCGGCGAGCAATCGCTGGCAGCTGCTCAGCAGCGGAGCGGTGCGGCTGAGTCCGGAGGACCTCACCGGCAGTCGTGATGCAGATGCAGACGAGTACATTTCGTTACTTCGAGGCTTTCGGTCTGGTAAGCCCGAGCCTTCCGAGGCCGCCATGGCCGGGGTAGCTCTGAGCGGTGGGGCGGGGAGTGAGGCGGCGGTCTCGGTGGTCCAAGCGCTGCGGGGCGAGGTGCCCGGGCATGACTTCGGGCAGGGTTTCCAGCTCACCGCGCGCTGTCAGCGACCCGATCCCGCAGCGTTCTGTGCCTGCATTCAGGCCGCGAATCCCAGCCCGGTGACCCTGGAAGGCGTCGGTGCCGCGACCGCAGATCCCTGGCGCAGTCCAGGCGACATCGCGACCATCTCGGCGTGCCTGGGGCCGTCGTTTGTGGAGGGGCTGGAGCATCCGCTGGCAGGGGTCAGGTCTTTTTGATCATCCTGGAAGAACCACCAGCGGGACCGCCACGTCCTGGCCGGTGGTGCTCACCCGGATCTCCCACCGGATTCGGCGGGTCGGGAGCAACAGCGAGGCCGCAGCATTGGCGGGGATGACCACGGTGGCTTGACCGGCGTCGGGTTCGCCAGAAAGCGGGATGCGCCCCTCAAGGACCGTTCGGGCCTCAACCGTCCAGCGGTAGACGGTGCGCCGTCCAGTGCGGAGATGCTCGACGGGCAGCTTCTTCGATGCGGACCAGCCGCCAGGCGTGCGCCAGGGCTGTGCCGTCGTAGGTGAGCTGTACAGTGTCTTCGGGGTGGATTGTCGTATTATATAGCCGTAACGGTTATTTATTAAATGTTGTCAGCAGCCGGTCGAGCCAGGACAATCCGTAGTGCTTCTGCCACACCTTCAGCCACTCCGCTGCCAGTCGGGGCCGGTCGGGCAGGGGGCCGGTGGTCTCGTCGAGGTGCAGGGTGCCGGTGACCGACTCGACAGGCTTATAGGAGTGCGCCTGTAACAACAGCATCATGCGATCGCGCCGTCCACAGCTGTCGCTCCCCAGCGAGTCCGCCGGGGTCGGTGATGGTCTCGCTGACGGCGTCCTGGGAGAGCCCGAGTCCAGAGGTCAGCTGACCAACCAGGGCATCGGTCTTCGCCACCCGGGCCTGCGTGCGGGTGTCCACGTCGGCCTCGGCGGTGCCGAAAGCGTCCTGGAGGCGGCTGACGATGGCGGGGGAGGGGAGTCCACCAGCGAGGCGGTCGATGGCGGGGGAGGGGGCGGCGCCAGTGAGCAGGTTGGCCGCACCCTGGGCGAATCGATCGGCCTGTCGCTCGTGGGCGTCGCCTGGCTGGGAGATGCCGGGACCGCCGCCGATCACCGCGTGGTGCAGCTCTCCCGCTCAGGCAGCGGATGGTGGTTCTCGGGGGTGGACAGGCGGGGATCATGCTCTTGCATGCCAGCTCCAGATGGAGGGCGCAGTCGTCTCCCCCTGCTCTACCTGATCTCTTACGCAGTCCTGGAGGGCGTCTTGCCGGGGAAAATCCGATGCTTGGACGCTGGACGGCAAGGCCGGTTTTATCGGCAAGATCGCCCGCTCTGTTCCAGGTCGCTCTACCGACCGCAGCCGGTCTTCCGGTGCTGCGGCCTGCCCCGGGTCGTGCACGGGTCGGTGATCGCCCCGTCTTCGTCGGCCTCGTTCCCCGGCAGCATCAGCCCCATCTCGATGGTCTCCTGCCCTCGAAAGACCGTCAGACAGACCGCGCGATCGCTGTCGAGCTGCTGGCTCATGGCGGTGAGGTTGTTGATGGTCTCGATGGAGCGACTGTTGTAGCCAACCAGCACATCGCCATCTTGCAGTCCGATGCCGTCGTAGACGGTGCCAGCGGTCTTGCTGACCACGAGCCCGTCACGAACCGGCTGCCAGCAGCTCCCGTCCTGTGTGCACCACTTTGCCTCCATCAGTCCATCGAACGGCAGCACTTCGCCTGCCAGGATGTCCGCGTCGTTGCTGTTGATCACCACTGTGACCACTGGGAGATCGCTGAACATCGCGCCCCCGACGATCCCTGCTGACAGGCTCAGTCCAACCCACCACATCTCGACTCGCATACACACCTCACGGCTCGGGTCTCTGCAAGCACCGATCCACCCGTAGTTGAGTTGTATCGGGGTGGATCCAGGCCATAGTGTCAGCGGGAGTTGGTGGGGTGCGTCAGGCTGTCATCACGAGATGTCACACCCCGATCAGCGGCTGAAGCACGGGCGCGCCGTACTCTGCTGCTCCAGTGGTCACAGTGAGGTTCTCGGCACGTCGGTACACCCCGCCGCTGTGGCTGTGTCCGCAGAAGACGCGCACCTGGATGTTGGGGTGTGCCAGGGCGAACCGAGCGAGCACTGCGCCGGTTGCCTGACAGGTGAAGTCTCCCAACCAGTCCGGCCCGGAGGTCGCCCCCTCGTGCCAGCAGGCGCCGGAGAATGGCGGGACGTGGGTGAGCACGATGACCTGCTGCGCATCGGTGACCTGGGAGAGCTGTCGGTGGAGGTGTGCGGCGGCTTCGTCACCGAGGGCCTGGAGGCGCTGACGGAGGAGGGTGCGGGGGAGACCGGACAGCTCGGCGATCAGGCGGTGATCGTTGAGTCGGACTGGCGAGGAAAGCCACTCCCCGAGGCGGGCATCTCCCCAGCCGCCGTGACCGATCAGGGCGGTGGTCGGGGTGAGCCAGACAGCCGAGCTCTCGGAGAGCCAGGTCAGCCCGGGATCCTCGGCGGAAGTTGCGGAGACATCTGCTCGTACCTGCTGAATCGAACCGCCGTAGTAGTCGTGATTTCCCAACACAGCGTAGACTGGCATCGACACTGCGACGGACAGGTAGACCAGCCAGCTGGAGACATCGTGGGCCTCGGCGATGTCGCCGGACACCAGGAGTGCTGAGGCCCCGGAGTCGATGACGCTCTCGCAGAGCCGGTCGGCGTCTGCGGCGGAAACGAAGTTGAGGTGGGGGTCGGTGATCCAGGCCAGCTTCATCACAACCTCATGATGGCACGCCGATGATGGCGTGCCGCTGTCATACTGTAGGACGTCTGAGGAGAGTTGAGATGCGTGGAACCAGTGTGCTGGGATTGCTGATGGTTGGTTGCCGGGGGCCGGTGGAGATCGAGCGTCCCGACGACGAGGTTCTCGTCGACACCACGCCGGACACTGTGGACACTGGTGAGACGGACACGACCGACACGACCGACACGACCGACACCGAGCCGGACACCATCAACGGCGAGGGGAACCCGCCCGACGAGACCGACGGTCCCGGGGCGTGGCTGTTTGATGAGACGACGATCCATGAGGTCTCGATCACCATCAGCGGCGAGTCCTGGACCGCGCTGAAGCAGGACCCCCGGGAGTATGCCCCGGTGACCCTGAGCATCAACGACAAGACCGACCTATCCGTCGCGATCAAGCTCAAGGGCAACACCCAGTTCCGTCCCATCGACGAGAAGCCCTCGATGGTCATCGACTTCAACCGCGTGGTGAAGGATCAGGAGCTGGACGGGATCTCCAGCGTCTACCTGCACAACATGGTCTACGACCCGTCGATGATGCACGAGCACTTTGCCTATCGGTTCTTTCGCACTGTTGGGGTGCCCGCCAGCCGCACCGCCTACGCTCACCTCACTGTCAACGGCGAGAACTACGGGCTGTTCCTGTTTGTTGAGAAGCAGAACAAGGTCTACCGGGAGCGGTGGTGGGGGGATGCGGACGGCAGCATGTTTGAAGCCGGATCGTTCAACTGGTCGTGCGATCTCGACCAGGACTGCACCTGCTATGAGGTCGATGAGCTGGCGGAGGGCGGTGAGGCCGCGCTGCTGGAGCTGTGCGATGCGGTGACCACCTGGAACGAGGACTGGCTGGAGGAGGCCCGGGCTCGGCTGGACTGGGACCGGTTCATTGATGCGACAGCCGCAGAGATGGTGATCTCGCACTATGATAACTACGGTTGGAACATTAATAACTACCGGCTTTATCATGACCCGACGGCGGATGAGTGGTCGTTTACGCCGTGGTCGACGGACTTGTCGTTTGGGTGGTATCCGTGGTCGGGGAACCCCCATTGTGGGGAGTATGGTCAGTCGCCTCGGGAGTATGATGGCGGGTATCTGGTGCGTCGGTGCTGGGATAATGCGGAGTGTACGGCGGAGCTGGAGGCGTCGATTTTGGAGCAGGCTGCGGTGCTGGAGTCGATGGTGATGGCGGAGGAAATTGATGTGACGTATGCGATGATTAGCGGTGTTATTGCTGAAGACACGAAGCGTGAGTACAACGACTGGTGGTTGGAGAAGGAGGTCGACTGTATGCGGACGTGGGTGGAGGATCGCCCCTCGGTGTTTGAGTAGTCCTTCTGGGAGCTATTCGGCGCTCTGAGGTGTGCAGGACGGTCCTGTGAGGCTGCGGTGGGTCGCCGCAGGGCGGGGATTCGCAGCGGGTGTCAGGCTGGGGGTCACAGGGGAGCGGCGAACGGAGAGAGTGCAGCCCCCTTGAACGCAGCGCCATGAGCGGGCCGTAAGGCCAGCGTTGGTGCGGAGTGGCCAGGGAAAAGAAGCGCGCGGACGATGGCGAACCTCAGCTAGCCCGTGGAGGGAGCACCCTTCGGAATCGAGAGCCCCGACGCTGAGAAGCCGAAGGCAAGCAGAACAGGTCAGGCAACATCAATACCCACGATTCTCGCATCGCTGGAGTGTGGCGGAGGCGGCGTCGTCGGAAGCCCCCACTCCAACGACTCGCGAATCGTGGGTATTGATGTTGCCTGACCTGTTCTGCTTGCCTTTGGCTGCGCAGCGTCGGGGCGATGGATTCCGAAGGGTGCTCTCTCACCGGATGGTTGAGGGTATTCAGCGTCGACGCCATGCTTTTCCTGGCCACTTCGCACCATCGCAGCCCATCGCTTCGCTCAGGTCCGCTCATGGCGCTGCGCTCAAGGGGGGCTGCACTCCCTGCGTTCGCCGCCTTACGGCTGCTCTCTCCAGTCCCCGCTCCCCCTGCGACCCCCCAGCGTGACACCAATGGCGAATCCCCGCCCTGCGGCCACCACCCGCAGCCTCACAGGACCTTCCTGTACCGCAACGGGCGCCGCATCCTTCGCGTGCCCGCTCAGTCCGCTTGAGACTCCACCCGCTCCTTCAGCGCCGTGTTGAACTCCATAAAGGTGCCCAGCAACAGCCGCGCGAGCAGCCCGCCATCCACCACGTCGTCCTGAACAAGCCGGGTGCGTCCATCGGGCAGCGCCTCGATTCGGTAGTGGTGGTTGTCCGTGACCCCACCGATCACCGGATCGCTCCTGCCATAGCTGACCCCCGCCTCGACGAGGAAGGTGTGCTCAGTGTGGAGCAATTTGCCGTTTCCAGGGTGCACATAGTCAACCATCACCACCGCGCCATCAGACACCGCCCCGGTCACCCCCTGGATCGTGGGACTCCACTCCGACAGCGCGCCCCAGTCCGTCAGCACCGCCCACACCTGCTCGGGAGGAGCGTCGATGGTGATCTCAGTGTGGATCGTGCGGTAGTTGCCGCGGACCTTGGTGATGGCGCAGGTCGGGCAGTCGTCGGCAGCCTGAGCAGAGAGGAGAGTCAGCAGGGTGAGGGGAGCATGGCTCACTATAGCGAGCGACGTCGCCGCACTGCCCCAAGCACCGCCAGCACCACCCAGCCCCCCGCGAGTCCGCCAGTGCTGCTGCAGGCCCCACAGCCACCCTCACTACCTGACGGGTTGCCGGTCAGCGACTTGCCGGTGTCATCGGCGCTCAGGCCGGTGTCATCGTCGATGGTTCCAGTATCACCAGTATCACCAATCCCACCAGTGTCTTCGCTATCGAACTCATCCGCCAGCACCCCCTCGACCCAGGCAAGGGAATTCTCAGCGGTGTAGCGCTCGCCGACCCCGGCCATCCAGCCGTCGTTGGCCTCATCGTTCGCTGCGGCCTCGATGAGCAGCGCCCCGGTGACATCGGAGGCGTAGAGGAGGTCGAGGTGGCTGAGGTTGAAGGTCTCGGTGGCGACCACCTCGGCACCGGCACCGGTGAGGGTGGCGGACATCAGGGCGCTGTCGACGAAGACGAGGCCGTCGGAGGGACCGCTGACCTCTCCCAGGAGCAGCTTGCCCGAGACGAGCGCCTCAAGCTCGCCCTCCGACAGCTCACCATCCAGCACATTGTCCGCGACAAGCTCCGCCACGAGCGCATCCCAGACCTCGGTGCCATCGAAAGAGAGGTCCACCCAGCTCTCGCCAAAGAAGTCTGCGGTCCAGTCCTCCGAGAAGGTCTCTCCCACATAGTCCTCCATGCCGTTGGGCATCATCGGGTTGTTCCCGGCGAGCAGGTACAGGCGCACGTCGGGGTGGACCCCGTTGGCCTTCAGGCTGCCGAGCACGTCGTCCCCGGCGGCGATGACCGCGTCGATGCCGACGGACTCGGTGTAGTAGCCGGTGCCGCCGTGGTAGGTGGTGTACCAGTCGGTCTGGAGGCTGTAGACGCCAAGATCAGCGTTACTGCCTGGCAATGGGTAGACGTCGTCCCAGCGGGCGAGGAGCTGTCGCTGGCCGGG
>JBLHNG010000025.1:0-27481 GCA_047621685.1 Myxococcota bacterium | reverse complement strand
TGTCTTCTGGAGTGCGCCTGATCTGAACCTGGAAGACAGCGGTGATGTCCGCCCGGATGTTGTCTGCGCAGATGAGTCCCTCTGAGCCGCGGCGGGTGATCGCGAGGGACTGCACCGAGAGGTCGATCTCTTCGACCCGACGGAGCATCCTGAAGATCAGGAGGGGCTCAAAGTGAACGGTGGTCTCCTGAGGGGTGCTGACCAGGAGCGCGGAGCTGTGCGGGGTCCACCTCACGCGCTGGAGACCGGTGAGGACGACCCAGGTGAGCAAACCACCGAGCAGCAGGCCGGAGAGGAAGAGCATCATCACCTCAGTGCGGAACTACGTCAGAGGACGGGCATCGATTTCATGGCCGCTGCTCGTCGGGATATCGTCGGTCCATGAGCATCGATCGCACCGGCTTCGACTCTGCCATGGCCGACTACCGCACCCTGTGCGCCGCGGGTTCGCTGGAGGTGGCCCGAACGCGGCTGCTCGACGCCCACGACATCGCCTGGCCCTCTGCCCGCCTCCATGTCCTCAGCCACCTGAGGCTGATGCGCCACCAGATCCTTCGACAGCGCAGCCTGCGGGGGGTGCGGTTTCAGCTCATCCAGCTCTGTCTCGCTGCGCCAAACTCCTGGACCGGGACCGGACCGCCGGTGCGAACCGCTACTTCTCCAGCGCACCCTGCGTAATCCAGGCCTCGATCATCGCCAGCTCTTCGTCGGTCATCAGCGCATAGCCCTTGGGCATGGATTCTCCGGCGCCATCTTTCAGGTCGAGGTGGGTGTTGTTGATCTTGTGCCACACGTAGCTGTCGTCGGGACTGCCCGGCGCAATGCGCGCCATGGTCGGGATGTCTTCTGAGGGCTCGGTGAGCATGTTGTTGTACGCGACATCGAGGGTCAGCGCGTTGGGGCTCGTGGCGATCAGGTGGCAGCCGTAGTCGGTGCAGCTGGTGGCGACGATCGGTGCGATGTCGGCGTTGTAGGTGTATTGCGGGTCTTCGTCGGTGTCTGCGTCGGTGTCGGCATCGGTGTCTGAGTCCGTATCGGCGTCGGTGTCGGCATCCGTATCGGAGTCGGTATCGGCGTCGGTGTCGGCATCCGTGTCGCTGTCGGTGTCGGCGTCCGCCTCCCAGTCCGTTGTCGGATCGGTGGTGGTGGACTGCTCACCGTCTTCGGTCTTGCCATCACAGGCCAGGAGCAGGATCAGAGGGAGTGTTCGCATGCAGTCTCCGGGGTCCCTGCATTATCGCCGCCAGGGTGCTTCCTCGGCAACCGGTTGTCGACTACAGGAACGCCCAGATTGCGGTACCGATACCGCCCAGGACGAGCACCACGATCACCACCAGTCGTCGGTAGTCCCACTCCAGGTCCGCCAGGGCCAGGGGTCCCTTGTCGAACGGCACGGCGACGAGGTCGGTGACCGGGACCTTCTCGCCATCGGGGCGAACGGCGTGGGTGTATTCCGCACCGCATCGACAGCGGACGTGAGACTCCGTCAGCCAGAAGTGGTCGGACTTGCTGCACTTCTCGCAGGTCATCCAGAGCGGCTTTTTGTCGGGACCGGGGACCTGGACAAAGCCGCAGTCTTCGAGGGCGGGGAGGGCATCAGGCATGGGATAGCCTATCGCGCGGCGACGGCCTGTGGGGCCAGCGCGAGGTGCATCACCCCGACCGCATCGGCTCGACCCTTCACCCGAACGACGTCGGTGGAGACGACCTGAAGATCGTCGGGAAGCCAGGGCCGCATGTCGTCTGCGGCGAGGGCCTGGTTGTGGTGGGACAGCCCCTCCAGCCGGGCGGCGAGGTTGACCACATTGCCGATGACGGTGAATTCATAGCGCAAGTCGCTGCCGAGGTTGCCCTGAACCGCGGCACCCGCTGAGATGCCGATGCGCACGTCGATGGGCTCGGCTCCCCGGGCGCGGAGGGTGTGGTTGCAGTCCTGGACCGCCCGGAGGATGCCCGCGGCACAGGACAGCGCCCGGGCCTGCCGGCTGGAGCTGGGGTGCTCGACGAACACCGCCATGACCGCATCCCCGATGCGCTTGTCGAGGATGCCGTCGTTTTCGTCGATGACCGGATCGATGGCGGCGAAGAAGGTGTTGAGGTCGGCGACGACCTGCTCGGGCTCGGCGCTCTCACAGCGGGCGGTGTAGCCGACGATGTCGACGAACAGCACCGCCACCTCGACCCGCTCGCCGCCGGGCATCAGGTTGCCCTCAGGCTGCTCTACGATGCGCTGTACGAGGGAGGGATCGAGGTATCCGGAGATCTTCTGGTTGGTCATCAGCAGCCGGCGCAGCGACAGCCGCTCCTCCCAGAGCTGGTGGTTGAGGACGTTGGCGTCTTCGAGGGTCTGGCGGAGGATGGTGAGGTCCTGGGTGCGGGCGCGGCGATCCCGTCGGTGCGCCCACCACCGCTCCAGGTTCACCCCGCCCAGTGCCCCCAGCGCCGCCGCGAGCATGGGTGCTGGTGCGGCCAGACCCACTGTCAGGACCGCACCCAGCACCGCGCACAGCACCGCCAGCGCCACCCGACCGGTGATCGCGTTGATCGGGCGATCCCGGTAGCGGATGATGTAGATGCACTGCTCGGCGGAGTTCTGGTGGTGGATGCAGCGGGGGTGCTCGACGGTGGCTTCGGGCAGCCCCCACAGGGTCGGCACCCGCTCGAACAGGCCCATGCGGGTGAAGCAGTATGCCGGGGTGCTCGGCACATCGGTGGTCAGCTCCACGCCAATGACCGCGAGGCCCCGCCCCTGCTCCATGACCTGGAAGCGGGTCAGCCGGTTGGCCTGGGCGGAGATGAGGGGGAAGGCGCGGAAGAACGCCGCCGGACTGCCCAGCGCCCGGGCCAGCGCCCACAGGGGGCCGAAGATCTCCTGGCTCACGGACCGACGACCGGCGGCTCGCCACTCCTCCCAGACCGGGTGCTCGAACGGGACGCTGTAGTCCCCCGCGATGTGGACGGCGAAGGCCTGGGTGAGGCGCTCACCGAATTCCAGGGAGACCCACTGCTCGGGCTGGCGGAGGTAGGCGAGGGTCAGGCCAGTGCTGGCGACGACGTCGGTTACGGCCCCCTCGCCCAGAAGCTCGGAGAAGTGGTCGAGCACCCCACGGTAGACGCGAGTGCTGACCTGGGGCTCGGTGAGGATGGGTTCGAACGGCTCCACGGTATCGCCAGTATAGGCAGGAGGCGGGTGTCTGTGAGAACCACTGGGCGCTCTGAGGTCATCAGGACGGGTCGCTGAGGGAGCCGACGATGGCAAGCCTCCGCTCACACGGGGAGGGAGGCCTGATCCACAAAAACCGTCACCAGATGTCACCGCCTGCACTTGTCAAAGGGAGATGCGCGTAAACAGTCCTGTCTCAACACCGGAGCCAGGATGTCTGCTCTCCATACCGCCCTCCTCATTGCCCTCCTCCTCGGCCTCGCCCCTCAAGGCGCCGAAGACACCACCCCACAGCTGGTCGCGTTTGCCGACGAGATCGCCCTCTCCGCGCTGGAGGACGACGCCGCTGAGATGCTCACAGACGCCGGGCTTCACGCCTCGATCAGCGCCCGGATCAAGACCCCCAAGAGCCTCGCCGCCAAGGCCGAGCGCAAGGGGCTCATCCCCGACGCCGTCCTGGATCGCATCGGATTGCGGGTCCAGGTGGACTCCGTTGCCGACTGCTACGCGGTGCTCACGGAGATCCACAGCCGCTACGTCCCGGTGTCCGGCAGCCAGGACGACTACATCGCCCACCCCAAGGCCAACGGCTACCAGTCGCTGCACACCGCAGTGCACACCCCCATCGGGATCGCTGAGTTCCAGATCCGCACCCCCGCCATGCACGCCCACGCAGAGCACGGCGGGGCATCGCACAGCCACTACAAGGCTGCCCAGCGAAGCGCCTGATCGGGCGGGGTATGCTGACGGGGCGGGGTGACCATGAACGAGCCAATCTCCTGCCCAATCCTCCGGGCCTTCCTCAGCGCAGAGAACAAGCTCCCGCCGCTGAAGTACACGCGCACACCGATCCGAAAGCTGCTCCGACACGCCCGATCCGCCGGGGCGCCGGTCCAGACCCTGCTCGCCCTGCCCGCGCTCGCGATCCTCTCCGACGGGCTCCGAGGCACCCTGCGCAACCTCGCCTCCTTCAGCTTCGACCTCAGCGCCGTCATGGGCGGTCCCCTCGACAAGGGCGGTGTGGGCGGCACCGGTGCCCTGCGCAGCCCGACCCCCGGGGTGTTCGATGCCGCGAAGTTTGAGCGCGCCTTCCACGGCTTCTCCCGGACCTGCACCCGGGCTGATGGGGTCGAGGAGGCTGGGCTGCTGCGGGATGACCTCGTGCGGCTGGCCAGGGCAAACCGGGCGGACTTCGACGGCAGCCTGCGCACGCAGATCATCAACACCATCGAGCTGACCGCGCTGGTCGATGTGTTCGGGCTCACCGACCGCGAGACCGGCGAGCAGTATGTCTCCACCGCGGAGATGCGCACGCTGTTCGAGCAGGGCCGGCTCCCCGAGCGGTACTAAAGAAACTGAGCCGCTGCGGCCATGCCGAGCACGATGAGCAGCGCGGCGGCGGGGAAGGCGAGCCCGGCGAGGAGTCGCCGCATGCGGAGGGGCGCGGACGGGGATGGATCGGGAGCGGGCGCCTCGATGTCGCGCTGCTCAGCACCGGTCAGCAGGGACTCACGCAGCGGGGAGGGGCCGGAGAGGGCCAGCCACCACACCGACACCACTGGATCCGCGCTCTGTCCGGTCCGAAGCTGCTTGGGCACTCGGGAGACAAGCGTGCAGAACCGACAGGTGATGATGGTCTCTGCACCGGTCAGCGACAGGGGTGCGCCGCAGCTGGAGCAGGTGATGCCCTGGGCGTCGCCGGGGGTGATGCGGACCTCGGGGTGATCGTTGCGCTCCACATCGGAGAGCACCCCGAGCAGGGCCGCGGGGCGGGACATCGACAGGAGCTGGTCGTCGGGGCTCATCCAGCGGGTCTCCCGGTCGCAGCCGGGACAGCGGGTGGTCAGTTCACCGCTGCCGGGACGCACGGTGAGCGGCTGGTGGCAGTCCGCGCAGAGGGGGTGACCCGGGAAGGCCTCAAGCAGCAGGCTGCGGTGGTGGTGGACACCGCGCTGGATCGTGGTCTCGTTGATGGTGTGCTCGGCGATGATCCGGGAGACGCCGATGTCGCGGTGGGGGTTGAGCGCATCGATGGCGATCCGGGGGTGCTCGGTGCGCCCCTCCGGCTCCGGCCCGGCGAGGTCCGCCACAGCGTGCGCCAGGTCCAGACCTTCCCCCCACAGGGTCGGGTCGAAGATCTGCTCCTGTCCACAGCAGAGGCAGCGGATGGAGCGGGTGAGGTGGAGGCGGTTGATCGGGGAGAGCCGGCCACAGCTTCGGCACTGAAACCGGCACCGCACCCCGACGAATCCACGCCGTTTGGTGGGAGCCGGGGCGCTGATGCGTGTGCTCTCACCGCAAATTTCGCATCGGGATCCCCGCAGACCGCGAGCACCACACTGTGAGCAGACCTTCACCACCGTATAGTAGCGGGAGTGAAGCTCTTCGATGTCGCTCAGGAGGCCCACGGGGTCATCGCAATCGGTCAGATCGCGACCGGTGTAGTGGCGATCGGTCAGGTCGCCACCGGGGTCATTGCGATTGGCCAGGGTGCACGAGGGGTGATCGCGATTGGCCAGGGCGCCATCGGTCTGGTGGCCGTGGGCATGGGCGCGGTCGGGCTGTTCTGGGCGGCGGGCCTGGGCATCGGCGGTCGCGGGGTCGGCGGGATCCTGAAGCTGGTGCCCGCACTGGCGCCGCCGATGTCGGTGCCGAAGACCACCTCCTGGGGTGCCATCGAGGCGAGCGGGAGCGGCTGGATGCGGGTGACCGTGGCTCAGGAGGAAGGCGATCCCGTCCTCCGGCATCGTGGCGGGGCGCTGCCAGCTCGGATCGACGCCGGGCTGACCCATGCCGCCCGGGGTGCGATCGGTGAGACCTTGCTGGCCCGGTTTCGACAGGGCGGCATCTGCGATCGTCTGATGGTGGTGCCGGTCAGCCGGCTGAAGCAGCCCCGATGGTGGGGAATCTGGGCGGCCCAGGTGCTCGGGCTCATCGTGCTGGCGGCAGCGGTGCTCGGGATTGCGATCTGGCCGGCGGTTCAGGTCACCATGGAGGCGCTGGGACTGTGACAGAATCAGAGCTGTGCGCGTACTGGACGAACCTGCGGGTTCGGGTGGCTGCGATGGCGGCGGTGGACACCGATCGGCTCATCTTCGGCGCCCACCTCACCTCGCTCGGGCACCGCTACGAGATCCTCCAGCCGGTCCCCGAAGAGAGCCTGAGGCGGTTCGAGGCCAGAAACCGGCTGCGCATTCCGCTCGCATACCGAACCTTCCTGCTCCACTACGGCGCTGGGGGTGCCGGGCCGGGCTACGGCATCGTCGACTTCTCCCGGGCCATCGCGCCCCATGACTTCACGGTGCCGTTTCCCTACACCGACACCGTCGACCTCGAAGAGCACCACACCGACGACCACCTGCTCTGGAAGCGGGAGGGGCTGGGCTACCTGGGAACCCTGGGCTGCGGGATCGACTGGTACATCGAGCTGAACGGGCCGCAGCGGGGCACGGTGTGGTGCGACGGCGACGGTGCTTTTTACCGCTATGAAGCCTTCCAGGTCTGGATGGACCGCTGGGCGACCCGGATCGAGCGAGGACTGGGTGTGATCGTGCGGTACCGGGAGCTCACCCGCCAGCACGCTGCCGGTGGGCTGACCCTGTCGGGGGCAGAGGCCGTCCTGGGACCGGAGATCAGCCGCCGAGAAGAAGGCGAGGGGACCTGGCGGGTGCGGCTCGCCAGCGGCGGCGGGGATCTGCGGTGTGATGCCGACGGCGCGGTGCTGTCGGTCGTGGGCCCACGAAAGGGCGGGATCGGCTCTTGAGTGTTTGCAGGAGCCAGAGCTAATGGCCATTGCTGCCTGGATCACCCTCGGGGTGCTGATCCTCGTCCTCATCCTGCTGGTGGGCACCCGGCTGCCCACCGACGCCGGGCTCGCTGGCGGAGTGGCCCTGCTGCTGATCGCCGGGGTCATCGACGCCCACGATGCCCTGTATGGCTTCGCCAATGAGGGCGTGATCACCATCGCGGTGCTGTTCGTCGTTGCCAGCGGGGTCAAGGAGACCGGCGCGCTCAACGGGATCGTGCCTCGGCTGCTCGGACGCGGCAGCAACCTCGTCACCGCCCAGGCCCGGATGATGCTCCCCGCCGCCGTGCTGTCCGCCTTCGTCAACAACACCCCCCTGGTCGCCATGCTGCTTCCAGTGATCTCCGACTGGGGGCGCAGCCTCAAGATCTCGGCCAGCAAGCTGCTGCTTCCGCTGAGCGTCGCTTCGATCCTCGGCGGTGCCTGCACCCTCATCGGCACCAGCACCAACCTCATCGTCAACGGCTGGCTGCTCGACGAGACCGATCAGGGCGGGATGTCGATGTTCGAGATCGGCCAGATCGGCCTGCCGGTGGCGGTGGTGGGCATCGCCTATGTGCTGCTGACCGCCCGCTGGCTGCTGCCCGACCGCGCCCCGGTCCTCGACACGACGGAGGATCCGAGGCAGTACACTGTCGAGCTGATGGTTGACTCCGGCAGTCCCCTGGCTGGCAAGACCATCGAGGACGCCGGTCTTCGCGGCCTTCCTGGCCTCTACCTCGCCGAGATCGATCGCGGAAACCAGGTGCTTCCGGCGGTCTCAGGCAACGTCAAGCTGCGTCAGGGGGACCGGCTGGTGTTTGTGGGCGCGGTCGGCTCGGTGGTCGACCTCCAGAAGATCCGCGGCCTGTCCGTGGCGGACAATCAGACCTTTAAGCTCGGCGGCTCCCGGACCAACCGGGTGTTCCTCGAAGCGGTGGTCTCCGACTCCTGCCCGATCATCGGTCAGACCATCAAGGAGGGGCAGTTCCGGACCCGCTACAGCGCGGTGGTCATCGCAGTGGCCCGCAACGGCGAGCGGCTGAGCGGCAAGCTGGGCGACATCCGGCTGCGGGCTGGCGACACCCTTCTGCTGGAGGCCCGGGCGAACTTCGCCGCCCAGCAGGGAAGCTCCCGGGACTTCTTCCTCGTCTCTCGCATCGAGGGCGCCGCTCCGCCCAACCACGAGCGCGCCGGGATCGCCCTTGCGGCGGTGGTCGGCATGGTGATCCTGGTGACCGCCGGGTGGCTGAGCATGCTCAAGGCCAGCCTGCTGGCGGCCGGGGTGATGCTGATCGCGGGGTGCTGCCGGGTGAGCGGCGCCCGTGCCGCAGTAGACCTGCCGGTGCTGGTGGTCATCGCGGCGAGCCTGGGGCTGGGGCGGGCGATCCAGGTCAGCGGGCTGGCAGATGTGATGGCCGAGCTGATGCTCTCGGTGGCTGGTGGCAGTCCGCACGCCGCCCTGGCGATGGTCTTCACGGTGACCGCCCTGCTGGCTGGTGCGATCACTGCCAAGGCCGCCGCAGTGCTCGTTCTGCCGGTCGCCCTGGTGCTCTCTGGCGAGCTTGGGGTGGCGTTCATGCCGTTCGCGATCGCGGTGATGATGGCGGCCTCCACCACCATCGCTACCCCCATCGGCTACCCGACCAACATGATGGTCATGGGGCCTGGAAGCTACCGCTACCGGGACTACCTCGTCTTTGGCACCCCCCTGACCCTCATTATCGGCGCGATGTGTGTGGGGCTCATCCCGGTGTTCTGGCCGTTTGCGGGGTGACAACGCCGAGGAGGCTCGCCCTGAGTCGACCGGAGTCGTGATATCAATACGCCATGCCACTGCTCCCCGCGCCCCGTAAACATTACGACCTCCCACAAACCCTTCATGATCTGGTCATCGCGCATACCGCCGAGGACAGCTTCATGTCGTTCACCGCCGCTGATGGCGCGCTGGTGGATCTGGAGGGACTCGAGGCCATCGCTGCCTCGCCCCATCGGGTGGTCGATGCCATGCTCACCGGCATCTCCCCGACCGCCACCGGGATGATCGTCTCCGGCCTGGAGCTGGAGGGGAACCCGATGATCTGGTCGGTCCAGCTTCGTCAGGAAGAGGAGGTGCGTCAGGTCGACATCCATGCGCGCGGGCTGACCCGTCCGAGCAAGGATTTCCAGATCAGCGAGGGCTCCGCGATCGTCACCGATGCCGAAGGAAAGCGGCACGTGGTCACCATCGAGCACCCCATGCGGCCAGAGAACCGCCCCTCCGCCACCTCCGCACTGGTGCTGGAGATCGAGCTGGTCGACTCTGGGGAGTTTGCCCGCAAGGAGGTCCATCCGCGGCTTCGGTTCGTGCCGCTGTCGCAGGCTGGAGAGCCGGGTCGGGTGATTATTGCCTCACCAGCTGGCAGCCAGGCATGGGCCACCGACATCAACCGCCTCTACCAGCCCAGCCACCCGGTCATCTTGAACTTCCTCATCCTCCTGGACTATCTGGAGCATGTGGTGTGGGACTCCGACCGTCACGGCTGGGCCTGGCAGCGTCGACAGCAGGGCCGGGAGTGGAGCCGCTACCAGACCACCGCGACCCTCGCCCTCCAGGCCACCCGCACCTGCCTGATGTCCCAGGCCACCAGCACCACAGAGCGTGTCCGGCTGCTGCGCAACCTCATCTACGAGCTGCGCCGCTCCATCGAGAACGCCGAGAGCAGCATCGTGAAGTGGCTGGGAGAGACCTCCGGGCCGGATCCGTACCGTGCGGCAGTGCCCTGTCAGGTGGAGCTGCGCGGTCCCGAGGGGCGCCCGCCGTCTCCGTTGCTCAAGCTGTTCCAGCAGATCTTTGGGGACTACGCCATGCGCGAGCTGACCAGCAGCGTGGCGGTGGCCTGGATCTTCCCGCCGCTCACCGCCACCGGTGTGGCCTCAACACGCCAGGCATTCCAGCAGCTCGCGGACTTCCAGGACGGCCAGCACCGCATCAACGAGACCTTCCCTCCGGCCACCGAGATCCGGGTCCATGTCACCGGCGGCGTGCAGACCTCGCTCAGCGAGCCCGCCACCATCATCGAGCAGTTCATCGCGGTCACCGGCTGGCAGGCGAAGTGACAGAGCCGTGAGTCGCAGGCGCGGTGCAGGCTGGGGCATGGCACAGGCGTTCGGCCTGATGCTGGTGTTCTGTCTGCTCGGCATCGCCTTCACCGAGCGGGTCATCGAGGGCGCGCTGCTTGGGGCTGGGCTGTTCCTGGTGTACCGGCTGGGGGTGGTGCGCATGGTGCTGACCCGCCACCACCGGGTCGGCATCGGGCTGAGTCGGGACGGAGACTTCGCCGGCTCACTGGCCGCGTTCCAGCGCAGCGAGACGTTCTGGCAGGACAACGCCTGGCTCGACCGCCGTCGGGGCTGGCTGATGGGCGCCTCGGTGCCCTGGCCGTTCGCTGCCCTGGCTGCCTACAACCAGGGCTACTGCCACCACCAACTGGGAGACGATGCCGCTGCGATCGCCGTCCTGGATGAGGCCCTGATCTGCTGGCCGGGGCTGGATCCGGCCCGGGAGCTGAAGGGCGGGCTGATGAGTC
Source organism: Myxococcota bacterium (assembly GCA_047621685.1). GTDB lineage: Bacteria > Myxococcota_A > UBA796 > UBA796 > UBA796 > JAQXDW01. The sequence goes on along the minus strand of JBLHNG010000025.1, from coordinate 16,965 downwards.
AGCAGGTGAAGCTGCCGGAGGCGGACTGGAGCGGACTGCTGGAGGACTGATAAGGAATCGACTGACCGAGGCTTCTTTTTTTGATGGTGAAGAGGTATCTTCCGCACTCCCTCGTCCCTTTGGGACTACCCCATCTTTTCCGGGCGCGGGGCCCTTGGACGGATCTCAAGAGGGTCGTGTCCGGAAGCATGACCGAAGCCGTCGCCAGCATCGGCCTACCAGGTGCCGGGGTCGGCATCGGACGTGTCTGCATACAGCGGATCAACCGAGAGAATGTTGCTCATGTTTACGCTGTCGCAAGTGTTCGCATCATGTTGATTCCGATGTTTCGACACGTACTATGACATGCTCTTTTACCGGATTATCCCGGCCCCTGGTCACTCCAGACCTCGTCTGAGGCCGTGCTCAGACGCGCTGTGCCACCTACCGCTCCCGCAGGACGCGCCGGAGGATCTTCCCGGAGGCGGACTTGGGGATGGCATCGATGAACTCCACAATGCGGATCTGCTTGTAGGTCGCCACGTGTCCGGCGACGAAGTCCTGCAGCGTCTCTGGAGTGACCGCCGAGTCGGCTGCCCGGACGATGAATGCCTTGGGCAGCTCTCCAGCCGCATCATCGAGGATCCCGATGACCGCAACATCAGCGACTTCTGGGTGGGTAATGAGCAGGGCCTCCAGCTCGGCGGGCGGCACCTGGAAGCCCTTGTACTTGATCAGCTCCTTGAGCCGATCGACGATGGCGTAGTGGCCGTCCTCATCCCGCACCGCGACGTCTCCGGTGTGAAGCCAGCCCTCAGCATCGATGGTCGCAGCGGTCGCTTCGGGGTTGTTGAGGTAGCCCTTCATCACCTGCGGCCCCCGGATCCACAGCTCCCCGGGGAGGCCCGCGGCGACATCCTTCCCGGTCTCCGGATCGATGATGCGCGCCTGGGTATCGGCGACCAACGTGCCCACGGAGCCGGCCTTGTACTCGCTCTCCTCGACGAGGTGTGAGACCGGCGACAGCTCGGTCATGCCGTAGCCCTGAGCCACCGAGCAGCTCAGCCGGCTCGCCGCGGCTTCGGCGATCTCCCCGCCCAGCGGTGCGGCCCCGCTGAAGATCTGCCGCACACTGGAGAGATCGAATTTCGCGATGATCGGGTGCTTGGCGAGGGCGAGCACGATGGGGGGCACGAGGTAGAGACGGCTGATGCGGTACTGCTGAGTGAGGGTCAGCATCTGGACCAGATCGAACCGCGGCACCGTCACCACGGTCACCCCCTGGCAGAGCATGAAGTTCATCAGGATCTGCATGCCGTAGATGTGGAAGAACGGCAGCACCGCGTAGGAGATCTCGTCCTCTGCCAGCGCCAGGTGTCCCTCGGTCTGGAGGAGGTTGGCCACGAGGTTGCGGTGGGTCAACATCACGCCCTTGGGGAAGCCGGTGGTGCCCGAGGAGTAGGGCAGAACCACGACATGCTCTGCTGGATCCACCGCGACCTGCTGCGACAGCGGCGCGCCCATCAGGTCGCTCAGCGGGGTGCCCTCTCCGGGTCCGATGAGCACGATCTCGCTGATGCCCGCCTCCGCCGCAGCGGCCCGGGCCACCGGCAGGAACGCCTCAACGGTGACGATCGCGGTGGCCTTGGAGTCCTTGAGCTGAAACGCGATCTCCCGGGCGCCGTAGGTGGGGTTGAGGGTGGTGACCGTGGCACCGGCATAGGCGATGCCGTGGAAGACCACGGTGTATTCGGGCAGGTTCGGCGCCATGATCGCCCAGGTCGTGCCCGGTCCGACCCCGCGCGCGGCCAGACCACCAGCGAGGGCGCGGATCTGACTGGCGAGCTGCCCATACGTCACCACCCGCCCGCTGGTGCCTTCGATAAAGGCCGCCTTGTCTGACAGACGAGCGGCGTGTCGGAGCACGAAGTCGGTGACGGTGATGTCGGGGACGGTGATGGTGGGAGCGGTGCTGGTGTAGATCATGGTGGCCTCTCAAGCGGGCCTCCATCATACGCTCACGGCCCGGTGAGGGGCCGTCTCAACTCAGGACAGGCCGGTGTCCTGAAGCTTGCGGTCAAAGCGGGTGACGATGTCTTTCATCATGCTGACGATGTCCGTGATGCAGGGGCCGATTTCAGCGAGGACGCTGTCGGTCAGCGTGCTCTCGGTGATGCCTTCCTCAGCGGTGTAGTCTGGGTCGAGCATCTTGCGGTGGATGTCCACCTTTGCGTCGAGGACCTTGCGGTTGGAGTAGGCGACATTGACCTGCCGATCGGCGGATGTGTGGATGAAGTGGTCATAGATCCACAGCACCCGGGCGACCCCGCTGAGGCCCAGCATCGGAGCCAGCTCTGAGTAGCTTCCCCGCAGTCGGGCCAGCTTCGGGTGGGTGGCGACCACGAAGACGAAGCTCTCATCGGAGAGTTCATCGCAGCAGAACTTAAAGAACAGATCCGCGTACACCTCGATGTACTTGACCGGAGCGCTTACCAGGGTGGGATCGTAGGGAGACTTGCCCTCATTCTCCTCTTTGCACAGATCCACAATGCGCTTTATCTCCGCCTTTGTGCTCTCTTCAAGTTTCTCCTTGAGGGCTTCTTTCCTTGTTTTTCGGCCATCCTTTCCGAAGGTCTTCTCCAGGAGAGAGGTGTCCAGGATGGCCTGATACTCCTTGAGGCTGGTGCCGATGTAGCGGGCAGCGTTGCCATACTGGGCGAGCACTCCACGGATCCGGGCGGCGATCATGGGGTTGTCTTTCTTTAGAGAGAAGACCAGGGTGTTGCCTTCAAACAGGTAGCTGCCGGTGTTCTTCTCGGAGTAGCCGGTCTCGACGAGGAACTCGGAGAAGCTCGTGGAGCCGATCGTCCGGGGGCGAGCCCAGCCGGCGTATCGCAGCAGATCGGGGAACCCGGCGGGGGCGAGCTGAAACTTGAACGAGCCGGTGTCGTCGGACATCGCGAAGATCCGCTCCAGGTGCATCTGCTGGATGGCCCCCATCTCCTCAAGGAAGTTCAGATCGGTCTCTGACCAGGAATCGTCGGTCTCTATGGGGAAGTCGTCGGGCGGCGGCGGAACCGTGGCCATCATCATCTCTGCGCTGTTCGCCTCGACCTGGAAGGTCTGGAACATGGAGATGACCGCTCCGGCGGCGGGGAGGAGCTGCTTGTAGGTCAGCTCGGAGATGTTGACCATCGGGGTGAGGTCGGTGGTCAGGGCTGCTTTGATCTGCGCCTTGAGCCACTCCTTGTGGCCATTCATCGCATCGAAGAGGAACTGCGCGGCCGTCATCGAGCCAGTGCCCGCCTTGAGGTTGGCCTCGTAGGTGGTGAAGGTGTTCTTCAGTCGCTTCTCGCCAGCCGTCACCAATCCCTCACACCATGTCTTGAGGTCTGTGCCGCCGTACTCCTCGTGCAGCGCACCGTCCGGTTCCTGCCAGGCGGGCTTTCCGCCGTCGCTCTCCGCATCGAAGCTGATGCAGACCTGAATCGGGACGGAGAGGTCAAGGAAGTTCAGTGCGAGGATGCGCGCGCCGGTGAAGGGAATGCGACGCAGCTCATCGCCGTACTCCACCGCGCCGTCGGGGTCGATGAAGCGTTCCGTGATCAGGGTCTGGTAGACCATCGCCAGGGCTTCGCTTTCCTCGCTGTTGTCGAAGATGTTGCTGCCGGTGTCCAGGGCGCCGGCCAGCTGCGCCGCAGCCTCGACGAGTCCCTCACCGCTCTCCTTTGCCTCCAGGTAGGCCTTGCGGGCCTCGGCCATGATCTCCATCTCCTCAGCGAGGATGTCCCGGGGGTTGACGAACTCATCCTCCAGGGCAGAGAGGGCATCGGAGAAGCTCTCCGGGGCACCGCCGGAGCTGTCGTCGCCTCCACCAGCATCATCCAGCGCCATGCCTTCGTTGGCCTTGAGGGTCTCGAGGTAGGACTTGTCGGTCAGGCCGCTGTTGACCGCCTTGAGGAGGTTGGCCTTCTGGCTGCCGGCGGCTTCCTCTGCGAGCTTCTTGAGCAGCTTCTTGAGGAGGCCGTTGCTGATCGAGCCGCCGAGGTTGACGATGTGGACCTTGCCGTCGCCGTCCTTGACCACCAGGCCTCGGCAGAATTTGTTGACCCCGAGTTCCTTTCGCAGCGTCTTGCCCTTGGCCTTGGCGGAGTCCTGCTTGATGTTGCGGGCCTTGTTCATGGTCATGCCGACCTTGCTGCCGCCAGCATCAGCGGCCACGTAGAAGCTCAGCATTCGGTTGTTCTGGAGCTTCTTGAACAGGCTCAGAGAGTTGTCCATGAAGACGAAATTTGGCATCATAAGCCTCGAATAATTGGGGGGATTGTCAGCAGATTCGTGCTCAGAGGGCAGCCCAGGCGGCGTCATCGCGGTAGCGGGCCAGGGGGTTGCCTTCGGCATCCCGAGCCACCACGCGCGCACCCTTGATCGTCTTGAGAGCGGGCCAGTCCGCCGCGTGGGTTGCGGTCCATCGGGCGAGGGCTGGCAGCAGCTCGGGGTGGTCCTGGCGGATGCGGAATTCCAGCCAGCCCTTCCGGCTCCGGTGTACTTGACCCCGGATCCCGTACTTTCCAGTGGCCTTCGCGGCCTCTCGGAGCGAGTCTTTGTCTGTGGAGAGCAGGAGGGTGGTTGGCGCTTCGGTGGAGAACCAGAACAGGGCGTCTGCCTCGCCCGCCATCCCGGAGAGCACCGCGCTCTGTGCGGAGAGATCGGCGGTGCGCCGCTCGGGGGTCAGGCGGAGGAGGGTCGGAAGGCGCTTGCCGTGTGCCTTCTGGATACCGGTGATGATCGCCTTCAGCTTTGAGGCCGCTGCGCTGCAGGCCATGTGGAGCGATCCGTCTGCCAGCCGTGTGATCACACCCTGGAGGTTCTTGACCGCCTTTCCGGTGCGCTTGACGACCTGGCGAACCTCATAGTTCAGCTCGTCGATGTCGCCGGCTGTGGAGACGACAACGAGGAAGGGGCGCCCGCCGGGGCCTGCGAGTGTGGCCCAGAACCAGGCCTGCTGACCAACAGCGAGGCGTTCGAGAGTCTGTGTTGCAGCCGCGAGGGTGCCTGGGGCGGTGAACGGGGGCACGCCCTGCCAGAGGTCCTCATCCTCCAGGGAGCCCTTGACCTGGAAGCGCTCATCGAGCACCCGCCCCCGAGTGTTGCAGAACAGCCCCAGCCCCGGGTAGTCGGCCACATGTGTCTTCACCCAGCCTGCGAGTCCAGCGAGGTGGTCAGCGGTGAGTCCGGGTGCGCCGAGGTCGATTCGGCCATCCTCATCGAGGGTCAGCAGGCCGATTATCGGTGCAGCCCCCTCCGGCACGCTCACCCGGGAGACCGCACGCTTGAGTGTGCGCATTCCCGGATCGTCGCTGAGCGGCGCGAGCAGGAGGCCGGGGCTGGCCTGCGGACACAGCCAGAACCAGGCCCGGTGGCCCGGTGACAGATCACGGACCTGAGTGTGTACACCACGCATTGCATCGAACATCAAAACTCCCGGTCTTGACAGACATGATAAAAGCGTCTCTCTGAAACAGCCTGTCGAATTAGTACGACATCGTTCGACAAGAGAGGGAGCGACGTTCGACAAGACTGGTGTCGAACAGCACCGGATTGGCTCTCTTCATAACGATCAGCAGGTGCAATTTGGGCACCAGTCATCGCGGTGGACCGTTATCCCGCTTGACTGGTGCTCTTTGTCTGAAACGGGTGTTTCACCAACCAAACTCCCCGCTATGCGCTGACATCCTCTCACACAGACTGTCCGCCAGAAGGGGGCGACATGACGGGTGCCATAAAAAGTTCTGTCAGGAAGCTCCGATAAACCATGTAGCATGGAGGGCGAGGCTTGAATATCAGCGCGGCGTCTTCGTCCTGGCTTGCGATGGCCCCCATTCGACGCGTCTTCCTCGCTGCTCTCCTCGCCTGCCTGCCCGGCGGGGTGCTGCTCATCGAGGCCCACAACCTCGCCGTCCTCACCGAGCCGGTCGCCGTCGACGAGGCGGCTCTCATCGCAGAGATCACCACCCGCTACGCCAGCCTCACCGGGTTCTCGGCGGCGTTCGTCCAGGAGATCCGCTCGCCGAGCTACGACACCGTCGTGCAGACCGGTGAGCTTCGCGCCCAGCCTCCCGACCGGCTGCGGTGGTGGATGACTGGCGAGGGTGGCGGGAAGCTGGCGTGTGATGGCGAGACGCTGTGGGCCTGGCCATCCGATGACGCGGTGATCTACCAGATCACCGACCCCGAGCCTGAAGACACCGCGTTCACTCCCCTGTCCGACCTCGCCGATCTCACCGGGCGGTTCGTCGTCGTAGACCTCCTCGTCAGCCCGTCGGACATCGTGCTCTCGCTGCGCCGACGGAGCGCACCGGAGGCTGTGACCATGGTGCTGGAGCGGGACTCCCTGGCGCTGCGCAGCGTCCGTCGGGAGGACGCCTACGGTCAGATCGTGCTGCTGCGACTGTCAGAGGTGGTGCTGGATGCTGAGGTGTCCGGGTTTACGATGCAGGTCCCAGACGGGATCGCGTCGTGGTCCCTCGACTGATCGGGTGGAGGCGCCGGCACACTCGCGTCAGAACGACTCAGAAATTCCAGCCGATGTTGAGGCCCGGTTCAAACAGGAAGTAGCCTGGCCACTGCGCCTCCACCTTGGCGAAATCGTCCGGAAGGTTTGTGTTGATGGGCCACGCAGTGAACGCCACAGAGGGCTCCAGGAACAGTCGGTCCGACCAGAATTCGAAGTGGTAGCCGAAGCGCAGGGTCATGAACAACTGAAAGCCCGTCTGGAGCTTCTGGTTGTCCTCATCGAAGTACTGCTGCACGAACGGCATGGCGTGCAGTGCTGTAAAGGCATCGCGCCACAGGAAGCGCTGGTAGGCCAGCCCGACGCCATAGTCCCTCGCCCGACCAGGGAAGGAGGTGCTCGGGGCGTCCTCAGTGGTTCCCCAGGGCACCCCCAGCGGGCCGTGGTACTGCCAGGTGATTGCCTCGACAATCAGGACGTCTTTGGGGGTCAGCCGCCGCCCGTAGTTTACCTGGACGAAGGACGGCGGCTCCTCGAACGGCAGCAGGTTGAACAGCATGAAGAGGGAGCTGCTCAGGAACTGCCTGCTGGCGTCTGAGGGCTGCTCATCCCCGGCCTGAGCCGACCCGGGGAGCAGGAAGAGCAGTGCTGCAGCGACCATCATCGTTGCGAGGGAGAGAGGAGCGCCGGTCTGGAGGTGCTGTTTCATGAGTAGACTTTATGTGTGCGTCAGGTTTCGTGAAATGATTGTATTTACATTGTTTGTGTGCATAAATGTTCATCGATGGATTGGAATGACCTGCGATACATCCTCGCTGCCCACCGCGCCCGCACGCTGGTGGGTGCTGCTGCCAGGCTGGGCGTCACCCACACCACGGTCGGGCGGCGGATTCGAGCCAGCGAGGAGCGGATGGGGGTCCGGTTGTTCGACCGGACGCCGGATGGGCTCCATGTCACGCCAGCGGGGCAGGATCTCGTGGAGGTCGCTGAGCGGATGGAGGGCGAGGTGCTCTCGGTGGAGAGCCGGATCATGGGCCGCGACACCGAGCTGAGCGGTCCGCTGCGAGTCTCCATCCTGGACTACAGCTTCTGGGCGCTCCACGGTGCCTTTCAGTCGTTCCTGGAACGCTACCCGAGCGTGGATCTCACCATCACCGCCACGGTCGAGCCGGTGTCACTGACTCGCCGCGATGCCGACGTGGTCCTGCGGCTGGCGGAGGCGCCACCCGAGACCCTCATCGGCCGCCGGCTGGGGCAGGTGGGGTTTGCCGTCTACGCCAGCGATGCACTGGTCGATCGGATCGGGGCCGATGCGGGCTACGCCGCCTATCCGTGGTTGGGCTGGGATGAGCGAAGCGATGGGCGCTGGGTGGACGCGTGGCTGGCCGAGAACGCGCCCGGCGCCCGCATCGCCGTCCGCATCGACGAGAGCGCGATCGTCCGGCGTCAGGCGATTCAGTCCGGGATGGGGGTCTTCTTCATGCCGTGCTTCGAGGGCGACGCCGTGTCGGGACTCCAGCGTCTGGGCCCGGTTGAATTCCGCCGCTCTCTGTGGCTGCTGACCCTGCCGGATCTCCGGCACACCAACCGGGTGCGCGCATTCCTCGATCACATGGCCGAGGCGCCTTCAGTGCGTGTGCTCTGCTCCCAGACGGGATCGCGTCGTGATCTCTCGACTGATCGGCGCACCGATTAGCGCACGCGCGGCAGGTAGGACGACCTCATGCAGGCAGCGCCGGGCGACGGTGGCGCTCTGCGTCTGGCTGAGCAGGCCCCAGCGAGAGAGGTCGATGCTCGGGGCCTGGGGGACGGCGATGCCCTGGGTTGCCGCGGCTGCAAAGACCGCCGCGACGGCTTCACGGACCGGCTCACCACCGACCTCGATCGCCCACTTCACCGTGCTCCAGGCCAGCAGGCTGTGCTGCTGCTCGTCGACGGCGATGGTCTCAAGGACCTCTCGGAGCACCGGATCCTGTGTCTTTGCCGCACCCTCAGCGGCGAGCAGGCTGGCCAGCGCCTCGCCCATGCAGCCCTCTCGGGCGGCCTCGACAGCCACCTGGATCAGGTCGGCGGCCAGGGGGAGGTGATCGAGCGTGTAGGCGCCGGGGCCGATGGGCTGACCGGCGAACGCGGAGGCCAGCGCGAAGCCGAGCCGGGCGTGGCGGACCTCGTCGATGGCGGCCTGGTGGGTGCGCTCCAGCAGCTCGGGAGGGGCGCCGAAGCGCATCAGGTCCAGGGCGACCTTGGAGAAGGCGGCGACCGAGGCGTGCTCATCCAGTGCTGCCCGGGTCCAGCGCAGGATCAGCTCCTCTCTGACTGCCTCAGGCACGTCCTGGGGGATGAGCCCCGCGGCCCATGCGGTGTCCTGGATGACCTCCGCCAGTCGAGCCCGCCCCTCGATGAGCAGCGGGCGGCCATAGACGCACTCCGGCTCGGTCTCCTCGGTGGGGTAGCAGCAGCCGGGAGCCAGGGTGCCACTGTCTTCAAAGCCCCAGCCGACGTTCTCGTAGTAGGTCCCTTCTCCAGTGACCGAGATCACGTCCGAGCCGCAGGAGCCAGACAGGGCGTCTAGATCGACGTCGTCCGCCGCTGGACACTCCGCGTTCTCCTCGACCTCCAGGCAGCCGGAGCTCTCCTGGGTGTCTGTCTTGAGGTCACACCCGGCGATGAGGGTGGGCAGGAGAGAGAGCAGGAAGGCGCGGTATGGATTCATGGACTGAGTGTAGACCATCCGATCCTGTTCCGGACTGGTCCGCGTGAAAGTTGTGCTTTCGACAGTATAATCAGGTCAATGCCCGTCCCGTTCGGCGCCGCCTGAGCAGTCCGAGCAGTGAGACCATACCCGCCAGCCATCCCCAGCCGCCGGGCGCGCTGGTGCAGCCGGTCGGCGCCACAGCCTCAGCGCTGCCGGTGTCCCCCTCCGAGACGCCCAGCTCCACACTCACCGTCTCCCAGAGCGGATCGCAGACCTCAGCAGTGGCCGCATCCACGCAGCGCGGCCCGGCGACGTCTGAGAACGCAAGCCCCTCCGTCCAGGTCCAGTCCGCCGGGTTCACCGCTGCGGCATCGGAGGTCATCCACACCGCTCCGGAGCCGTCCGCCGGGCAGCCGATGCGTACATCCCCGTCCAGCAGCAGGCAGGTCAGCGGCGGTCCGACGGGCTCCGACCAGGTCGCGCCATCATCCAGCGAGGCGAGGGTGCCCTCACCGGTCACTGAGGCATACAGCGCCGTGTCGGTCGCGAGGAAGGCGCTGATGCCGGCCTCGGTGCTCCGGAGGACCGCGACGCCGCCCTCCGCATCGAACCGGAGGAGCTGATCGGCACCGCTTGCGGCCGGGAAGCGCCCATAGCCGCGCCCACCCGGATCGACCCCCAGCGCCACCAGTCGCCCGACATCCACCGGCAGGGTCGCCTCGCCCGTCCAGGTCAGCGTGCTGTCCGCCACCGCGCCGACCCACACCGTCGGGGTCGCGCCGAGGAACCCAAGCACGTACAGGGTGCCGCCGTCGTCGGTGAGCACGCCAGAGCGCAGCACCGCGCCGTCGGGCAGGGAGACGAATTCGAGGTCGCTGCCTTCGCCCTGCCAGACCCCCGACTCGGTCACCGCCCACACGCCGCCATCTGGTGTGGTCAGGAGGGAGCCGATGAGCACCCCTTCCAGCGCCTCGATCGCCTGCCAGTCGCAGCCATCCTCGCTGTGCAGCACGCCGTCGGTGCTCCCCAGCAGCCAGCCGGCTCCGGTCTGCGCGGTAGCGGTCAGGAACGCATAGCCGACCACTTCCTCACAGACCCAGTCCCAGCCGCCGTCCTCAAACAGCAGGCCGTGGCTGGTGACGACAGTGCGCTGTCCCTCATCATCCCAGAGCACCCCTTCCCCAGCGGGGATCCCGCCGTGTCCCCAGGCCAGCCCCCCCAGCAACCGCAGCATCAGCAGCCGCCGTCTTCGTAGTAGGCGATCTCAGGGAAGTAGGGGTAGTCCGGCCACAGGCTCGGGCAGACGTGGGTGTGGTAGCGGTCGGTGAAGTCACTGCCGATGTCGTGGACGTGGCCGTTTTGGGCGTCGAAGTCGCTGTCGTCGGGGGTGCTGCCGTCCAGCTCGGTGCAGCCGAGGAGCACCGTGCCGTCGCACATCACGCCGTACAGCTCGATCTCGGCCTCGCCGGGGGTGCTGGTCGTGGCGTAGCCGCCGGACACCATCACCTCCAGCGGACCGGGGGTGTTGAAGTGGTAGTGGTAGGTGTCCCCCGCCGGGTGGCCCTCGTAGAGGTCGAAGGTGTACTGCTCGTCAGAGAGGTCGTCGCCCGGGGCGGCCATGGCGGCGAACGCGATGACCCCGTTGAGGGTGATGCCCTGCCCGCCGCCGCCGTACTCTTCGTCGCTGGTGTTCATCTCGTTGTCCACCAGGGAGGCGTCGATGGAGATGCCCTTGGCGACAGGATCAGCGGGGAAGGTGATCTCGAAGTTCTGCGATCCGATGGTGTTGGGGTTCTGGTTGTGGGTGCCGCCCTGGTCGTCGAACGCCACGTAGTTCTCGTGGTCCGTCTCGTAGTAGGCGCTGTCATGTGGGGGCAGACCGTCGGTCCACAGGACCACATCGCCGCCGTCATCGTCGGCCTCCACGCAGGCGAAGTAGTCCTGGAAGAAGGTCGGAACGCCGTCGCTGATGCTGGTGTCGCAGTCATCGAGGGTGACGGCGTCGGTGGAGGTTCCACAGCCGGTGAGGGAGAGGGTCAGGAGAAACACGTCAGGCTCCAGGGTGGGTGTCAGCCTCGATCACGAGAGTCTGGATGAGAGCACGCCAAAAAACGGCACCAGTCACGTCGCCCCCTTCTGGCGGACAGTCTGTGTGAGAGGATGCCAGCGCGTAGCGGGGGGTTTGGGGGTGAAGCCCCCGTTTCAGACAAAGAGCACCAGTCAAGCGGGATAACGGTCCACCGCGATGACTGGTGCCCAAAAAACTGCTGAATTCCTGGCAGCTACTGTGGGTCGCAGCTCATCGTCGAGCCGGAGTAGCTGCACGACCAGCTCCCGGCGGTGATCGGGGTGAACTGCGCGGGGGGGCCGCCCTTGAAGCTCAGGGTGCAGGACTCTGCGGGCATGCCGGCGAAGCTGGCCGCGCCGTCTGTGAAGTAGCTGCGCTGTCGAAAGCCACTCGAACACACCACTTCGACGGCTGTAAACATGGTGTCTACATTGACCTGAAGCGACAGGGTGCCGCCGGTCACCGGTGTGGTGGGTGTTGCGGCGACCGGGGCCGGTGCGGCCATGGGGATGGGGGCTGGTGCCTGAGGTGCGGGAGCGGGGGCGGTCTTGCAGGCGAGGGCGAGGAGGAACATGGAAGGGAGACTACCCCAGAGTTACCGTCTGCTCATGAAGCCGATCATCAACCTCGACGCTCTGACTCTCCACGAAGACCCTGACGACGGCACCCGCTACGGCGGAGGCGGCTACGGCGTGATCAGCGATGAGATCGGGGCGAAGAAGCTCGGCTACAACCTCTCCATCGTGCCCCCCGGTCGGCGGGGGTGTCCGTTCCACAGCCACCGCAACCAGGAGGAGATGTTCTTCATCCTGTCGGGGACTGGCGTGCTGCGGTTCGGAGACACCGAGCATTCGCTACGCCCCAACGACGTCATCGCCTGCCCGCCCGGCGGTCCCGAGGTCGCCCACCAGATCATCAACACTGGCACTGAGGATCTGCGCTACCTCGCCGTCAGCACGAAGGAGCCGGTCGAGATCGTGGAGTATCCGGACTCCGGCAAGGTCGGCTGCTTCGTCGGGGACTACGGGAAGATGGCGCTTCGCAAGCTGTTCCGGGCCGAGGGGTCGGTGCCGTACATGGATCGGGAGCCGGCCGGGCTGGAGGAGTAGCTCCGGTCCCCTCGAACAGCGTGTCCAGCTAGTCAGACATCGGCATGGCTCAGCCTCTGCTCCAGCCGCCCCCGAGCACCTCGATGAGGGACTGCTCCTCTGCGGACCTCAGGGGCGGATGTGCATGATGTTGAGATAATCCCTCCCCATTCAAGGAGCCCCAATGAGCCACCCGCTGCAAGACCTGATGCGAGACGCCGAGAACTTTCTGATCATCGGTGAGTCCGAGGGCGGCCGCTTCCCGGGGCTGTCCTACGCCGCCTACACGAAGGCGGAGCGGAAGTTCTACTGCCTCGACCTCGACGGGCTGACGGAGTCCCGGGGTCCGGTGAAGGGGGGAAAGGTGTACACCTCTGTCGAGGAGCTTCCTGAAGAGCGCGGCGACCTCGCGATCCTGTGGGTGCTGCCCCACACCGCAGTGCGTGCGGTCGAGGTCGCCCATGAGGCTGGCTACAGCAAGGTGTGGTTCAGCTTCAAGACCGGCCACCGCGACGGGGTGGCGCGGGCGAAAGCACTCGGCATGGAGGTCGTCGAGATCGGGCGCTGTCCGGTGTACTACATGGACGACATTCCCGGGGCCTGCAAGATGCACACGGCGGTGGTGAAGATGTCGGGGACCTGGAAGCGGCCGCCGCAGCTCGACCCGGATGCCAGGCGCCGCGAGATCCTCTGAGGCAATACCCGCCGACACTGCGCGTAGTCGGCGGTCATGGAGCAGCTTCTCGCACTGAGCCCCCTCCCGATCGGATTCGCGCTGTTGATGCTGGAGGTCCACCTGATGCTCCGGCTCAGCCCGCGCTACTACCGACTCGTGTGTCGGGTGCCGACCCGCCCGGTGACGCTTCCAGACAACCTGCCCGACGATGCGCTGCTGCGTGGTGAGGGCCTGGAGGTCTGCGTGGGCTGGGACGGCATCCAGGTGCGCTCGACCCGCAAGAAGCACCACATCCTGCTCCGAGTTGACCGTGGCGGACAGGCCCGGGCCGGGGCGGCGGTCTGCATGTGGCTGTGTCTGGCGGTCTGGCTGGGGGTGGTCGGGCTGCTGGCGGTGGCGTCGGTGGGGCGTCCGCTGGCCGAGATGCTGGCGATGTTGTCGGGGAGCCTGGTGATGCTCGCCGGGCTGGGGGCGCTGCTGCGGTGGCGAACCTCGAAGATGATCGCCGGAGTGGAGAAGCTCCTCAGCGTTTACGGGGCAGGGGAGGGCGACGCTTTGCGGCGGCGAGCAGCAATTCCTGAAACCGCGGGGTGAGCAGGTGCCAGTGGACCGTGATTCCTTGCAGTGATCGCTTGAATTGTCGCGGATCAAAACCCATTCGACCGCCCCGAAGCGCACCGGGTAGCGGAGTCATCACCGCGCCGACCTGCGCCAACGCACTGCCACCATGGGGCTCGACGAGCAGCGCATCGCACTGATCGAGTCCCGCCCGGATCAGCTCCAGCAGCGCCTTCTCGTCGTCGGTCCAGGGACCATCGCTGCGTCGGCCCGGTGGCCCGGAGATGAGCCGGGACAGCTGGCTGTCGGCCACAAACGCAACCTCCACCCGCATCTGTCCGCTCCCTTCGCTGGCATCCAGCGCGGTGCGTGCAGCCGCCAGCCAGGGGCCGCGAGCGGTCAGTCCATTCCGACAGGCGCCAAACGCCGCGGCGATCAGCTTCATCGCGTCGACCTGCATGTGATCCATTCCTCCTGATGGGGAGATGTTCTCATTGGAGGCCCTCCGATGTTGATGATTCTGTTGATGATGTCCTGTCGGGACACCCGCGGCCTCAACCGTGCGCCATCGCTCAGCGCGGTGTGGCTCACCCCGCCTGCACCCACCGCATCGGATCGAATCCGCGCGGTGACCTCTGCGGAGGATCCCGACGGCGATTCGCTGAGCTTTCAGGTGACCTGGGAGATCAACGGGCTGCGGGTGGAGGGCGAGTCGGTGCTCGATCCGGCCTGGCTGAGCAAGGGCGATCGGGTGACCGCGCTCGTGGTGCCGTGGGATGGGCGGGATGTCGGCAACGCGGTGGCCACGTCGCCGGTGCTGGTGGTCAACAGTCCGCCGAGCCTCAGCGGGGTGACCCTCTCGCCCGCCGCGCCCATCCGAGGCACCGACGACCTGCGCTGTGAGGCCGATGCTGAGCCGGTCGACATCGACGGAGATCCGGTCACCCTGCGCTGGCTGTGGCTCATCGACGGGGTGAAGCTGACCGATGCCGACGGCAACGAGTACGACGACGAAGAGATCCCCGGGGCCTGGACGGCGGGCGATGAGGTCTGGCAGTGCACCGCCCGGATCTCCGACGGAGAGGACACGCGCGATGTGAGCGCTGAGGTCACCATCGGCTGGCCCACAGACATCACCCCGCTGTCTGAAGCAATCGCCTTCCCCGGCGCCTCCAGCGGCGACCAGAGCGGCTCAGCCCTCCTCGGGGTGGGAGACATCGACGGCGACGGGGCCGGGGATCTCCTCATCGGCGCGGACCTCAACGACACTGGCGGCGATCCCAACGGCGGGGCGGCGTGGCTGCTCACGGACCTCACCGGCGGCGAGCTGACAGAGACCGGGCGCATCCTCGGAGAGGCCGCCTACGATCGGCTGGGCGCGAGCATGGCCTCGGCTGGCCCCGGGCGGTTCGCGCTGGGAGCCTGGGCCAGCGGGCGCACCGACAACAACGCCGGGGCGGTCTTCGTGATGACCGGGGCCACCCCTCTCGACACCGCGCCGCTCATCGTCCTCGGCGGGGCGAAGAACGACTACGCAGGCACCGGGCTGTCGTATGCCGGAGACACCGACGGCGACGGCGTGGCCGAGCTGGTCATCGGTGCACCGGGGGAGGACTCCGGGGGCAGCGAGGCCGGGGCGGTCTGGCTGACCGACGCCACCGCCGAGGGGGTGGTCACCCTGGAGGACGCCGACGCCATCGCAGTCGGCACAGCGGCCGGAGAGGGCCTGGGGACGACGGTCGCTGGGATCGGGGACGCCGACGGTGACGGACTCGACGATGTGCTCATCGGCGCCCCGGATGTCGGCGCGGTGGTGCTGTGGACCGCCTCGGGCACCCGCCGCTGGGAGAGCGAGGGGCTGGGGGGCGCGCTGGCGGGGGTGGGGGATGTCGACGGAGACGGTCGGACCGACGTGCTCCTCGGTGCTCCCGATGCCCTGGACGGTGCGGGCCGGGTGCTGCTGTACAGCGGCGCGGACGGGGCGTACCTCAAGGAGTGGATCGGTGAGGTCGGTGACGGGCTCGGTGCTGCGCTTGTGGCGACCGACGGTGCGATCTTCGTTGGCTCACCGGGCCTGGAGGGCACCGGCGGGGTCCTTCGAATTGACCCGAACAGCGGGGAGACGGTGCAGACCTGGGTGGGCCTCGGGGCGGACGATCTCGCAGGCTCGGCGCTGAGTCTCCTCGACGGCGCGCTCCTCATCGGCGCACCCGGCGCGGACGACTCTGGCGGCAATTCCGGCACCACCTACCTGCTGCCCTGGTGAATGTCTCACCACCAGGAGGCGTCTGACAGGCCAGGAGGTGACAGATGCTGAGCATGATCCTGGCGATGATGGCCACAGCAGAAGCCGGTGAGATCGTCCTGGTCGACGATGGGCCTCATGAGATGTCTGACAAGCGGGAGTACCGCAACCAGATCGTCGGTGGAGTCGGGGTGTTTCCGATGACTGCGAAGGGCCGCTTCCAGCACCTGGTGACCGACAATGTCTCGCTGATGGTCGGCGGCAGCTACGGTCGAAGCCTGCTGACGATATCAGACAGCAGCGGCGGCCTGGAGCGGGTCAGCACCCTCATCGGCGCCGACTACCACCCCATGGGCAACGGCCTGCACGGCCTCTACATTGGCCCCCGGGCAAAGTGGTCCTGCTACACCGTCGGCCTCAACGAGGAGCCGCTGTACCAGTCCGGCAAGCTCAGCGTGCAGGGGATCATCGGCTACCGGGCGGTCTTTGACCCCGGCCTGACCCTCGCTGTCGGGGTGGGGCTTCGCTACATCGACTCGGTCAGCCAGATCGGCGACCCGTCCGAGGACCTCCGCTGGCAGCGCACCGGGCTGGGTGGTGCTGCGGAGCTGAATGTGGGGTGGGCGTTTTAGGCGCTTCCTATGAGTCTTTCTGACGCTCTCGGAGGAGCGCGACGACATCTTCTGGCAGCACCCCTCGGGCCAGGACGGACTCCCGGGTCTCTGAGCGGCTCGGCAGCAACATCGCCCCACCATCCGGGTCCGGCTCCGGATCGGGCTCCGGCTCTGGGTCCGGCTCTGGCTCCATGTACTCCAGGCACGGACCGACCCCGGTGTCTGGCAGCGGCATGACCGAGAGGCAGGGGCCCAGGTACGGCTCCTCGGGCAGCACCTCTGGCGGCGCAGTCACTGGAGGCCCGAGCGGATCTGCCGGTGGATCCTCGGGTGGCTCCTCAGGAGGATCCGGCATGACCGAGAGGCAGGGGCCGACATGGGTGGAGCCACACTCCCGGCAGCCAGCGGTCAGGCCGAGCGCAAGCAGCACAGAGGCAGGAAGAGACTTCTTCATCGAGACTCCGAGGGCCGGGCGCGAAGCCGACTGTGCACCAGGATACCCCGGGTGGGTAGCACAATTCGAAGGAG
>JBLHNG010000024.1:0-27500 GCA_047621685.1 Myxococcota bacterium | reverse complement strand
AGATCCGCGTGATGATTCCAGGGCCTTCGAGGTCCGCCAGCCGGAGGGTCTCGCCTGGAGGGATGGTCTGGTACTTGTCTTGGAGGCGACCGGTCACGGCCGGGTCCTCTCCCGTCTGTCGGCTGGTGGCGAGGCGGTATTTACGCATTGGATCACCGCTCTCTGTGGGGGCTTTAGGATTTGTATCACCACCACGTCATGCGCCCGACTGACACGCCTACAGCCGCGCAATCAACCACCGGCACCACAGCCGCCGCCCGGTAGCAGCTCGGCATCCGAGATTCCCCGCTGGCCGAGGATGCATCCCAGGTCGCCCGACTCCGGCGTGAGCGGCCCCACCTGCGCATCGTCACCTGAGCCATGCGGTGGAGCATCTTCAGTGCGGAACCCTATCAGTCGACCGACAGCTCCCGGCGCTCTTCGACGAACCCTCCGTCCTTGTGGGGCATGAAGGTCCGACACCAGGCCATGTCGCCGCCGTAGACATGAAGCGTCACCGCGATCTCGTCGAAGGGGTTGGTGAGCACGTGGTGATCCAGGGGCGGGATCAGGTGGCCGGCTTCGCCGAAGCTGGCCTTGATCATGTCGGCGCGGCGAAAGCCCTGGCGGTCGTCGCTCTCCCGGTCGTAGGGCTGATAGGCGTGAACCTCGATGCTTCCCTGGAGCACACACTCGACGCACCACAGGCCACCGTGGTCATGGATGGGGGTGCCCTGACCCGGGCCCCACACCATCGCGATCATGGAGAATCGACCTTGTGAATCACGATGGACGAGATGGCGTGCGTAGTGGTCGGGGTGGGGCAACCGCAGGGCCGCCGGCAGCAGCTCCGGGGTGGCCGCATCGACCAGGGCCTGCTCGACGGCCTGACAGCGGGTGGTGTCGCACGGCGCCTCTCCGATGGCTTCGGTGAGGCGTAGCACCAGGCGGGCCAGGGGTTGATGGGGCATGGAAGGAGCCTCCGGGGAAATGGGATGCAGGTCCGCGAGAGCCTCGGAGCGCACGCCAGTCAGGAAGTCGGCGGCCACATCAACGGAGGGAACCCGGGAATGGCGCCAGGGACGCCACTGTTACCGGAGTAACCCCGACGGTCGGTGCTGTCGCCCACAGCAGTCCGCCGTCCCTGCAGTCGAGTGGTGCTGCGACCGATCGTCGAGCGCGACGGGCGACGGATCGAGGGAGGGGAGGTCGTGGTCCAGGCTGGCGTGCTGCCATCCGGGCTCAGCGACCTTGAGGTCTCCATCAGCGATCCGGCTCAGGGCGAAGAGCGGCCTCGGATGGGCATGTCCTTAAAGGGGGACAAGCCCTCACTCGATGAGGGAATGACACGTCGTGCAAGGGCGGCCACCGGATGTCGGCCCAAGGAGGTCATTGAGCGTCGGCAGCACCGCCTCGTTCATGAACAGTCCAACGTCTGACTCATAGGGAAACCCGGCCTCAGACAGCGGAGGCAGCCCCTCGTCGGGCATGGCGTAGGAGCCATCGACAAGGCCTTCGACGTGGCAGGTGTCACAGCTGAAGTCCGCGTAGGCTTCGCTGTCGTAGGACTGAAACAGCGCCGCCATCGTGGGCAGCACGTCAGAGGCCATGTAGGCCGACTTCTCTTCAGTGCTCAGATCCGCAAAGCGGAACACCTCGCCGCTATCCTTCCCACCGTTGCAAGCCACAACGACAAGACACAGCACCCAAAGACACAGCACCCAACTGAAACGAGACATGGCACCCCCTCGGTCTGGTGGAATTATCCAATATGACGCACCAGGCCACTGTAGTTTCTGGCACCCGTCATGTCGCCCCCTTCTGTCGGACAGTCTGTGTGAGCGGATGTCAGCGCGTAGCGGGGGTGGCAACCTCAGTCCTCCAGGCAGCTCACCCGGCGCAGCGTGACGCTCTGGGCGTCGGTGTGTCCGTCGTCGCTGATGGTCCGAAACGCGCTGCCATCTGCCGTGACCTGGCCGGTGAAGCCATCGGGCCAGTACGTGGGCGGCTCGCCGCAGCGCTTCTCGACCCGATCGATGCGGCTCGCGGAGAACTCAACCCGCGGGGCCAGAAAGGTGCCGGCTGCCGGCTGGTGCATGACATAGCCGACATCGTCGGGGCCGCAGCTTGTGGGCGGCTGGTTCGCGGTGCCAGACCAGAAGTGGCTCTCGATAGTGCCGATGAGCGCGGGACTGTATGGGTTGATGCGCTGGATGGTCAGGGTGTAGTTCAGCATCCCGGTCGGCCGCCTCTCCAGTCCGACCCAGGTGCCCACGATGCCATCCACACACTGACTCTCTGCCTCGACGGGCTCAGACGGCGGCTCGCGCTGGGCGTCTGCGCCGAGGGCAGCGCTGGCGGCGGACAGCCCTGCCAGGAGCAGGAGGTGTGGTGTGAGGTCGGACAGGGAGCGTCGGGCAGCAGGCATGGTGACAGCAGTCTATGCCCATCCGGACTTCCCTCCCCCGTTCATCACAGTGGGGGAGACCGGGCTCAGGGAGCGCAGCCGTACTCGCTGGATGCGATTCTGGGCACCAGTCATGTCGTCCACTTCTGGCGGACAGTCTGTGTGAGAGGATGCCAGCGCGTAGCGGGGGGCTTGGGGGTGAAACCCCCGTTTCAGACAAAAGCGCACCAGTCGGGCCCGATACTGTCCGGCCCGACTGGTGCCCCGATCCTCGGCGTCCTGTCGAGACGAAGTCGCTCGTTAGAGGTCAGACCTTCGCCAGGAGCTTCGCGTAGCGGGCGTCCGACGGATCGAGCCGGGCTGCGCGTCGGGCAGCCGCCCGGGCTGCGATGGCATTGCCAGCGACATGGTGGATGCTGGCAAGGTAGTAGTGGGCCTCGGCGAAGCCTGCGTCCTGCTCCAGCGCACGGCGCAGCAGCTGACGGGCCTGGCCCTCCCGGTCGGGCTTGTTCAGACCAGCGTGGTGGTAGCGCGCCCAGGCCAGCGCGCTGAGGACTCCGGGGTGGATGGCGGACAGCCGGAGGGCATCGGAGAGCAGGTGGTCGGCCTGCGCCCAGTCCTGGGCCTCGATCAGCCGGTGCCCCCGCACCAGCAGCTCATCCTCCCGAGTCTGACGCTGGCCGGAGCGGTAGTCATGACCGACAGCATCGGAGGGTGCGCTGATGCCGCTGCCCTGCTGCCGGATCGTCCGGGCAGCCCGCCGGGTGATCTGGCGCAGCTCTCGGGCCAGCTCGGCGATGTCGTCGGGCACATTGACCGACGAGAGGATGTCGTCGTAGCGCTTCACGAGCCGGTCTTCGGCGATCTGGAGCATCTCCGGTGAGACTCCGGCCGTCACCCCGAGGATGCTCTCCGCGGAGGCTCGCTCCAGCCCGCTGCGGATCTTCCTCAGCCCACAGCGGACCTGCTCGGGTCGTGCGATACGCCGGGAGCCGAGACGGGTCACGCCGCTGACGGTCTGGGAGTGCGAGCTCTGGCTGGCCTTGCTGGTGACCTGGGAGGTCTCGCTCCGGGTGCTGTTGAGGCAGCCGGGTCGCGTCTTCCACTCCAGCAGCCGCAGCGCCTGGAGGGTGTAGAGGTCCTCGCCGACCGCGGCACCGTGGATGCCCAGGCGATTCAGCAGTGCAGCGACAGTGGTGACCCCGTCGGCGGCAGCGAGCAGGCAGTGGGTCTCCGTGGAGAGGGAGAGGTCGGCAGCGGGCTGCCCGGCGCGGAGCCGTCCGCCCCCGCACTGGAGGGCGAAGGCACTGGTGCCCCGCTTCCATGCCGCGCTCAGCAGCAGTCGCCCCAGCCAGTCCCGGTCAGCGTCGGCCAGGGTGAGCGAGCGGGATCGCTTGAAGCGAAGGGTGCCGCCGTGCAGCAGCTGGTAGAGCATCGACCAGCCTCCCGGGCTGACCCCGCCAGCGTGCAGCTTCAGCTCTCCGTCCGCCACCCCGGGGATGCCGCGGTAGCGAATCAGCCCGGTCTCCTTCCGCGACCACAGCAGCGCCAGCCGGCGGACGTTCTCCCGACTCAGCCTCGGGCCGCGGACCGGAGCGTCGGCCTGGATCTGCTTCAGGGCCGTGGACAGCTCGGCGGACTTCACCGGCCAGTCGATGCTCACGCGGGCGATGCGGCAGATCTCCGGTGAGGCGAACCGGGTGCTGCCAGCGACCAGGAAGGTGGTCTTCTTCCGGCTGAGGTGCTGGTGGAGCACCAGCAGGCCGTCTTCTCCCTTGTCCATCGGGTACAGCAGCACGTCTGGCGCGTGGACGAGGGACAACGCGGCATTGATGTTGGGGACCGACAGGAGGCGGTAGCGGCCAGGGCCCTGGATGAGCACAGCAGCATCTTGCGCCGGGCCGAGCAGGGCGACGGTGAGCCGAGACTGATTGAGTCGCCAGGCCTTCAGTTCAGGGATGTCATCGAGTCTGGGCATCAGGGCCTCTGCGGGCGTGGCTGTGAGATGTTGTTCATTCAAATCAGTCGGACAGATACTTGTGGTGGTTGAAGTACTGGAACAGGCCTGGTCAGGCGCTGGGCATGGCGTCTTGACTGTACTGACATGTGTACTGGCAGCGCTTGACTTCGTCCGCTCTGGTTGGAATCGGTGTCCGATCTGAGCGACGATCCGCAATGAAGTCATTCTGAACAGAGGCTGCTTTGTTGACGTATTTTGAAGTGGTTTATTGATAGATAATCCTGAGCTACCGAGGCCGGAGCAGCCGACTGCGAATAGTGTATCCAAGCGTGTGTACAGTTCCTGGTTGTTCACCAGTACAATCGCTCTGAATCATGCGCGGGGTAGAAAACCGGGCACCGGGAATCATACCCATCAGCACCATGGCTCGAAATCTACGGATAAGACCTGATTCAGCCGGTATATACAGCGACGGCATCAACGCTTACAATTCTCAGTTTACGCGAGAACGATATACGAGAAACAACAGGCTATACCATACGGCAGAGAACAGCCCTATCGGTGACATGTGAGGTGGAAGTGGGGGCTCTCATACGGTTCCGCGCTGAAGACGCTCCGATGTCAGCGCGTAGCGGGGGGGGGGGGGGGGGGGGTAAAACCCCCGTCTCAGACAAAAGCGCACCAGTCGTGCTCGAGGGCATCCGGTGTGGGGCCACCGTAGCTCATCGGGTTCGGGCCGCAGTCACCAGAGCTGGGATATCCATCGCGACTTGCTATAGTCCCATCCATCAAGACTGTTCCCCATACGCTGTCGACTGATCCTGACGCCCAGAAGGCGCTCCAGACATGTTTTCATGATGGTGATTCTTCAGCATTCAGCATGCTGGTTGGTCCCCACATCGACACCGTTTATACGCTCTGTCTACGGATATCCGGCAATGTGACCGAGGCAGACGACCTCGCGCAGGAGACCCTCCTTCGGGCGCTGAGCAAGCACAAGAGCTACGACCCAGCATGGGCCTTCCGCCCCTGGCTGCTCACGGTCACGATCAACCTGTGCCGCGATCGACTGCGCACGGTCTGGTGGCGGCGGGTGCTGCCGATGTCGCAGCCGCACTGCAGCTCGCTGCCCGATCCAGAGCATGCCGTGCAGGCGACAGAGCGCGACGCTCAGGTCCGAAACGCCATGGCGACCCTCCCGCTCCTCTATCGGGAAGCGCTCGCGCTCTTTTATTTGGACGACATGAGCTACCAGGAAATGTCCCAAATCACAGGTTCGTCCCTCTCAGCTCTCAAGCAGCAGGTCCAACGTGGGCAGATCATGTTGAGAGAAACAATGGGGAAATTGTATCCAGAGATGGTCCCTGAAACGTAGTTGTTGAAAATAGAGGTTCTCGCCATTCTCTTATCAATGACCATATTCCTGAGCATTTCGAATGCACAGGAACTGACTCCTGATATCGAAGCAATCCTTTGCTCGGTTGAAGCAGATGGACTTCCTGTCGATGCGATCGAGTCCAAAGCACACGAAGGACTCGCCAAAGGCGTGGCGCCGGCTCGCATCGCCAGCGTCCTTGTGGAAATGCAGGACGACCTGGTCATCGCCAATGCGCTCCTTGAGTTGCCCGAAGATGCCCCGGATCGAGACGAAGTCCTCTCCGCAACGGCCTCCGCGCTTCGGGCAGCGATCTCCGCAGACACCCTCCGCAGGCTCGCCAGTCTCCCGAAGCAGGTTCGCGGTCCCGCCATCCAGAGCATGGTCGATCTCATGCAGATCGGCTTCTCTCAGGCGCAGTCCGCACAGCTTGTCGAGGATGCCGCCGCTCGCAACGGAGAGGTCCTCAGCTCACTCACAATCGCCTCCGGCGCGCTGCTGGCTCAGGGAACATCCCATACCGATGTCCTACAGCAGCTCACCACCGAGCTGGCTGCCGGTCAGTCCAGCTTTGTCGCCCTCAACAACGGCAACGGCAACGGCAACGACAACGACAACGACAACGGCAATTGAGCCATGAAACGGCCAGGCAACATAAGGAGCCTTCCCCCACGGGTGTTGGTGTCTGAGGCCGTGTCTGGAGAAACGTCTGACCGAAGTCCATACCTGGAATCGACTTCACTCAACACTTCTCGAATCGAAGACTCGCCAGTCCGTCGTCAGCGACTCAACCACCCCCACGGCCAGCAGTATTCCCAGAGTCTGACATGAGCCGAACCGGGCCCCGGCGCTCAAGGCTGTTTGCCCTGGGTGAAGACCATCTCTACGTCGAAGAGCAGCCTCAGATCATCCTGCCCGAGGTGCCGCGTAGCATCCGGGCTGCTCAACCAGAGACCATGCTGGAGGATGAAGAGGATGAAGAGGATGAAGAGGATGAAGAGGATGAAGAGGATGAAGAGGATGAAGAGGATGAAGAGGATGAAGACACCGAAGAGGATGAAGACACCGAACAGTACCCGGATGTCGACGACATCCCCATCCCGGCTCGGACCCTCCACATCTTCGTTGGCACTCAGGGCCTGAGCGCCGACAGTAAGGACACCGACGAGGTCGAGTCCTCCCTGCTCGATGGTGCCTGCGTCTTTTCGATCGGTGCCGGTCTTCCCGACGACGCTCTGGAGGTCGAGGGTGATCGCTTCGATGAGGAGCCGCCCCTCGCCATCCCCCCGCCGATCAGGATGCCCTCACCGACCCTGTCCAGCCCGTCACTTCAGCCCAGCCCCCTGATGCCCCCAGCGACCGAGCAGGAGCCAGAGGGATTTCCGATCTTCGCTGTCGGAGTCGCCGTTGTAGGCATGGCCATCGCCATCGGGCTGCTGTGGGTGGGATGACCGCTCCTCGTGTCCGATGGGGTGAACCGAAAGTAGAAGGCGGAGGCCCGTAAGCAGAGCGGCAAGCCACCGGGCCTTGATGAGTAGCGGGTGCCTTGGAACAACCTGCAGTATCGAGTGTTCGGTCGAGAGGTGATGAGTCGCATCGGGCACCTCCCGATCCAGTCTGTTGATGCAGACAGGAAGACGCTTGAAGACTTCCTGCCCTCAACCCGTCACCAACCGCCGGGCTGAGGCGTAGTTCAACAAACTCGCCACCGTCACGGAGCCCCGATGCGCCTCCTCTTGATCCCCGCCCTCCTGCTTGGCTGTGAGAACAAGGGCACTGTCCTTGAGGACGATCTGACCCAGAGCTCCGATCAAGACGGCGACGGCTACACCACAGACGAGGACTGCGACGACAACAACTCCCTGGTCAACCCGGCGGCGGTCGAGATCTGTGATGGATCCGACAACAACTGCGATGGTGAAATCGACGAAGGCGTCTCCAGCACGTACTACAGCGACAGCGACGGTGACGGCTTCGGCGACAACGACGACTTCGTGGAGGCCTGCGACCAGCCCGAGGGCTACGTGCCGACCGGCAACGACTGCGACGACGCAAGCGGCACAACCTACCCCGGCGCCCCAGAGGCCTGTGACGGCGAGGACAACGACTGCGACGGAACCATCGACGAGGACACCGTAGACACCTGGTACGCCGACGGCGACGGTGATGGCTACGGCGACGCGAAGGTCTCCACCAGCGACTGCAACCCCGGCGACGGCTACGTCGACAACCGCAGCGACTGCGACGACTCCAACAGCTCGGTCTATCCCACCGCAGAGGAGCACTGCGACGAGGTCGATGAGGACTGTGACGGCGACATCGACGAGGATCCCGTCGACGCAGACACCTGGTACTACGACGACGATCATGACCTCTACGGCGATCCGGATGTCGCCGTGGTGCAGTGCGAGCGGCCGACCAACTACCGCACCAACGACCTGGACTGCGACGACACCAACGAGGACATCAACCCCGGTGCGGACGAGGTCTGCGATGAGGTCGACAACGACTGCGACGGCGACATCGACGAGGGGCTGACCACGAGCTGGTATGTCGACTCCGACAGCGACGGCTACGGCGACGATGGGACCAGCCTGGAGGCCTGTGCGCAGCCCTCCGGCACCATCGCCGACGGCGGAGACTGCGACGACACCGACGCCGACATCAACCCCGGTGCTGAGGAGGAGTGCGACGGCATCGACAGCAACTGCGACGGCGACAGCGACAACATCCGCACCCTCTACGCCGACGACGACGGCGACGGCTATGGCGACCCCGATGACAGCCAGATCTCCTGCGAGTCCCCCAGCGGCTGGGTCGAGGACAACACCGACTGCGACGACACCGAAGAGACGGTCTACCCCGGCGCCCCGGAGCTGTGCGACGGACTCGACAACGACTGCGACGGAGCGACCGACGAGGACGAGACCTGGTACGCCGACGACGACGGCGACGGCTACGGCAACCCCGACGACACCGTGGAAGACTGCGAGGCGCCCTCCGGCTACGTCGCCGACGACACCGACTGCGACGACACCGATGCGGGCATCAACCCGGGCGCCGCCGAGGTCTGTGACGGAGAGGACACCGACTGCGACGGCTCCGGAGATGCCACCTGGACCTCATACGCCGACGACGACGGCGACGGCTTCGGCGATCCCGACAGCACCCTCGATGACTGCGAGACCCCCGGCGGCTACGTCTCCGATGACACCGACTGCGACGACACCGACGAGGACATCAACCCCGACGCCGAGGAGATCTGCGACGGACTCGACAACGACTGCGACGGAAGCACCGACGAGGACGAGCTGTGGTACGCCGACGACGACGGCGACGGATTCGGCGATGTCGACACCAGTGTGACCGACTGCGAGGCGCCCTCCGGCTACGTCTCCGACAGCGACGACTGCGATGATGGTGACGCCGACATCAACCCCGACGCCGAGGAGATCTGCGACGGGCTCGACAACGACTGCGACGGTGACACCGACGAGGACGAGACCTGGTACGCCGATGATGACGGCGACGGCTTCGGCGATCCCGACACCACCGCCACCGACTGCGAGGCACCCTCCGGCTACGTCTCCGATGACACCGACTGCGACGACACCGACGCGGACATCAACCCCGACGCCGCCGAGATCTGCGACAGCATCGACAACAACTGCGACGGCAACATCGACGAGGACCAGGTCTTCTACGCCGATGATGACGGCGACGGCTTCGGCGATCCCGACACCACCGCCACCGACTGCGAGGCACCCTCCGGCTACGTCTCCGACAGCGACGACTGCGACGACACTGACGCGACCATCAGCCCCGACGCCGAGGAGGTCTGCGAGGACGAAATCGACAACGACTGCGACGGCGAGGACGACGCCTGCCCGTTTGAGGGGGAGTACACCGCGGACGAGGCGGACATGATCAGCTACGGCGGCGCCTCTGGTGACCTCGCCGGCTGGGCGCTCTCCGACGCCGGAGACGTCGACGGCGACGGCTACGATGACTTCCTCATCGGCGCCCCGGACGAAGACACCAACGGCAGCGAGGCCGGTGCCGCCTACCTCATCTTCGGCCTGCCCACCGACAACCTCATCCTCGGAGACGGCTACGAGGCGACCTTCCTGGGCACCGACGCCTCGGACCAGGCTGGCTGGTCGGTCTCTGGCGCTGGAGATGTCAACGACGACGGCTACGACGACTTCATGGTCGGCGCGCCAGAGGACGACGACAACGGCAGCAACAGCGGCAGCGTGATGCTGATGCTCGGTCCGGTCACTGCCGGAAGCTTCGGGCTCACCGGTGCTTCGTCACTGTTCACCGGCGACGACAGCACCGACTACGCAGGCTGGGCGCTCTCCGACGCCGGAGACATCAACGCCGACGGCTACGCCGACCTCCTCATCGGTGCGCCCGGCGAGAGCACCAACGCCAACTCCGCCGGGGCCGCCTACCTCATCCTCGGCCCGGCCAGCACCAGCGATGCCCTCAACTCCATCGGCTACGCCCTCTACGGCGGCAGCACCTCCGATCAGCTCGGCTACGCGGTCAGCGGTGGCGGCGACATCGACGGCGATGGCTACGACGACCTCCTCATCGGCGCCCCCGATGAGAGCACCGGCGCCTCACAGGCTGGCGCGGTCTACGTCCGCTATGGTCCGCTCTCCAGCACCGGCTCGATGAGCGTCTTCGTGGATGTTGAGCTGTACGGAACCTCCAACAACGAGGCCGCCGGCTACGCCCTGAGCGTCTCCCAGGACGCCAACGACGACGGCTACTCCGACCTCCTCATCGGCGCCCCCGGTGAGAGCACCAACGGCAACCGGGCCGGGGCCGCCTACCTCGTCTACGGCCCGCTCTCGTCTGGGGGGACTGTCGATCTCGCCGACGCCGACGGCATCTTCTACGGCAACGACGGCGACAGCAACGCCGGCTGGTCGGTCTCTGACGCGGGCGACATCGACGACGACGGCTACTCCGACCTCCTCATCGGCGCGCCAGACGAAGACACCTCCGCCAACAAGGCCGGGGCTGCCTACCTCGTCTATGGTCCGGGCTCCGGCAGCATCGACCTGAGCAGCTCCGATGCCCTGGTCACCGGCTCATCGAGCGGCGACTCCGCCGGCTGGTCGGTCTCCGGCGCAGGCGACACCGACCGGGACGGCTACGATGACTTCCTCATCGGCATCCCCAGCGACTCCACCAACGACACCGACGCCGGTGCGATCCTGCTGATCCTGGGCCGCGCGCGCTGAGCCGACTCGCTGCTGGATGTCGGGCGGGCCTACAGGGAGACTTCCGTGCGCCAGGCGGTGCCGCTGTCGCCCACTGAGTAGCAGTAGCCCTGCGACCAGTAGCCGAAGTCGTGCCAGACAAACTCTGCCCCGTCCGCTGCCAGCTCGCCGAAGGTCGTGTAGTTGGTGTCGAAGTCGGTGGTGTTCCAGTACGACGGTGAGGTGCAGACGTTGGTGTCGTCGTCCCAGGCGCTGTCGTCGAAGCCGATCTCCATCCAGTCTCCCCAGGTCACGCCCGGAGAGAACAGCAGGTTGAGGCTGTCGGCGGAGTCGTCGGGGACATTCGCCCAGTCCGCGATGCGCGGCCACTCGTTGATGGAGGACGTCGAGATCCCGCCGGTGGAGGCAAACTCTCCGCTACCGGTGGCAGCCACGACCTGACCATCGACCCGGATGCTGGCGGCGAAGTAGGCCAGGCCACCCCAGTCCTCGACGTAGAAGGCAAACGCGTGGTCATCAGCCTGAGCGACGAAGACCGGGTTTTCACTGGTGATGGTAGCGGCCTCGGTGCCCTCCAGCAGGCCTGCGGTGGAGAAGCCGCCGGTCAGGACCACCTCGCCATCGACCACCGACGCCTCCGGCGTGATCGTGACCTCGCCGAGGGTCAGGCTCCAGACCATCGCAGCTGAGGTGCGCGCTCAGGCTGACATCGGCATCCCGGAGCAGGGTCGCCGGGGACAACCCCAGCGCGGTGCAGGTCACCGTCACCGTGTCTCCGGTGTCATCGGCGGGGTGGTGTCCGGCTCTGTTCCGTCTTTGTCGCCGCAGGCGAGCAAGGTCGCACCGCCCAGACACAGGAGGATGACAGGGGTCAGACGCATGGGGTCTCCAGGAAACAGGGTCGCATGAGTTCGTCTTTACACCACCGCAAACCCCACGCCGCTGTCGCCGTCCGTACAATTAGACAAGTAACTGAAATAACATTGGTTTTCCGAACACCCCCTGTCGATTCGGCGCAAAAGCTCCAGTCAGCTATGACCGTGTCATGACCATCACCGCACAGGACCTCCACCGCGCCATCCTCACCGTCATCGGCGAGCCATCCCGCATCCAGGGCAGCCAGGGCTGGGTGGAGTTTCGCGAACCGCCCACCGAGAGAGACGGTGGACTGCTTGTCTGCCTCTGGCTCGTGGTGACCGAAGAAGACGGCAGCATCTGCACCATCAAGGAGCAGGTGGTCTACTTCCTCGACGCCATCGGCGATCCAGCGCGTCTGGAGCCGATGCTGGAGGGTTGGGCCAGCACCCTGGCGGAAGGGCTGACGAACAGCACGAAGTTCGAGGACTTGATGCCGATGGATGTCTGCTTTCCCAAGATCCTCTCCCTGAAGAGGCCGAAGACCATCGAGGACTTCGCCGCCCGATTCGCGGTGCGCTCCCGGCTGGGCAAGCTCCTGTCAGAATAGGGCGCCAGTCAGGGCACCAGTCACACCGCTCGAATTTTCTACCCACCCCGAACCGACTCAAATACCCTGGCGCCATGCAGACTCCTGATCCCCTTGAGACCCTCCTCCGCGCTGCGACCCGCCGCACCACCCTGCTCTACAGGGGCATCGGTCTGGTCTCCATGGTGGGGGCCGCGGGCATTGGCCTCATCGGCATCTTCGCGCCGGCCGCGCCTGGCGAGGAGCTGGCCAAGCTCGTCGTGCTGGGCATGGGGGCCGCGATCGGCGTGGCCGGTGTGGGCTTCTGGATGTGGTCTGCGCGGCGCCAGAACAAGGTGCTCAAGCTCGCGCTCAAGCGGCCCAAAGACATCGCCAAGATAGAGATCGTGCGGGTGTGAAGTGGCCTGATGGTGGCCTGGGGCGTGTGGTTGATCGACGAGCGGGGCCGACGGCTCGGGGCCAACGTGGCCGACGAGGCCACCGCCCAACGCATCGTGGCGGGTCTACGCGAACGGGGTGCCCGAGTCTGAAGAGCGGCCCTGCCATCGCCGGCACCAGCTTACCGTACCCCCATGAAACATCCCGCTCGAATCATCATCACCCTCTTCGCCGTGCTCACCGGGCTCTGATCCGTTGTAATTGCCACCACGCCGCTCGGTCCACAGGACATGGGCCTGCTCGCCTACAGTGTGATGAGTGTAAGCACACCGGTAATGTACAAACAGGTACTGTTTCTCTAGGATGGGTAGAGTCAGAAAAACAGGCACCAGCCGACTCGACCCCTGAATAACCGCTGATACAGCGTATTCGGCCTTCCCAGCGGCAGGGTAATTCCGTTGGACTTTTGAGTAATATTCTGGATAGAGTCCCGGTCCTCTTCTGCTACAACATGCACAGATCTGACTGACAAAGTCCCTCAACAACAGAGGTCCCCCTATGCCAAACCAGCTCCGAAACATCAGCGTGCTGACCGCACTCCTGACATCGACCACCGCCTTCGCCCAGGAGACCATCAACTCCTCCGGCGGCACCAGCAGCAGCGACGGCCTCCAGATCGTCATCGGCACCGACACCAAGCTCCAGGTCTACCGCGACAGCAGCACCGGGGAGGTGTACTACCCCGCCGGCGATCCCGGCGGCACCTACGACACCTACATGTACAACTCCGTCGCCCTGGCGGTCGGCAGCACAGTCTACTGTGGCCAGTCGAGCATGTCGTCGTCGTCCTACGCCAACTGCACCCACTGGACCGCGACGTCACAGGCCGCCGCCTCCGGTACCGGCACCACCTCCGACCCCTACATCGTGGAGACCGTGGTCACGGCTGGCAGCACCGGCATCACGCTGACCCAGGACATCGAGTACATCTACCCCAACGATTACTTCATCGTCCGCACTGAGGTCAGCGCACCGAGCACCAACACCTCGGCCCTCAAGCTCTACCACGCCATCGACACCTACCTCGCCGGGGGCGACAACGGCCCGGCGTACTACGACTCCGCCACTGCTCCCACCTACGTCGGCACCTACAAGAACTCCACCTACGAGTCCTTCGTCCAGTTCACCGATCCATGGGATGCCTGGTTCTCTGGTACCTACTACTACCCGTTCCAGCTGATGAACAGCGGCGGCGACCTCGATGGCACCCTGAACACCAACGCCAACACCGACAACGGCATGGCGGTGCAGTGGAACCTCGGGGCGCTGACCGGGACCGACACCATCGACTACATCATCGCGTTCACCGACGAGGACTTCTCCACTCTCGACACCGACGGTGACTCAGTCTACGACCTCATCGAGGGCACCGGCGACACCGACGGCGACGGCACTCCCGACTACCTCGACACTGACGACGACGACGACGGCATCCTCACCATCGATGAGGACGCCGATGGCGACGGCAACGTGCTCAACGACGACGCTGACGAGGACGGCATCCCCGACTACCTCGAAGAAGACGCCGACGACGACGGACTGATCGACGGCGACGAGGTCGATGTCTATGGCACCGACCCCTACGATCCCGACTCCGACGGCGACGAGCTGACCGACGGCGAAGAGGTCAACGACTACGGCACCGACCCACTGGACTCCGACTCCGATGGCGACAACCTCGCTGACGGCGAGGAGGTGTACGACTACGGCACCGACCCCAACGACGACGACACCGACGGCGACGGCCTGCTCGACGGCGATGAAGTGTACGACTACGGCACCGACCCCAACGACGACGACTCCGATGGCGACGGACTGCTCGATGGTGACGAGGTGTACGACTACGGCACCGACCCCAGCGACGCCGACACCGACGGTGACGGGCTCAACGACGGCGAAGAGGTCAACAGGCACAAGACCGACCCGCTCGACGACGACTCTGACAATGACGGGCTCAGCGATGGCGACGAGGTCAACACCCACAAGACCGACCCACTCGATGATGACTCCGACAATGACGGCCTCACCGATGGCGACGAGGTGCTCACCTACAGCACCGATCCCAACGACGAAGACACCGACGACGACTGCCTGACCGACGGCGACGAAGTCAACATCTACGGCACAGACCCCAACGATGATGACTCCGACGATGACGGCATCACCGACTGCGATGAGGTGACCTCAACCGGCACCGACCCGCTCGATGATGACTCCGACGACGACGGCCTCACCGACGGCGAAGAGAGCAACAAGTACAAGACCGACCCACTCGACGATGACTCCGACGACGACGGTCTCACCGACGGCAGCGAGGTCAACGACGAGGGCACTGACCCGCTCGATGACGACTCCGACGACGACGGCCTGACCGACGGCGACGAGGTCAACACCCACGGCACAGACCCGCTCGACGATGACTCCGACGACGGCGGGCGAACGGACGGCGACGAGATCAACACCGACGGTACCGATCCGCTGGATGAGTCCGACGACCTCTCTGACCGGGACGACGACGGCCTGACCGACTGGGCGGAGGAGAACGAGCACGGCACCGATCCTGACGATGCCGACTCCGACGATGACGGCCTCACCGACGGTGACGAAGTCGACGAAACCCTGACCGATCCCAATGACACCGACTCCGACGACGACGGACTCACTGATGGTGATGAGGTCAACGACCACGGCACCGATCCCAACGACTCCGACTCCGATGATGACGGCCTCACCGACGGCGAAGAGGTCAACGACCACGGCACCGATCCGGTTGATGATGACTCCGACGATGACGGCCTCACCGACGGCGAGGAGGTCAACGAGACCCAGACCGATCCGCTGGATGATGACTCCGACGACGACGGCCTCACCGACGGCGAAGAGGTCAACGACCACGGAAGCGATCCCAACGACACCGACTCCGACGACGGCGGCATCCCCGACGGCACCGAGGTTGAGAGCGGCGGCGATCCGCTCGATCCGGGTGACGACGATGGGAAGTACATCGGCGGCTGGAGCTGCTCGTCTGCACCGAACCCGGGCGGAATGGCTGGCCTGATGGTCTCGCTGCTCGCGCTCGTCTCTCTCCGCCGCCGGAAGAAGTGAGAACCGACCATGATTATCCTCATCCTCTCTACTGCAAGCGCCCAGGATGTCGTCTCTGGTGGCGACGTCCCTGAAGGGCTCAACAGCCAGGTCTTCCGGCCCTCCGTCGACGCAGAGCGCACCCTGTGGACAGACGACACCCTCCTGGCCAACAGCGGCTACACCTCTGCCCGGTTCCTGCTGTCCTACGCCAACGATCCGCTGGCCTACGTCAACGGGGCCGGTGAGCGCACCGAGCTGGTCTCCGACCTGTTCCAGCTCGACCTGCTCGGCGCCCACACCCGGGGTCCGGTCCGCTTCGGGCTCGATGTGCCGCTGTACCTCCGGTCTGCCGGCGAGGCGACCGGCGGCGAGACTGGCCTGGGCGATGTCACCGCCGGGGCGCGCTACACCGTGCTCGACCGCCGTCGGGCCCCCCTCGGCGCGGCGCTGGCTGTCGGCCTCACCCTGCCCACCGCCACCGTCGATGCCCCCCTCGGAAACAGCGGTCTGGCCTGGGAGATCAACGGCATCATCGACAAGGAGATCGGCAACGCCCTGGTGGCGCTCAACCTCGGCCACCGCGGCCTGCCCGAGGTCGCCTTGGAGAACGTGACCTGGGACGACCAGTTCACGGCTCGTCTCGGCGTCGGCTACGACCTCTCCGACCGCACCGGGCTCTCTGCAGACTTCTCCTCCAACATCACCTACGGCAGCGGCACTGACGGGCTCCCCATGGAGGTCCTCGGCGGAGTCTACCGGCGCCTCAACGACAAGCTTGTCCTGCGCGCCGGCCTGGGCAGCGGGCTCAACAGCTCGGTCGGAACCCCCAAGATTCGCGCGGTCTTTGCCCTGGGCTACGAGCCCCCGCGCGGCGCCCTGGACACCGACGGCGACGGCCTCACCGACGACGTCGATGACTGCATCGAGCAGCCCGAGGACATCGACAGCGTCGCCGACGAAGACGGCTGCCCCGAGCCCACCCTGGTCACGGTCTCCTTTATCGACGGCAGCGGCGCGCCGGTCTCCGGGGTCTCCTGGAGCCTGGGGGATGCCTCTGGCACCGGCGACGGGCAGGCCGAGCTGTATGGCGGCACCTACTCCCTGGCCGGCACCGCTGATGGCTACGAGTCGATCCAGCTCAGCGAGGAGATCCCCGACGCACCGAACTACGCGCTGCTGTACACCCTCGATCCGGCGGGCCTGCCCGGCTCACTGCTGGTCCACGCCGTCGACAGCGAGGGGGTGCCGGTCGAGGGCGCCGTCTGGCAGCTCCGAGGGACTGATCACCGTGGGCTGGCGGTCGACACGTCCGCCGATGTTCCCTCCGGCGAGCACAACCTCATCGTCACCGCAGCGGGGTACGGGCCCGGGCAGGAGACGGTGATGGTCCAGTACCAGAAGGCCACAGAGGCCACGGTCGTCCTCGAGCCCACCGAGATCGAGATCACCCAGGAGAGCATCGACATCAAGGACTCGGTGTACTTCGAGACCAACCGTGCGGTGATCCTCAGCGACAGCCACCAGCTCCTCGATGACGTCTCCAGCATCATCGTCGCTCACCCCGAGCTGCTCAAGATCCGCATCGAAGGTCACACCGACAGCCGTGGTTCTGCAGAGAACAACCTGCAGCTCTCCCAGGAGCGTGCCGAGTCGGTGCGCCGCTACCTCATCGACCACGGGGTCGAGCCCGAGCGTCTGGAGGCCACAGGGTACGGCGAGACACGCCCGCTGGTGAGAGGCGAGAACGAGTCTGCATGGTCGAAGAATCGCCGGGTGGACTTCGCGGTGACCGAGCGCGAGGACTGAGCAGACTGCTCACGCAGCGTAGAGACCGCTTGGATGACCTGACCGTGGCGCTCAGCCCCGGTCAGGCATCCTCTCCTAGTCCTCCTGGAGCAGCAGGACCGGCCAGGCTGGATCGAGGCGCCAGCCCCCGCCGGTTCGCTGGAGCACGCCGCGCAGTCCCAGCCGCCGCAGCCGAGCGAGGGCGACCGACAGCCGGTTGCGTGCCGCCTCGACGATGATCCGCTCCCCCGGCCATCCCGCCTCAATCAGCACATCCGCGCTGCACGGCTCCCCCGGGGTCAGCTCGGCGGTCTGGGCGAGCACCGCCAGGATCCGCATCACGGCGGCGTAGCGATCCACGCCGACCTTCGGCTCGCCGGGGACCCGGAACCAGCTCCCGCCGGGTCCAACGAGCAGGGTCGAGCCCGGCTCCGCGATCCGACGCTCCAGGATGCGGAAGACCAGACGAGCCTCATCGGAGGTGGCACGTAGGGAGGACTTCCCGGCGAGGTTCTCGCGTCGACGCGCCAGGGCGCTGGCCCGATCGCCGGTCTGCCACTCCAGGAACACCCGCCACAGCGAGACCAGCCGGGTGGTGAACGGATCCTCCAGCGGCGAGACCAGCGCATCGGCCCGCTCGTGGTGCTCCCGGGCCACCGTCAGCTCTCCCCGAAGTGCTGCCACCGCCCCGAGGCGGGCATGGCACAGCGCGGTGGAGGCGGGATCCGACGTGCCCAGCAGCCGGATGGCGTCGTGGTAGTGCTCAGTGGCGGCGTCGAGGTGATCCTCCTGCAGATCCACCGCAGCCCGGTTGACCAGGACGATGGCCAGAAAGCGGTCGTCGGGCTCTACTGCGAGATCCCGGGAAGCCTGATGAAGCAGGGCGCGGGCCTCGCTGAGCGACTCGGTCTCGATGAGCAGTGCCCCGAGGTTCCCAGAGAACATCCCGCGCAGTCGAAGCGCCCCGAGCCGGGATGCCTCCTCGATCGCTGCGGTGTAGCCGGCATGTGCGGCGGCGTAGTCGTGGGTGTCGTGGGCCAGGGCGGCCATGTTGGCTCGGCAGAGCATGCTGCCCCGTGCGTGGCTCAGCGCCTCCAGCCGCTCCAGCGCCTCGCCATAGGCCACCTCGGCTGCCTCCAGTCGTCGCAGTCGGTGGTAGGCGACCCCAAGCTCCAGGCACAGCAGCGCGCCCTGCTCGGGCTCCCCTCCGCTCTCCTTCGCCCCTTGCAGGCACACGATCGCCTGCTCCCGCTCCCCAGCAGCCTGATACGACCGCGCCTCACACCGCGCACGCACCAGCGGCGAGAGCCCCTCGACCGCCACGGTGTCGCCGTCGAGCAGCAGGGCCGCTCGAAGCAGGGCCGCTCGAAGCAAGGCCGGATCCTCTCCAGACAGCGACCAGGCGACCACAAACCACTCCGGCACCGCCGCAGGCTGCTCCTTGAGCATCGCCGGCCACATCCCGCAGCGGAACCACTCCCGGGAGCCGCCTCGGGTGTCCCAGGCCAGCGCACGGGTGCGGGTCTCCTGGAGATACCAGGCGTAGTACGGCGCCGGGTTTCCGGCCTTCCAGCCGCGGACTGCGTCGGCGATGGCCGGTGGCAGGGTGTAGATGCCGGGGGTCTGCACCGACACCCAGCCCGCAGAGATCAGCCCCTCCACCCCGCGCACCATCCCACACCAGCGGATCCCCTCCAGACGCGCCGGGCCAGACAGGGCTGCCAGGAAGGCCAGCGTCTCCTGCTCGGCGGTGTCCAGGCCCGCATAGGCGCCCTGGAGGCCCGGCCAGCTCGGCGAGGTCTCCAGCAGGATCTGATCGACCCGCTCCATCGGCCAGCGTCGGGTGGCGGCGATGATCGCCATGGGATGCCCACCCAGGCGACGGACCAGGCGGCGAATGAGCGGCAGCGGACCGGAGCCCGGCGCATGCTGGAGGAACAGCCGCACCCCCTCGTCGTCGTCCATTGGCTCCCGCGTCGCCACCCGCCAGCCCTCGCCTGGGTGTGCCCCGGTGACCAGCGTCGGGCTGCCAGCCAGGACCGACCGCGCCGTGCCCGATGGGATCCCGTCGACACAGACCAGGACCGCCGCAGAGCGCGCCCCGAGCAGGGCAAGATCCGCCTCCAGAGTCACGCCGCGAAGCCAGACCACCGGCCCCGGCCACTCTTGTGCGAGGCGCTGAAGTCGGTGTGTTCGTCCGCTCCCCGGAGGACCGCGCAGCCAGACGCCTTCGCTAAGCTCCAGCCACTCCAGCAGCGGGTCTGAGTTCACTGGAGCTGCTGAAAGGTGAAGATGTAGGAGGGATCGGCGATCAGCGTTGCCTCGAAGGACTCCGGACTGCCGATCACGGTGTCGATGGGCTCGACCTGCAAGAAGGCCCCGCTCAGATCGCACCAGCTCCCAACGACCCCTCCATTGAACACCACCGCACCACTGCGGCAGCTCTCTGGCGAGGCGTCATAGAGTCCGCCGTCGTCAAACGCGGTCAGCACGCCGTCCCAGGCATCCTTCGGGCTCTGCATCGTCACATCGTCTCCGTCGCGCTGCATTGTCCATGCCCCATCAGCGCTCACCCAGGCATCCCCCCCGTCGCTGATGAACCACCGGGACTCCACGACCGCGTCTCCCACGCCGCAGAGGTAGATGCTGCCGCCAGCCGTCCACCCCAGCACGCCGAGGCCCTCCAGCTCCGCCCATCCGCCGACATCGTCCACGGTTGCGATGGTGTCGTCCTCACCGCACCCCAACATTCCCATCCAGGCAAGCCAAATCATCTGCACAGGTCAACCTCCTCTCCGAGTGTAGGAGTATCCGACCGACACCTGCCCCACCTACTCAGGGGTCCCCTGATCGGCCCAATTCACCAGCACGTCGGCCTCTGCATCGCTCAAGACCAGCCCGCTCGGCGGCATCGGGCTGTTCCCGCCGTCCACTGCACGGGCGACGATCCGGTCCGCCTTCGCTGACGCCGCCTCATAGCCGTCAAACGCAAACGGCGCGTTGCCGCCTTCGACGTGGCAGCTCGTGCAGTGCGACTCCAGGATCGGCTCGACATCGGCGTAGCTGACCGCATCGGTGGTGTCGGTGTCTCCGACATCGGAGGCGGTGTCATCGCCCCCGCCATCGACGCCGGTGTCGTCGTCCTTGTCTCCGCAGCCCACGCAGACCAGCGCCATGATGCTCAGGTATCGAAGCATGTCCCCTCCCTTGTGATGGTCAGTGTAGGAAGGGTTGCCAATCAGCGGGACTTAATCGGCCTTAATCGAAGCGAACCCAGAGCACGAAGGGACACTGTTACCGGCTGGAAGACCACGGTGACGATGAACAGTGAATCGTAGAGGTTGGTAGGGGTTGGCTGTAGGGATCAGCTCTGATCCTTGCCCTCAAATTGGGGCACCAGTCATCGCGGTGGACAGTTATCCCGCTTGACTGGTGCTCTTTGTCTGAGAATTGGGTTTCACCCCCAACCCCCCGCTACGCGCTGACATCCTCTCACACAGACTGTCCGCCAGAAGGGGGCGACATGACCGGTGCCTGTTTTTCTTACCCGCAACTACAGCTTCAGCTGCTCTGCATGAACCTCGGCCCGACGGTGCTCGCTCTCCTCACCCGCCAGCGCCTTCCACAGCGCGGCGACCGGGGCCTGGTTGGCGACCTTGACCCGATCGGCTGAGGCCCGGGTGTCGGTCTCGGCGAGGACCCGCTTGATGTTGGCAGCGACCTTCTCGCGGATGATGGTGTGGACCTTCTCGTCGAGGGCCTCGTGGGCGATGGTGCCGGCCCGCAGCTCGGTGCGGCAGTACCACTCCGCCCAGCAACCCCACACACCGCCGCAGTTGACGATGAAGTCGGGGAAGACCACCACCCCGTGCTCGGCGAGCCAGGCCTCCGCGCCTTCCGTGCAGGGTGCGTTGGCGCCTTGGAGGATCGCCTTGACTCCGCTGGCAGCGACCCAGTCCTGCACCGGGATCGCGTCCTTGTTCTCCGTCTCCTCCTCCGCCAGCCGGACCACGCCCGTCCGAGCCGCCGGGATGAGGAGGTCGCAGGGCAGCGTCCAGAGGTGGTTGGGATCGTCGGTCCAGGTGATGTCGGGGTGGCTGGTGGCAAACTTCCGGATGCCCTCGTCGGGCGACTCACTGCTCGACCACACCTCAAACAGCGCCTCGACGGGCAGGCCATCAGCAGCAGACGCGGTGCCGTAGCGGTTGGAGAGGGCCACCAGCTGGATCTCCGGGTGGTGCCGCAGCAGCGCACTTGCCGCCCACGCACCGACCGCACCGAAGCCCTGGATCGCCGCGCTGCGCAGCCCGTCCGTCCCTGACCACCCGCTCAGCGCACCGACCAGGGCACGGCCGGTGTAGCCGGTGGAGTCGATGGCCAGTCCACCGGCTGCGTAGGAGAGCCCGGTGACGTGGTCGAGCAGCCCCGGCATCGCGGAGAGCGCGTCCTGGACGTCCTCGCCGATGTTCATGTCTGGCCCAAACAGCGCGCCTGGCTCCGCAGTCAGCACGACCCGGTAGTGCTCTGCCAGCAGGCTCGCCTTGTCCTGAGCGCCGGAGGGCATGTCTTGCCAGATGACCACCGACTTCTGTCCGCTGGCCGGGATCCCAGCGCCGGGGTTCTTCGAGGACATGCCCGCCGCCAGCTTGATCGCCTCGGTGGTGGCTGCCTCCACCGTGGTGTTGCGGACGATGCGGCTGCCGCCGATGCTCCGGGTGAACAGCGGGCTGCTCTCAATAAAAGCAGTGATGGCGACCTGTCCGCCGGCATGGTGGGTGGTCACCAGGGTCCGGACCTTCGCCTGGAAGCCGTCCTTCGCGGTGTGGTCGAAGTCCTTGCGGATGTCCTGGTCAACGACACCGATTTGAAGCGTGCTCATGCAGTCTCCTGGGCGGGACGGTCTGGGAGAGATCGTCTGGGTTGCTGTCACAGATCTATCGAACAACCGGGCAAGCACAACCCAATCTCGTGGATCGATTCGGACGACGCGCCGGCGCCCGCTGACATCACCAGACATCTCCGCCACACCGCCGCGCCGCCACGGGTATAGACAGGGCGTGTTTCATTGGCGTCCCATCCTCCGCAAGCTGCTCAGCCTCCTGCTGATCCTGACGCTGTTGCCGGGCTGGGGCGAGCTGATCGAGTCCGCCGAGCACCTCATCCATGACGGGCACCTGCCCCACAGCACCTCTCATGAAGAGACTGCCAGCATCGAAGAGCACGCTGCGGACACCGAGCACGGCTGCACCCCGACCTCCCACCACTGCGAGTGTCACCAGTCCGTGCCCGTCCTCCCAAGCAGCGCTCCCCCGCAGCTCAGTCCCCGGATTGAGGTGGTCGTGCTGAGCTGGGCTCCCCGAAGAGACACCCTGATCTCCCGGGTCGACATCCCACCCACCCCCCCGCCCCTCGCCTGACAAGACCACCAGAGCCACCCGCACGTCCGCTTTTTGAGCGCGACGGCCACTCTCCTCTTGTCCGGACCCACAATGTTCACCCTTCCCATCATCCTGGGAGCGGGCCTGCTGTGCCGATCTGCGATCGCAGCCCCCCTCTCCCCAGAAGACGCCGTCTCTCACGCGCTCTCCATCCACCCACAGCTGCGCACCTCCGAGGCCAACCTCCAGGTGGCCCTGGCCGCGCACACCCGGGCCGCCGCCCCCCGCTACAACCCCACCCTGTCCGCCCAGGCTGCACTCAGCGGGGATCGCCTCGGGCTGTCTCTCGCCCAGCCCCTCTCCCTCACCGGCGTCCGTCGGGCACAGCGTCTGCAGACCCGCGCCGCCCTCGATGCCGCCACCGCCGACCTGGAGCGGACCCGACGGGTCGTCGCTGCCGAGGCCCGATCCGCCTATGTCGAGGCCACCGTCACCGCTGCTGTCGCCCGGCTCGCCCGGGACAGCGTGCAGCTCAGCGAGCAGCTGGAGAGCGCGGCCCGTCTTCGGTACGCGGAGGGTGAAGCATC
This sequence comes from Myxococcota bacterium, assembly GCA_047621685.1. GTDB lineage: Bacteria > Myxococcota_A > UBA796 > UBA796 > UBA796 > JAQXDW01. The sequence continues at coordinate 3,823 of JBLHNG010000024.1, read as the reverse complement.
GCTGCTCGACCTCCGTCTGACCCGCCTCTCCCTCGCCCGATCCGCCTCCTGGCTGCTCGACGCCAGCGCCCGGGAGAGCATCGCGCTTCAGGGCCTCTCCGCGATGCTCGGTCAGCCCGTCGCGATCGAAGACCTCACCGCGGCTCTCGCCCAGGTCGCCCCCCTGCCCGGCGGGACCTCACCCGCCAATCGCAGCGATGTTGTGGCTGCCGAGGCCCGCACGCAGGCGGCCGAGCTGGACCTCCGCCAGCAGCGCGCCGCTGCGATTGCCCCGGTCTCCGTGGGCATGTTCATCCAACGAGAGGACGCCAGCACCTTCGTCGGCCCCTCGGTGGGCTGGGAGCTTCCGCTGTTCGCCCGCAACCAGCTCGCCCAGGCTGAGGCTCAGGCGGACGTCTGGACTGCTCAGGCCGCGCAGACATCCACCACCACCCGGGCCATCTCCGAGATCGCCACCTCGACCGCCCGTCATGCGGAGGCCGAGGCGCTCGTGGCCGGGCTCGGTGCGGACCTGTCGATGGAGGCCGATGAGGCCCTCGATGGCATCGCGTTCTCCTACCAGGCCGGCCACACCGACCTGCTCAGCACCCTCATCCTCCAGTCCGAGGTCCTGTCCGGACAGGCCGCCCTCATCGCCCTGGAAGGTCAGCTCGCCGACGCCCGGCTCGCGCTGCTCCTCGCACAGGACGACGACGCACTGCTCGGAGGTGTCCGATGATCCTCGCCCTCCTCCTCATCGGCTGCACCCGCCCACCTGAGCCCGAGAACCACGACGACCATGACGACGCGCACGAGGACGGCGAGCGCACGGTCGAGCTGTCTGAGGCGGCGATGGCCGCGGCCCGGCTGACCATCGCCCCCGCGACAACCGGCACCCTCCAGGGCACGCTGACGATGCCAGCCCGCATCACCATGGATCCACGCCGAGAGGCCCTGGTGAGCGCCTGGATCGCCGGTCAGCTCGACGCCATCCGAGTCCGCCCGGGGGAGACGGTGGCTGCGGGTCAGCTCCTCGCCACGGTGCAGTCCCCGGAGCTTGGCGAGGCCATCGCTGCGTTCCGCTCCGCCGCTGCCCGGGATGCCGCTGCGGACATCCGCCTGGAGCGCCTCAACCGCCTCGAAGAAGCCGGGGTCGCCGCGCATGCCCAGGTGCTGGAGGCCGAGGCCGACCACGCCGGGGCCGAGGGCGCCCTGGAGGCTGCCGAGGAGCGGCTGCGCATCTTCGGGGTCGATCCGACCATCGGCGATCCCCACGCCGGAGAGCACTACGCCTCCCACGTCCCGGTGGCCAGCCCGATCGCTGGCAAGGTGCTCTCCTCGAACGTCTCGGTGGGCGCGCGGGTCGAGCCGGGGGACACCCTGTTCCACATCGGCGATCTCGACGAGGTCTGGCTGGAGCTGGACGTCTATGAGCGGGATCTCTCCCAGGTTCACACCAAACAGGCGCTGACCTTCACCGTCGAGGCATGGCCCGGCGAGACGTTTCGCGGACAGGTCGAGCAGGTCGGGGACTGGCTGAGCCCAGACACCCGCACCATCTCCGTCCAGGCGGTGGTCGACAACGCCGATCACCGTCTCAAGCCCAACATGTTCGCCCAGGCCACCCTCACCCTCGACACCACAGACGCCCCCACCGGGGTGCTCCTGCCGGTGGAGTCCGTCCAGGAGATGGATGGTGTGGAGGTGGTGTTTGTCGAGGCGGAAGACCGACACTTCACCGCCCGACCGGTGGTGATCTCTGCTCGAAGCGCGGGTCAGATCCTGATCGCCAGCGGGATCACCGTGGGCGAGTCGGTGGTGACCGCGGGCGGATTTACCCTCAAGAGCGAGCTGGAGAAGGGCGAGCTCGGGAGTGGTCATGCGCACTGATGACCCCACGCCAGATGACAACGCAGCCCTCCTCTCCCCCACCGGCCCCGGGCTCCTCGACCACATCCTCGCCGGCGCGCTGCGCAACAAGGCGCTGGTGCTCATCGGGCTGGTCCTGCTCATTGTCGTCGGCCTGTCCGCCGCACTGCGCCTGCCCATCGACGCAGTCCCCGACGTCACCAACGTCCAGGTCCAGGTGCTCACCGACAGCCCCGGCCTGCCCCCGCTGGAGGTCGAGCGGTTCGTGACCTGGCCGGTCGAGACGGCAATGTCGGGCCTGCCAGACACCGAGGAGGTGCGATCCCTCTCCCGGTTCGGGCTCTCGGTGGTCACGGTGGTCTTTGAAGAAGGCACCGACCTGTGGTGGGCGCGTCAGGTGGTCAGCGAGCGGCTGAGCCAGGCGCGGGAAGCCATCCCGGAGGGCTACGGCAACCCAGAGATGGGGCCGCCCTCCACCGGCCTCGGCGAGATCTTCCAGTTCGAGGTCCTCGCTGAGACACCGGGCACCCACAGCCTGATGGACCTGCGCGATGTGCTGGAGTGGCAGATCGCCCCCCGACTTCGCGCAGTGCCCGGGGTCGTCGAGGTCAACGCCTTTGGCGGCGAGCTGCGCACCTTCCAGGTCGAGGTCCGACCGGAGCGACTCGCGGCCCAGGGGCTCGTGCTGGCCGACGTGTTCGAGGCGCTGGAGCACAACAACCTCACCGTCGGCGGCGGCACCATCGTGCGCGGACGGGAGCAGATGCTGGTCCGCGGGATGGCCCTCCTTGAGAGCCTCGACGATGTGCGGCAGGTCGTGGTCGCCACTGCCATCGATGGCACCCCGGTCACCATCAACGACCTGGCCGGCGTGGACTTCGCGCCCCTCATCCGACAGGGCGCGGTGACCCGGGACGGTCGGGGAGAGGCGGTCATCGGGATCGCGATGATGGGCTTTGGCGAGAACGCCCGGCTGGTCTCCGCCGATCTTGGCGAGGCGATCGAGTCGCTGCGGCCCGCGCTGCCTGACGGGGTGACCGTCGACGTGTTCTACGACCGCACCGACCTCATCGACCGAACCATCGCCACGGTGGAGAAGAACCTGCTGGAGGGCGGGCTGCTGGTGATCGCGGTGCTGCTCCTGCTGCTGGGAAGCCTGCGCGGCGGGCTGGTGGTCGCGGTGGCGATCCCGCTGTCGATGCTGTGCGCGTTCATCGGCATGGTGCTCGCCGGACTGTCCGGCAACCTGATGAGCCTCGGCGCCATCGACTTCGGCCTCATCGTTGATGGGTCGGTGGTGATGATCGAGAACATCATGCGGGTGACCTCAGAGCGCCGCGCCCGGGGGGAGCCCGTCGACGACGCCACCATCCTCACTGCCGCCCGGGAGGTCGTGCGCCCGGTGGTGTTCTCGGTGGGCATCATCATCCTCGTCTACCTGCCGATCCTGGCGCTGACCGGCATCGAGGGCAAGATGTTCCGCCCGATGGCCCTGACCGTGGTCTTCGCCCTCGTCGGCTCCCTCATCCTCGCACTGACCGCCATGCCGGTGCTCGCCTCGCTGCTGCTGAAGAACGTATCGGAGAAGGAGACCCGGGTGATGCGGACCGCGCATCGGCTCTACACCCCTGCCCTCACCCTCGCGCTCCGACACCCCCACCGGATCGCCCTGATCGCGGGTGGCCTGTTCGTCGCCAGCCTGGGGCTCGCCCCGCTGCTGGGGGCGGTGTTCGTGCCAAGGCTCAACGAGGGCAGCATCGCGCTGCAGATCATCCGGCCGCCGTCGGTGTCCCTGGAGGAGTCCATCGCCCAGGCCACCTCGGTGGAGCAAGCCATCCTCACCGCGTTCCCCGACGAGGCGGCGACGGTCATCTCCCGGACCGGTCGCGCCGAGATCGCCACTGACCCGATGGGCGTGGACTTCTCCGACGTCTACGTCATGCTCAAGCCACAGGACGGCTGGACTCGCGGCGAG